>NZ_JAOXMC010000025.1:0-68802 GCF_026343815.1 Pseudomonas sp. BJa3 | reverse complement strand
CGTTACGGAAAATTTCGAAAATTATTTGGTCGCCGCGGAGGCACTCAAGACCCAAGCCGTCGTGGCCAAGGGTGACGCTTGAGGCTCTGCAGAAGCTGTATTCGACTCCATGAACTATCACGCTGGGCTCTCCTGAAAAACGGAAAAGTACCCCGAAACACTGCCGCTGTAACCCCTCTCCCCTCTATTCACAGCCGCGAGCGAGCGGCAAAGGAATCGTCATGCCTGAAGAAACCAAGCTGATCCAACGCGTGGCAGTCAAGCGCGACCAAGATGGTTGGTGGAGTCATCCCGATATCCCTTCCTTGGATGGCGGCGAAGACCCGGCACCGTACATGGCCTGGGCAACTGAGCAAGGCCTGGAGCTGAAGACCTGGGGTATGGATTCAGATCTGGTTGAGCACCCGTACTTCGACGGCGCTGGCCACTGCAACGGCTGGGAGCCGGAATCGCCCGGCCCTGAGTGGTTCCTGATGGGCATCTTCGACACGGAAGACGGCCCGCACGTGCAGTGGGCTCGCCGAGTACATCAGCCATGACCCGCCTCGCCCTCTGCCTCCTGCTGCTGGCCACCGGCGCCAGCGCAGACGAACGCTACATCGACGTGCAGCACGACGCCCGCCGCGGCGTCACCTGCTACATCCTCAACGAGTCGTCGATCAGCTGCATCCCCGACAGCCAGCTGCAGGCCGGCAACGAGCGCCAGCTCTCACCGCACGAGCAGAAGGACAGCGGGCCAACCCCTGCCGGCGCCCAGGCGCAATGGATCGAAGAGAGGTATTCGCTGTGATGAGATCAAACGAGAAACCAGTACCTGATGCCGGAGCGGGCATGCTGCCGGCGAATCAGCAGCCTTGGGGAGTTTGGGGTGAGGTATACAAATGCCCTCGGCACGCCGGCCCCGAGTGCGAAATGTGCGGAGGCGGAGGATATCGGTCGGTATGTAACAAAACCGTATGCCACGAGTACGGATGCCAGGGCGGCTCATGCTCAAGCGATAAGGATGCCTTCGAACTACAGCAGGCAACCAGGGAGCGACCATGACCGACCTGATCGAAGTGAAGACCTGCACCTGCCCATCCGGCGACGGCTCACTGCGCTGGCCGTGCCCGGTTCATCCACCGAAGGAGGAACGCAAATGATCGCCCTCGCCTACATGGCCTACCTGATCTATCGGGGCCCGCGGTGAACAACCACCAGTACCAGCCATTCTCTGCTCAGGGATTCGGTGGCTGGCACACCTGCAGCGTCTGCGGAACATCCAAGCACAGCGGCTACTACTGGCTTGGCGGCTACAAGAGCAAGACCGAGCCGCCCTGCATAGCCTGGAAAATGGACGCCGAGTGGAAAGCCAAGGCCATCCCAGCGCCCATCACCGAAGCCTAACCCCTACCCCAACTACTCAAGCCCGCAGACAGCGGGCATGGAGAGCTATTTCCATGACGAAAGAAGAACTGGCCGCCCAGCTGAGCGGTCTCGAGTACCCCGTCCGGATCCCTGGCGCACTGATCGCCGCCGCGCAGAGCTCCGGCCTTGTAATCCTCTGCGGCGCCAGCGACGACCTGATGGAGTTCTATGGTGCACGCCGCGAGGAGATCGGCTGTTACGACGGCGGCACGGCATTCGTCGATGCAGACGGCATCCTCCCCGACCGCGATTGTCTGGATGGCGACGAGGAGATCGCCGAGTACGTGCAGCGCCAGAAGTCGGCCAAGCCGATCGAGGCGCTGTGGTGCAAGGAAGACGGCTACAGCTGGACCTACAAGACCGACATTCCGCACTCGACGTTCGAGGTCGTAGAGGACGAAGAGCCCTACTGCCGCGGGATCGTGTTCGCCCTGGCCGACCTGGCCTGACCACCAACCTGCCGCCACTGGCGGAGTGGAGACCAACATGAACCTGATCGACTGCTACGTCACGAAGATCCTTGGCGAGCCGTACCGCAAGTTCGGCCACTGGTGGGTCGACGTCGAGTACAACGCCTACGGCAAAACCAGCAAGACCCAGCTGATGGCCAGGACCGAAGAAGGTGCCCGGCGCTTTCAGGTAGGTCACCACTTCTTGGCCTGAGGAGGCCCACATGGCAAACGCCACCGCTGCAGTGCAGCAAGGCCTGCTGCCGAGAATCATCCGGGCCGGCGAGGCGCCCGGGTATCTCGGCATGTGCAAGGACGAATTCAAGAACACCGTGAGGCCATATGTCCGCGAGTTCCCAATCGGGAAACAGGGCATCGGCTTCGACCGCCTCGAGCTGGACGCATGGGTCGACGCCTATATCGAGGCCATGGCCGTTGAAAAGGTGAGCAATCAGGACAACAATCGGCCCCGCAGCGAGCGCTTGGCCGTGACCTCCAAGGAGAACCCATGGCCAAAAAGGCAATCACAGGCCTCCAGAAAATGCCCAGCGGCATCTGGAAAATCGACAAAATCTACAGAGGGGAGCGAATTCAAGAGAGCACTGGCACTTGTGACCGGGAAGAAGCGGAGCAGTACCTGATCCACCTGCTGGAGAAAATGCGCCAGCGCAAGGTGTACGGTGTTCGCGAGATCAAGACCTTCGACGAGGCCGCGGCGCGGTACCTGATCGAGCACAAGGACCAGCCATCGATCAGGCTGACTGCGCTGTACCTGGACCAGGTCATGCCCTACCTGGGCAGCCTGCCACTGACGCACATCGACGATGCCGCTTTGGCGCCGTACATCCGCGACCGCAAGGCCGGGACTATGCTGCCGGATGGAAGAGTGAAGGAAGGCGTCAGCAACAGGACCATCAACATCGCAATCGAGCGCGTGATCAGGGTTCTGTCGCTGGCGTGCAGGAAATGGCGGGATGAGGAGCGCCGGCCGTGGCTCGACAGCGTTCCGCTGCTGACCAAGCTCGAGGAGAAGAAGGCGAGCCGGAAGCCCTACCCCATGTCATGGGAGGAGCAGTCGGTTCTCTTCGCGGAGTTGCCCGACCACCTGCAGCGCATGGCCCTGTTCAAGGTGAACACCGGCTGTCGCGAGCAAGAGGTCTGCAAGTTGAGGTGGGACTGGGAGATATTCGTCCCCGAGCTCGACACCAGCGTGTTCCTGATCCCCGCCGAGTTCGGCGGCCGGCATGAGAACTCTGGGGTGAAGAACAGGGACGAGCGCCTGGTTGTGCTGAACAGCGTGGCGCGGTCAATCATCGAGAAGCAGCGCGGGATCAGCAGGGAATGGGTGTTCCCCTACAACGGCACTGCGATGCATAGGATGAACGACTCGGCGTGGAAGAAGGCGCGAGTGCGCGCGGCCAAGCTCTGGCAGGAGCAGCATTTGAGGCCGGCGCACCCCGGGTTCGCTTCGATACGCATCCACGACCTGAAGCATACCTTCGGCAGGCGCCTGAAAGCAGCAGGTGTAACGGAGGAAGATCGGAAGTCGCTGCTGGGCCACAAGAACGGAAGCGTGACCAGCCACTATTCGGGCGCCGAGCTCGGGCAGTTGATCGAAGCGGCGAACAAGGTATCGGCCACCGACTCACGCGGACCGGTTCTGACAATTTTGAAGAGGAGGATCGGTTGAGGAATTGGGCGAAGTCACTCGAAAAGTCACTAGGCCCAGAAATAACAAAGCCACCCGAAGGTGGCTAAGTCATTGAGGTATATGGTCGGGACGGAGTGATTCGAACACTCGACCCCTTGCACCCCATGCAAGTGCGCTACCGGGCTGCGCTACGCCCCGACATCATTCTCGATACCGCTGAGAACGTTGAAGAATTTAACCTAACCTTTTGAATAATGGAAGCTTTTTTTTAAAAATTTCCACTCGTCGCCAACCAAGTCACTTCTTCAACACCACCAACACATCCTCCAACTCCGCAATCATCTGCCGAATCAGCTGTTTGTACTGGCTGGACTCATCCTTGACCTCATCACTGGAGAGCCGTAACCGCGCCCCGCCAATGGTAAAGCCCTGGTCATACAGCAAAGCGCGGATTTGGCGGATCATCAGCACGTCCTGGCGCTGATAATACCGCCGGTTGCCACGGCGCTTCACCGGGTTGAGCTGCGTGAATTCCTGCTCCCAGTAGCGCAGCACGTGCGGTTTTACCGCACAGAGCTCGCTGACTTCACCGATGGTGAAGTAGCGTTTGCCCGGGATGGGGGGCAGCTCGTCGTTATGGCTTGGTTCCAGCATAGGCCTCTACCCGGGCTTTCAGCTTCTGCCCTGGACGAAAGGTGACGACGCGGCGCGCGGTGATCGGGATCTCTTCCCCTGTTTTAGGGTTGCGGCCCGGCCGCTGGCGTTTGTCGCGAAGGTCGAAGTTGCCGAAACCGGACAACTTGACCTGCTCGTTGTCTTCAAGCGCGTGCCGAATTTCTTCGAAAAACAGCTCGACCAGCTCCTTGGCCTCACGCTTGTTAAGCCCCAGCTCCTCGTACAGCCTTTCGGCCATCTCAGCTTTCGTCAGAGCACCCATGCCGTTATTTCCTTAACGTGGTGTTCAACCTTTGTTCAAGCGAGGTGAGGATGGTTTGCAGGGTTTCATTCACCTCATCGTCGTTAAGAGTGCGCGATGGATGTTGCCAGGTCAAGCCGACCGCCAGGCTTTTTCTATCAGGATCAATGCCTTTACCCTGGTAGACGTCAAACAGCCTGAGGTCTGTGAGCCATTCGCCCGCATTGTCACGAATTACTTCAAGCACCGAGCTAGAAGCTACATCACGACCTGCGATCAAGGCCAGGTCACGACGGGTTTCCGGGAACTTGGACAGCTCGCTGAACTTCGGCAGGCGGCCTTCGACTACATCGCCGAGCACCAGCTCGAAGACGAACACCGGGCGGTCGAGACCGAGGGTCTTGGCCAGCTCGGGGTGGATGGCGCCGAGGTAGCCGACTTCCTTGCCGTCGCGCTCGATGCGGGCGGTCTGGCCGGGGTGCAGGGCCGGGTGTTTGCCGGCAGCGAAGGTGAAGTCGCTCAGGGCACCGGAGTAACCCAGCAGGGCTTCCACGTCGGCTTTGACGTCGAAGAAGTCGATGCTGTCCCGGCCGTTGGCCCAGCCTTCCGGCAGGCGGCTGCCGGTGACGACGCCGGCGATCATCGGTTGCTGCTTGAGGTCACCGAGCTGGCCGACGAAGCGCAGGCCGCTTTCGAACAGGCGCACGCGGTCTTGCTGGCGGTTGAGGTTGTGCTGCATGGCCTTGACCAGGCCCGGCCATAACGAGGCGCGCATGGCGGCCATGTCGTTGGAGATCGGGTTGGCCAGCAGCAGCGGCTCGACGCCTGGGGTGAACAGCTCGAACAGTTTCGGGTCGATGAAGCTGTAGGTGATGGCTTCCTGGTAGCCGCGGGCGACCAGCAGGCGGCGCAGGTTCGGCAGCTCGCCACGGGTTTCCGGGCGGGCTTGCGGGGCCAGGCGGGCCTGCGGGTAACGGACCGGCAGGTTGTTGTAGCCGTACAGGCGGGCCAGCTCTTCGATCAGGTCGACTTCCAGGCTGACGTCGAAGCGGTGGCTTGGGACGGTGACAGTCCACTCCCCTGCCCCGTTAGCGCTGGTGTTCAGCTCCAAAGCGTTGAGCAGTTGCTCGACCTGGGCGGCTTGCATTTGCATGCCGAGCATCTGGGTGATGCGTTCGTCGCGCAGGGTGATCGGCGCGATGTTCGGCAGGTGCTGCTCGCTCACGGCTTCGACGATCGGACCGGCTTCGCCGCCGACGATCTCCAGCACCAGGGCGGTGGCGCGCTCCATGGCTTCACGGGCCAGTTGCGAATCCACGCCGCGCTCGTAGCGGTGCGAGGCGTCGGTGTGCAGGCCGTAGGAACGGGCCTTGCCGGCGACGGAGATCGGCTCGAAGAAGGCGCTCTCGAGGAACAGGTCGCGGGTCTTCTCGGTGTTGACGCCGCTGTGCTCGCCACCCATCACGCCGGCAATGGCCAGGGCGCGGGTGTGGTCGGCGATCACCAGGGTGTCGGCGCGCAGGGCAACTTCCTCGCCGTCCAGCAGGACGAGCTTCTCGCCCTCCTCGGCCATGCGCACGCGGATGCCGCCGTTGATTTCGGCGAGGTCGAAGGCGTGCATCGGCTGGCCGAGTTCGAGCATCACGTAGTTGGTGATGTCGACGGCGGCGTCGATGCTGCGCACGTCGCTGCGGCGCAGGCGCTCGACCATCCACAGCGGGGTCGGCTTGCTCAGGTCGACGTTGCGGATCACGCGGCCCAGGTAGCGCGGGCAGGCGGCCGGGGCGCTGACTTCGACCGGGCGTACTTCGTCGTGGGCAGCCGGTACGGCTGGCACCACCGGGCGGGTGACCGGCACGTCGTACAGGGCGCTGACGTCACGGGCCAGGCCAGCGATGGACAGGCAATCGCCGCGGTTCGGGGTCAGGCCGATCTCGATGCTGGCGTCGTCCAGGTTCAGGTACTGACGGATGTCCTGGCCAACCGGGGCGTCGGCGGCAAGTTCCAGCAGGCCGTCGTTCTCTTCGCTGATCTGCAGCTCGGCAGCCGAGCAGAGCATGCCGAAGGATTCGACGCCGCGCAGCTTGGCCTTCTTGATCTTGAAGTCGCCCGGCAGTTCGGCGCCGATCATGGCGAACGGGATCTTGATGCCTGGGCGGGCATTCGGGGCGCCGCAGACCACCTGGAAGGTCTCCGCGCCGTTGCTTACCTGGCACACGCGCAGCTTGTCGGCGTCCGGGTGTTGTTCGGTGGTGAGGATCTCGCCCACCACGATGCCGCTGAACTGGCCGGCAGCGGGGGTCACGCTGTCGACTTCGAGGCCGGCCATGGACAGGCGGGCGACCAGTTCGTCACGGGAGACTTGCGGGTTTACCCAACCGCGCAGCCACTGTTCACTGAATTTCATGCTGTTCTCCTGAAAGTTGCGTCGATTGGGCCTAGCGGAATTGAGCCAAGAACCGCAGGTCGTTGTCGAAGAACAGACGCAAATCGTTGACGCCATAGCGCAGCATGGCCAGGCGCTCGGCGCCCATGCCGAAGGCGAAGCCCTGGTACTCTTCCGGGTCGATGCCGGACATGCGCAGCACGTTCGGGTGGACCATGCCGCAGCCCATCACTTCCAGCCAGCCGGTCTGCTTGCACACGCGGCAGCCCTTGCCGGAACACATCACGCACTGGATGTCGACTTCGGCGCTCGGCTCGGTGAAGGGGAAGAACGACGGGCGGAAGCGCACGGCCAGTTCTTTCTCGAAGAACACCCGCAGGAACTCTTCGATGGTGCCCTTGAGGTCGGCGAAGTTGATGCCGCGATCGACCAGCAGGCCTTCGACCTGGTGGAACATCGGCGAGTGGGTGATATCCGAGTCGCAACGGTACACACGGCCTGGACAGACGATGCGGATCGGCGGCTGGGTGCTTTCCATGGTGCGCACCTGGACCGGCGAGGTGTGGGTGCGCAGCAGCATGTTGGCGTTGAAGTAGAAGGTGTCGTGCATCGCCCGGGCCGGGTGGTGGCCGGGGATGTTGAGCGCTTCGAAGTTGTGGTAGTCGTCTTCGACCTCAGGGCCTTCGGCGATGCCGTAGCCGATGTGGGTGAAGAACTGCTCGATGCGCTCGAGAGTACGGGTGATCGGGTGCAGCCCGCCGGTGGTCTGGCCACGGCCTGGCAGGGTCACGTCGATGCATTCGGCGGCCAGGCGAGCGTTGAGCTCGGCCTCTTCAAAGGCGGCCTTGCGTGCGTTGAGCACGTCGGTGACGCGTTCCTTGGCGTCGTTGATCAGCGCGCCGACCTTGGGGCGCTCTTCGGCTGGCAGGTTGCCCAGGGTCTTCATCACCTGGGTCAGCTCGCCTTTCTTGCCGAGATATTGGACCCGGATCTGTTCCAGGGTAGTGATGTCTTCAGCGCGTTCCACGGCCTCGAGGGCTTGGGCGACCAGCGCGTCCAGGTTTTCCATGTACAGACTCCAGATACGAAAATAGGGGAAGAGCTTTTGAAGGCTCTTCCCCTATCCGATGACGTTTTACACCCGACGGCGCAGGCGCCGCCGGATGATTGTCGTGGGTACTTAAGCCAGTACGGCTTTAGCCTTCTCGACAATCGCAGCAAACGCCGCTTTTTCGTTCACTGCCAGATCAGCCAGAACCTTACGGTCGATTTCGATCGACGCTTTTTTCAGGCCAGCAATCAGACGGCTGTACGACAGACCGTTGGTGCGGGCACCGGCGTTGATACGAGCGATCCACAGTGCGCGGAACTGACGCTTCTTCTGGCGACGGTCGCGGTAGGCGTATTGGCCTGCCTTGATGACCGCTTGCTTGGCAACGCGGAATACGCGCGAGCGTGCACCGTAGTAGCCTTTAGCCAGTTTCAGAATTTTTTTGTGACGCTTACGAGCGATAACGCCGCGCTTAACACGAGCCATGAGTAACTTCCTCTATCTTAACCAGAATTAACGAACGCGCAGCATGCGCTCGACTTTTGCCACGTCAGACGGGTGCAGCAAGCTGGCACCGCGCAGTTGACGCTTACGCTTGGTCGACATTTTGGTCAGGATGTGGCTCTTGAAAGCGTGCTTGTGCTTGAAGCCGGAAGCCGTCTTCAGGAAGCGCTTCGCAGCACCGCTCTTGGTTTTCATTTTTGGCATGTTGGAACTCCGCATTCGAATAAAAATTACACAATAATCATCAGGCCTGCCGTGCCCGGGAGATTACTTCTTCTTTTTGGGGGCGATGACCATCATAAGCTGGCGTCCTTCCATCTTCGGATGCTGCTCAACGGTGCCGTATTCCACGAGGTCAGCTTCGACCCGCTTCAACAGCTCCATGCCCAGCTCCTGGTGGGCCATCTCACGGCCGCGGAATCTCAGAGAGATCTTGGCCTTGTCCCCATCGCTAAGGAAACGTACCAGGTTGCGTAGTTTTACCTGGTAATCCCCTTCTTCCGTCCCTGGACGAAACTTGATTTCTTTGATCTGGATCTGCTTCTGGTTCTTCTTGGCTTCGTTGGCCTGCTTCTTCTTCTCGAAGAGGTGCTTGCCGTAGTCCATCACCTTGCAGACGGGCGGTTGCGCGTCTGCAGAGATTTCCACCAGATCCAGCTTCGCTTCATCAGCGATACGCAGCGCTTCATCAATCGAGACGATGCCAATCTGCTCGCCGTCAGCACCAATTAACCGAACCTCGCGTGCCGAGATATTCTCGTTGATCGGGGCTTTCGGTGCAGTTCGTTTATCGTTTCTCATTTCACGCTTAATAGTCATTACTCCGATTCTTGGCGACCACGCCGGGAAACCGCTTGCGACAGCAGCTCAGCGAACTGCGCGACGGGCATCGAGCCCAGGTCTGCGCCTTCGCGGGTGCGCACAGCGACGGTTTGCGTTTCGACTTCGCGATCCCCTATAACCAAAAGATAAGGGACCCGCAGCAACGTATGCTCGCGGATTTTAAAGCCGATCTTCTCATTTCTCAAGTCCGACTTGGCACGGAATCCGCTACCGTTCAGGGCTTTTTCCACCTCGAGGGCGAAATCGGCCTGTTTGTCGGTGATGTTCATGATCACGGCCTGGGTCGGGGCGAGCCAGGCCGGGAACACGCCGGCGTAGTGCTCGATGAGCATGCCGATGAAGCGTTCGAACGAACCGAGGATGGCGCGGTGCAGCATCACCGGGCGCACGCGGCTGTTGTCTTCGGCGATGTAGCTGGCGTCCAGGCGCTCGGGCAGGTTCGGGTCGTACTGCAGGGTACCGCACTGCCAGTTACGGCCCAGGCAGTCGCGCAGGGTGAACTCGATCTTCGGACCGTAGAAGGCGCCCTCGCCCGGCTGGTATTCCCACTCCAGGCCCGACTCGTTCAGTGCGTCGGCCAGCGCGCCTTCGGCACGGTCCCACAGCTCTTCGGAGCCCACGCGCTTGGCCGGACGGGTCGACAGCTTCATGGCGACGTCGGTGAAACCGAAGTCCTTGTACACGTCCAGGGTCAGTTTGATGAAGTCGGCGGCTTCCTTCTTCACCTGGTCTTCAGTGCAGAAGATATGCGCGTCGTCCTGCACGAAGCCACGCACGCGCATGATGCCGTGCAGCGCGCCGGACGGCTCGTTGCGGTGGCAGGCGCCGAACTCGGCCAGGCGCAGCGGCAGGTCGCGGTAGGACTTCAGGCCCTGGTTGAACACCTGCACGTGGCACGGGCAGTTCATCGGCTTTACCGCGTAGTCGCGGTTTTCCGACGAAGTGGTGAACATGTTCTCGGCGTAGTTGGACCAGTGGCCGGAACGCTCCCAGAGGATGCGATCGACTACCTGCGGGGTCTTGATTTCCTGGTAGCCGTTTTCACGCTGGACCTGGCGCATGTACTGCTCGAGCACCTGGTACACGGTCCAGCCGTTGGCGTGCCAGAACACCATGCCCGGGGCTTCTTCCTGCAGGTGGAACAGGTCGAGCTGCTTGCCGATCTTGCGGTGGTCGCGTTTTTCGGCTTCTTCGATGCGCTGGATATAGGCGGCCAGCTGCTTCTTGTCGGCCCAGGCGGTGCCGTACACGCGTTGCAGCTGCTCGTTCTTGGCATCGCCGCGCCAGTAGGCGCCGCTCAGCTTGGTCAGCTTGAACGCTTTCAGGAAGCGAGTGTTAGGCACGTGCGGGCCACGGCACATGTCGACGTATTCTTCGTGGTAGTACAGGCCCATGGCCTGTTCATCCGGCATGTCCTCGACCAGGCGCAGCTTGTAGTCTTCGCCACGCTGGGTGAACACGTCGATGACTTCGGCGCGCGGGGTCATCTTCTTGACGACGTCGTAGTCCGTGTCGATCAGCTGCTGCATGCGCTTTTCGATGGCGGCGAGGTCGTCCGGGGTGAAGGGACGCTCGTAGGCGATGTCGTAATAGAAGCCTTCGTCGATCACCGGGCCGATCACCATGCGGGCGGTCGGGTACAGCTGCTTCACTGCGTGGCCGATCAGGTGCGCGCACGAGTGACGGATGATCTCCAGTCCCTCTTCATCTTTAGGGGTGATGATCTGCAGGGTGGCGTCGTGGTCGATCTTGTCGCAGGCATCGACGAGCTTGCCGTCGACCTTGCCGGCCAGGGTGGCCTTGGCCAGGCCTGCGCCGATCGAGGCGGCGACTTCGGCTACGGATACCGGCTGGTCGAACGTGCGTTGACTGCCATCGGGAAGAGTAATAACGGGCATGGCGCCTCCTCTCCTAGTGGTGACCCCTACCAAAGGTCACGTGGGTTGGGATGAGCCAGTACAAGATCCGCCCTGCCTTTCCCGCGGGAAAGCCTGCCTCACAGTGGCAGAGACCTTTCGGCCTGCCAGGGACGAACCAGAGTGACTGGAAGGTATAAAAAGAAATGCGCCCGCACAGGGCGTGGCGCAAGGGAGGCATGCTAGCACGGGGCTAGAGCGGCCGGCAGAAATATTTGGAATTTACGCCGTGGCGGTGAACTCTTGCGGAAAATTTCCTATCAGACTTTCTGAAGCAACCTACTCTTGATGAGACCATTAACCAAGGAGTGTCCGGTTATGCGACTTCAGTCCCTTCTGGCTGCCTGCGCCGCGAGCGCCCTGCTGCTGCCCCTGGCTGCCAACGCAGGCGATTTCCCCGCCGGCAAGGAAGCGTCCTATATGGCGCAGTGCCAACAAGTGGCGAGCGGCCAAGGCGTGGATGCGGCAACAGCCAAGAAGCACTGCGAGTGTGGTGCCCAAGCCATCAAGAAGAATTTCAACGATAAGGAGATCGAGGACCTCGACAGCCAGGACGGCGTAGACGCCAAGCTGATGCAGAAGGCTCAGCATGTGGTCCAGGCCAGCTGCAAGCCAAAATAGGCCGGATTTTCCGGCGTTCCGTCGCATCTTTTGCCTTGGATCAACATCCGGCGAAGGTAATAGGCGCTAGATGCGAAGAATTAGACTATAGTGTCGTCGGTGCCACTGAAGCTTAGGCGACACTGCACCCCGATAAAAAATCATGTTTCTGGAGATTCACCCCATGTCCAATCGCCAAACCGGCACCGTCAAGTGGTTCAACGATGAAAAAGGCTTCGGCTTCATCACTCCTCAAGGCGGCGGCGACGACCTGTTCGTACACTTCAAGGCTATCGAAACCGACGGTTTCAAAAGCCTGAAAGAAGGCCAAACTGTTTCCTTCGTTGCCGAAAAAGGCCAGAAGGGCATGCAGGCTGCGCAGGTTCGTCCGGAGTAATTTTCGGATAGCTGCAAAAAAACCCGCCCTTGTGGCGGGTTTTTTATTGGGCGCCTGCCAAGGCAGGCTAGGCCCATGTGCGCTGCCGATCAAGCGCGACAGTGGCCAGGAGGGCCACCATCCCATGGCAATGATCGAACTACACGGCCTGGGCTTTTTCCATGGCCGCAAACACCTCTTCAGCGAACTCGACGCGCGCATCGAATGGGGGCAGCGCATCGCCATCATCGGCGACAATGGCAGCGGCAAGTCGTCATTGCTGCATTTGCTGCAGGGCAGCCTGGCGCCCAGCGAGGGGCACATGGAGCGCCACGGCGGTTTGCGTGTCGGCCATGTGGCACAGGTACTGGGCGGCGAGTCGTCGCTCAGCGGCGGCCAGCGTGTCAACCAGGCATTGAGCCAGGCACTGGCCCTGGACCCCGACCTGCTGCTGCTGGACGAGCCGACCAACCACCTGGACGCCGCCAACCGCCGCTCGCTGTCACGCATGCTCGAGCATTTCCACGGCACCCTGGTGCTGGTGACCCACGACGTGGCGCTGATGAACCAGACCTGCGACACGCTCTGGCACTTGCACAACGGGCGCCTGGACGTGTTCAACGGCAGCTACGCCGACTACATGGCCGAGCGCGACCTGCAGCGCGGCTTGCTCGACAAGCGCATCGCCGAGGTGCGCCGCGCCCGCGACGACGCCCACGACTCGCTGATGCAGGAACAGGCCCGCGCCGCCGGCGCCCGCAAGCGTGGGGCCAAGGCGATCCAGAACAGCAAGTGGGCTACAGTGCGCTCGCCGACCAAGCTGGGCCGCGGGAACACCACGGCCGGGCGCAAGCAAGCGCAGATCCTGCAGCAACAGCGCGAGCTCGGCGAACAGCTGGCCGAACTGCGCCCGGAGCCGGTGATCGTGCCACGCTTCCATCTGCCGGCGACGGGCCAGTCATCGCGGGTGCTGATACAGGTGCGTGACGGCTGTGTGGGCTCCGCAGACACAGCGGTGCTCAACGGCATCGACCTGCAGTTGGACGGCGGCGAACGCCTGGCCCTGACCGGCAACAACGGCAGCGGCAAGTCCACCCTGGCGCGTGCAATCCTCGGCGATCCACGGGTCTGGCGGCGCGGCGACTGGCTGCTGCCGGCGCCCGAGCAGATCGGCTACATCGACCAGCACTACGCCACCCTGCCTGCCGACGCCAATGTGCAGGAAGCCCTGTCGCGACAAGTGCCGGATTGGCCGCTGGAACAGTTGCGCGCCCACCTTGCAGACTTTCTGTTCCGCCATGCCGATGCGGTGCAGGCGCCGGTGGCGGGCTTGTCCGGCGGCGAAAAGGCGCGCCTGTCCCTGGCCTGCATCGCCGCGCGGCCGCCGCAGCTACTGATCCTCGACGAGCCGACCAACAACCTCGACCTGCGCATGCGTGCCCACCTGCTGGAAGTGCTGGTGGTTTACCCCAACGCGCTGCTGGTTATTTCCCACGACCGGGACTTCCTCGACGGCCTGGGCATCGACCGTCACTTTCACTGCGTCAGGGACCACTCGGCCAAAGGCCAGTAGCGGCCCTTGCGTGACTCGTACAGGGTGAAGTGGCGGGCGACGAGGTGGAACGCCGGCGCCTCGCCCGCCTCCGGCAATGGTTCGCGAAAATCCCGGGACAGGGTCAGGTGCGGCCGGTACTCACGCACCGACGGCTCGATGCCCAGCGGCAGCAGCGCCTGCTGCAAGTCGTACACCAGCTGGCGCAGGGCCAACGGCGCCTGCGCCTGCGCCGGCGCCAGCACCAACGCCGAAGCCCGCGGCCATACCTGCAACTGGTCCAGGACCAGGCGCAGCTTGGCTTCAGGAAGCCGCAGTGCATCCACTACGGCGCACACCGCCGGCACCTGGGCGGCATCGACATCGCCCAGGAACAGCAAGGTGACATGGAAGTTCTCGCTCGGCACCGGCTTGCCGCTGCGCAAGCCCAGGCCACGCCGCCACTGGCTGATGCCACGGCGCTGTTCTTCGCCCAGTGACAGGGCGAAAAACAGCCGCTTGAAGGGAGCCCCGCTGGGGCGTACATCCTGGATCATCGGGAGTTCCTTGCTGGATGGACGTCCACCCGATTGTAAACGCCGGGTCGCCAGAAAATACCCGCACATACGGATGAATCGTTTGCGCAAGCTGTAGGCCATGCCACCTAAGTCGGGCGGTTTTGTCGTAACAATAAGTACAAACCCGCGCCACGATTGTTTATGCTGGCTGGCTTACGCCATGGCGCATGGCCATTTTTCGACAAGTAAACGTCCATGAAAATTGCACTCGTACTGATCTTCGTCCTCTCGATCGCCTATGTTCACCTGCGCGGTCGGGTACGTCACAAGCTGACCCGCCAGCTGGGCGACCACTCCAGCTTCCTGGCCCCGGTCAACGCCTTCCTGTACCTGTTCTCCAAGCACCCGGCCAAGCCTTACCTGCCGGTCAGTGCCTTCCCCGAGCTACAGGTACTGCAGGACCACTGGCAGGAGATCCGCAAGGAAGGCCAGCAACTGCTGCAGGCCGGCGAGATCAAGAAGTCCGACAACTATGACGATGTCGGCTTCAACTCGTTCTTCAAGACCGGCTGGAAGCGCTTCTACCTGAAGTGGTACGGCGAGAGCCACCCCTCGGCGATGACCCTGTGCCCACGTACCACCGAGTTGCTGCAAGGCATCGGCACGGTCAAGGCGGCGATGTTCGCCACCCTGCCGCCGGGCGCCAAGCTGGTGCGCCACCGCGACCCCTACGCCGGCTCGTACCGCTACCACCTGGGCCTGGACACGCCCAATGACGATGGCTGCTACATCGACGTGGACGGCGAGAAGTACTCCTGGCGCGACGGTGAGGGCGTGGTGTTCGACGAGACCTACATCCACTACGCCGCCAACACCACCGAGCACAACCGCATCATCCTGTTCTGCGACGTCGAGCGCCCGCTCAAGTACCGCTGGGCAGCCGCGTTCAACCGCTGGTTCAGCCGCAACGTGATGGCCGCCGCCGCCGCGCCCAACGACGCCAATGACAAGACCGGCGGTATCAACCGCCTGTTCACGCGCATCTACAAGATCCGTGAGCGCGGCAAGGCCATGAAAAAGCGCAACCGCACCCGCTACTACCTGGAGAAGTGGGCAGTGGTCGCGGCGCTGGTGCTGGTGTTCATCTACATCTGATCCGGTCGTCATCCTCGCGGGGCAAACCCGCTCCTGCCAACAGCGGGAGCGAGCTTGCCCCGCGAGTGTTTTATCCGCTGCACACCCCGTCTTCGACTAGCCTGAAAGCTCCTGTTGCCAACCTGACAAGGTGAAGACGATGAGCATGATGGACTGGGACGCCTACCGTAAGCAGTTGATGGCCGGCATCGGCGATCTCAAGCAACTGTCCCCCGATACCGTGGCCGGCTACATGACTGCCAGTGGCGCCGGGGCCAAGACCAACCACCTGGACGCCAAGACCCGCGAACTGATCTCCCTGGCCGTGGCGGTCACCACCCGCTGCGACGGCTGCATCGCCGTTCACTCGCAGCAGGCGGTCAAGCATGGCGCCACCCGCGAAGAGATCGCCGAGGCCCTGGGGGTAGCGGTGGCGATGAACGCCGGCGCGGCACTGGTCTACTCGGCCCGGGCCCTGGACGCGGTGGGCAAGACCGGCGCCTGACACACCAAGGCGTCGCCGCCCTTGCGCGACGACGCCGCGCCACCCAGACTTGGCGGCCCAGCCCGTGCAGGAACCGCCATGATCCAGATTCGCCCCATGACCCCGGAAGACTTCGAGCGCTTCTGGCCGACCTTCCAGGCCATTGTCCAGGCTCGCCAGACCTACGCCTTCGACCCCGCCCTGAATATCGACCAGGCCCGCACGCTGTGGCTGGAGAACCCGTTGCGCACCCTGGTGGCCGAGGCAGACGGCGAACTGCTCGGCTCCTACTTCCTCAAGGCCAATGCCGCCGGCCCTGGCGGGCATGTGGGCAACTGCGGCTACATGGTGTGCGAAAACGCCCGTGGCCGCGGCGTGGCCAGGCTGATGTGCGAGCATTCGCAGAAGCTCGCCCGCCAGGAGGGCTTCCTGGCCCTGCAGTTCAATTCGGTGGTGGCGACCAACGGAGTGGCAGTGGCGCTGTGGCACAAGCTCGGCTTCGAGACTGTCGGCCGCCTGCCCAGGGCATACCGCCATGGCGAGCTGGGCCTGGTCGATTGCCTGGTGATGTACAAGTGGTTGGCCGACGAGCCGGTGGTGGAGAAACCGCCGCTGCTGATCGGGCGCAAGAACATCGAGGCGCGGGTGTCGCGGCGGCGCGGCCGCTAGCGACTGCTCCAGCGGGCCGCGCCCCCGCCCCTTGCCGGGTCATCACCCGGCAAAACACTGCAGCACGTCAACGACGCCGTCGCGTCAAGCTGCCACACTAGAGCCATTGCCTTTCGTGCCTGTGTGAAGGAACACCCCCTCCCCATGAACCATGAGCTGCTCTGGGTCCTTGGCCTGCTGGCCGTCGTCGTCGTCCTGTTCATCCTCAACCGCCCGCGCATGGACGTGGTCGCCCTGCTGGTGATCGTCGCCCTGCCGCTGTCGGGCATCCTCACCGTGGAGCAGGCCATGGCCGGCTTCAGCGACCCCAACGTGGTGCTGATCGCCGCGCTGTTCGTGATCGGCGAAGGGCTGGTGCGCACCGGCATCGCCTACCGCATCGGCGAATGGATGAGCGAGCGCGCCGGCAACAGCGAGGCGCGCCTGCTGGTGCTGCTGATGGTGGCCGTGGCCGGGCTGGGCTCGGTGATGAGCTCCACCGGCGTGGTGGCGATCTTCATCCCGGTGGTGCTGAGCATTGCCGCGCGCCAGCAGCTTTCGCCCAGCCGGCTGATGATGCCACTGAGCTTCGCCGGCCTGATCAGCGGCATGCTGAGCCTGGTGGCGACGCCACCGAACGTGGTGGTGCACAGCGAACTGGTGCGCCACGGCGAACAGGGCTTCGGCTTCTTCAGCTTCACCCCTTTCGGCCTGGTGGTGCTGGTGCTCGGGATCGGCTACATGCTGCTGACCCGCCACTGGCTCAACGGCGAGGTGCGCAAGGACGGCCGGGTCGAGAGCCGCCGCACCTTGCTCGACCTGGTGCTGGACTACAAGCTCAACGGGCGCGAGCGGCGCCTGCGCATCCGCCCCCATTCGCCGCTGATCGGTCATACCCTTGGCGAGCTGGAACTGCGCACCCGCCACGGCGCCAACGTGATCGGCATCGAGCGCCAGCACAAGTTCACCACCCGGGTGATCAGCGCCGACTCCGGCACCCTGCTGCAGCAGGGCGACGTGCTGTTGCTGGACTTGTTCGCCAACCGCGACGACCTGCGCAGCCTGTGCCAGACCATGCTGCTCGAACCCCTGCACTTCAAGGCCGCCTACTTCATCGACCAGTCCCAGGAGCTGGGCATGGCGGAGGTCTCGCTGCCGCCCGGCTCGCAACTGATCGGCAAAAGCATCCTCGAACTGGCCTTCCGTACCCGCTACGACCTCAACGTGGTCGGCCTGCGCCGTGACCAGCAAGCCATCGAAGGGCAACTGGTGGAAGAAAAGCTGCGCCTGGGCGACACCCTGCTGGTGGTAGGCCCGTGGAAGGCTGTACGCCAGCTGCAGGGCAAGCCGCGCGACTTCCTGGTGCTGAGCCTGCCGGCGGAAATCGACCAGGTCGCGCCGGCGCGCGCCCGAGCACCCTATGCACTGATCAGCCTGGCGGTAATGGTCGGGCTGATGGTCAGCGGCCTGGTGCCCAACGTCATCGCCGCGCTGATCGGCTGCCTGCTGATGGGCGCCGGGCGCTGCATCGACATGAACAGCGCCTACCGCGCCATCCACTGGCAGAGCTTGGTGCTGATCGTCGGCATGCTGCCCTTTGCCCTGGCTCTGCAGAAGACCGGTGGCATCGACCTGGCCGTCGGTGCGCTGGTCGGCGCGCTCGGCGGTGCCGGGCCCAGCGTGATCCTTGCCTGCCTGTTCGCCGTGACGGCGCTGATCGGGCTGTTCATCTCCAATACCGCAACTGCGGTGCTGATGGCCCCGGTGGCGGTGAGCACTGCGCAGCAGCTGGGCATGTCGCCCTACCCGTTCGCCATGACCGTGGCCCTGGCGGCATCGGCGGCGTTCATGACGCCGGTGTCGTCGCCGGTCAACACCCTGGTCCTGGGGCCCGGTCAGTACCGCTTCGCCGACTTCGTCAAGGTTGGCGTGCCGTTCACCCTGCTGGTGATGCTGGTGACCGTGCTGATGGTGCCGTGGGTATTCGGGCTGTAATCGTCGGCACGAACCGCGCTGATTGCGGCGAATTGACATCAAATGACCAGTTGAAAGACACTGGCATGACATCGTCCCAGGTGCCTACAGCCGTTTTCCTGGATTCTGTCTTCGCTTGCCGGTCGAGCCCATGGTGTCTCCAGTCCCGTCGCGCCTGCTGCCCCCGCTGATCCTGTTCGGCTTGACCCTGGCGCTGACGCTGGGCGGCATCCTCGCCCGCCCGATCGAGTCACTGTCGCTGTTCTGGCCAGTCAACGCGGTGCTCGCGGGCGTGCTGCTGCGCAATTCCCGCCAGGCCAACCCCGGCGGCTTCGCCCTGATCTACCTGGCCATGGTCGCTGCCGACCTGGCCTGTGGCAGTGCCTGGCGTCCGGCCGTGTGGTTCAATCTGTGCAACCTCGGCGCCATCGCCACCATCTGGTTATTGATGGCTCGGCTGCCGCGCGTGCATCGTCGCCTGCGCACCCCGCATGGTACTTTGTGCCTGTTCGGCGCCTGCGCCGCTGGGGCGATTGTCGCCGCAAGCCTGGCCTGCGTGATGGCCGCGCCGTGGTTCGAACAATCGCTGCGCGCCACTTGGCTGGCCTGGTTCAGCGAACAGTTCTCCACCAGCGTGCTGGTGCTGCCGGTGCTACTCACCGCGCCATCACCCAGAGCCTTGACGCGGCCGGGCAGTGCCAGCCAAACGGTGCGCCTGGCGCCGTTGCTGGTGCTGCTGGCCTCGCTGAGCGTCAGCATCGTCTTCGGCGGCCCCGGCGCCATCGCCTTCCCGATTGCCGCGCTGTTGTGGTGCGCGCTCAGCTATTCGCCCTTCCTCGTCTCGTTGCTGGCCCTCACCTCGGGCAGCACCTTGATCGTCGCTGTAGCGCAGAACCTCATGCACTTCAACATCCCGCAGAGCGAGACAGGGGTCACTACCTTGATGTCGGCGCGCCTGGGCATCGCCATGTTGGTGCTCGGCCCCTTGGTGCTGGCCTGCGTCAGCAGCGCCAACCGCAGCCTGATGGCGCGCCTGGCGCATCAGGCGACCATCGACCACCTGACCGGTGCCCTCAGCCGCAGCGCCTTCATCCGCCGTGCCCACGCCCTGCTCGACAACCGCCAGCAAGCGCCGCTGACCTTGATGATGCTCGACATCGACCACTTCAAGACCATCAACGACCAGCATGGCCACGCTGTCGGCGACCAGGTGCTGCGCCAGTTCGCCACGACCCTGCAGGACCAGTTGCACGACGGTGAACTGTTCGCCCGCCTGGGCGGCGAGGAGTTCGTCATCGTCGTGCCGGGGCTGGCGCCGGAGCTGGCCAGGTTTACCGCCGAGCGCCTGCGCCGGGCGGTGCAGGACCAACACATCGCACAGCCCGGGCAGCCGCTGCGGATCACCGTGAGCATCGGTGTGAGCGGGTGCGCTGCCGACACCCTGGCACCCAGCCTCGACGAGCTGCTGGCCAGCGCCGACCAGGCGCTCTACCGGGCCAAGGCCCAGGGCCGCAACCGCGTCGAACAGGCCGACGGGCAGCGCCAGGTGGTGTGAGTCAACCTGCCAGCAGGTCCCAGCTCAGTTTGGCGATCAGCACGCACAGCAGCACCAGGAACAGCCCTCGCACGAACCCCGCGCCCTTGCGCACCGCCAGCCAGGTGCCGGTCAGCGCGCCAAGGACATTGAACAGCGCCATCGGCAGTGCAATGGCCCACAGCACATTGCCCGACGGTATGAAGAACACCAGCGCGGCCAGGTTGGTGGCGATGTTGACCAGCTTCGCCGAGGCCGAGGCATGCAGGAAATCCAGGGCAAAGAAACGGATGAACAGGAAGATCAGGAAACTGCCGGTGCCCGGCCCGAACAGCCCGTCATAGAAGCCGATGGCGCCGCCGATCAGCACCGCCAGGCATTGCTCCTTGCGGCCGATGGCCATGGGTTTGTGCAGGGTGCCGAAATCCTTCTTGCAGAATGTGTAGATGGCCATCAGCACGATCAGCACCAGCACCATCGGCCGCATCACGCTTGCCGGCACCAGGGACACGGTGGCCGCGCCGAAGAACGACATCACGAAGGCGCTCAGCGCCGCCGGCACGATCAACCCCCAGTCCAGCTTGACCTTGCGGATGAAAGAGCGCGCCGCGAACGAGGTCCCGCACACCGAAGCCAGCTTGTTGCTGCCCAGCAGCGCCGCCGGCTGGGCATTGGGCAGCACGTTGAACAGCGCGGGGATCTGGATCAACCCACCGCCACCGACGGCAGCGTCGATCAGGCCAGCGGCAAAGGCAAACAGCGAAAGCAGGGCAATATCCATCATCTCGGGGGACCAGGCGGCACAAAACAGGCTGCCAGACTAATCAAAGTGGTGCTGTTGTGTTGAAATGCCACATTGCAAAAACTGCAACAAGGAGCTCCCGCATGGCCCTGGACATGCTGCGTGAAATACAAGCGTTCGTCAGTGTTGCGCACAAGCGCAGCTTCGTCAGCGCCGCCCGCGCGCTGGGTCGTTCGCCCAGCGCGGTTACACGGGCCGTACAGGCCTTGGAGGACAACAGCGGCGCCAAGCTGCTCAACCGCAGCGCCAGCGCGGTGTCATTGACCGAAGCTGGCGAACGCCTGCTGCCCCACGCCGAACGCTTGCTGGATGTGCAACGGGATGCCGCCGACGAATTGGCCGCGCTGACTGGCAACGCCCAAGGCTGGATTCGCCTGGCCGCGCCCGAAGTGCTAGCCCAGCATGTATTGCCGGGAGTGCTGGCCGAGTTCTCTCGTCGCCACCCCCATGTCACCCTCGACGTGCAGTACAGCGACCAGGCCCTGGATCCGCTGCAGGGCAAGCTGGACTTTGTGATCCGCGGAGCCTTCCCGCAGTCCAGCGAGCTGATTGGCTATCCACTGTGGCGTTACCGCCGCCACCTGTACGCCAGCCCCGACTACCTGGCCCAGGCTGGCACCCCCCAAGGGCTGGAAGACCTGGAACGGCATGCACTGATCCTGCATACCGCGCCGCGCATCCTCAAGGCCTGGCATTTCAGCAAGAACGGGCGTATCTCCAGCCTGCGCCCACGGCCACGTCTGCGACTGGGTTCGGGGGCCGCAGTATTGCAAAGCACGCTGGCGGGGGCCGGCATCGCGCGGCTGGCGGATTGGCTGGGGGAGCCGGAGGTACGCGCCGGACGGCTGGTGCGGGTCTGCCCTGACTTTCACCTGACATCCAGCACGGGGCACGACCCGCAGATGCATGCCGTATACCCCGCCGGCGACCTGCCAGCGCGGGCTCGCGACCTGTTGCAGGCACTGCGCGATGGCCGTCCGCGCCTGGGGGAACAGCCCTGAACAGGGCTGCTCAATTTCTGCTCAATCTAACAGAGTGCTTGCCAATACTGGCCTGTAGCGTTTTATCCACAGACCTACCCACGATTTTTGTGGACAGTTTCCGCAAGGCTTGAAGGAAAAATTACAAACGCAGCAAAGCCACGTTGGCCAGCTTGACCAACTCGATCCATTCGCTTGCACTGATCACACCGGAACGCTCCAACTCTTCGGCACGGCGCAGTGCCTGATCGTAATCCTCTTCGTGGAGGATGCCCTCGCCGAGAAAACGACCGCGCCACTCCAGCATCGCTGCAGTGCCTTTCTTGCATTCCATAGTGTGTATTGTCTCCAAGGCAAGTGAATAGCCCGTGTGCCCGGGCCCTTTGATTGGGGGCGGGAGATTACACGAGCGCCTTGAACTTGAGAACGACATGCAGCTACCGCTTGTCTAGACGACCGCGGTCTTTGGCGGGGAAGCCTGGAGGGAAGGGTCTGGCCCGCCATTGCGGCAGGCGGGCCGGGACAGGAAAAATTGCGGCTCAGCTTGGCGGAATGGTGCCCAGCAGGCCAATCATGATAGTCAGCAGCAGAAAACCACCCAGAAACAGCGCGAGCTTGCCCATCGGAACCTCTACAGTGTAATGACGTAACGGCGGGGCTGGCCGCTGCGGTAGTGCAGCAGGGCAGCCTGCCCAGCGCACACCGGATTGGAAGGCTGGGCCTGAACGTATTGTCCGGCAGCGGCTGATACGGTTACAGATTCAGGTTCGCGGAAAAAAAGCGGATCAGATGGTAGCCGACCATCGCGGGGCACCCGCTCCCACGCGTGTGCACAACCGGAGGTCAATGCGCTTGGCGTGGGAGCGGGCTTGCCCAGCGATACATCCGCGCAGGCAGCACACCTGTGCTACGGTCCGAAGCCCAGACAAGGAGAACTACCGCAGATGACCGCGCTCGCCAGCAATGCCGCCCTGCTGATCATCGACATGCAGAACGGCATCAACCACCCTCGCCTGGGCCGTCGCAACAACCCCGAAGCCGAACAGCGCATCAGCGAACTACTGGCCTTTTGGCGCGCGAGCATGCGCCCGGTGGTGCACGTGCGGCATATCTCCCGCGATCCGGATTCGGTGTTCCGGCCAGGTCAGCCCGGCTGCGAGTTTCAACCCGCGTTCGTCCCGCAGGCTCACGAGGCCGTGTTTGAAAAACACCTGCCCGATGCTTTTTGCAACAGCGGCCTGGAACACTGGCTGCACCAGCGCGGCATTCATCAACTGGTCATCCTCGGCGTGGTCACCAACAACTCGGTGGAATCGACTGCACGCTCGGCGGGCAACCTGGGGTTTGCAACGGTGGTGGTGGGCGACGCCTGCTACACCTTCGACCAGCGCGATCTGCAAGGCCGGCTGTGGTCGGCGGAGGATGTCCATGCCCTGGCCCTGAGCAACCTGGCCATGGACTATGCGCGCATTCTGGACAGCACGGCGGTGCTGGCCGCAGGCTGATCACGCCAGGGCGCGCAGCTTGGCCAGCGGCACCCAGCCGAGCTCGCCATTGCTCACACGGCGGCACCAGGCCCAGCCATTCAAGGGGCGCAGGCTATCGAGCTGCTGGCCGGGGTCGACGTCCAGTTCATGGGCCGAATAGGCTTCCAGCGCCCTGCCCCGGCCCACGCCCAGCCGCTCGATGAACTGGGCTGGCACCCAACCCGCTGCCTGGCCCTGGCAACTGCACAGGTACCAGTCCTCCCACTGCTCGTCGCCCTCGTAGCGCTGGCCGATCTCCAGCAGCGTGCCACGGGCGAAGGTGATGGGCGCGGGGTACTCACTGCGATGTGTCTCGATCACGACGTACTTCACAAGCCTCTCCCTGGCTGCGAAAAGCGTCGATGCTAGACCAAGGGCCTCTACAGCACCATGACCATTTCATGCCAGGCCATGCCGCCATGGTCGGAAGCCGACGGGCGTACATAGGCGTAGCCCATCTTCTCGTACAACCCGACATGGCGCTCCTTGCACATCAGGTGGATGGTGGCCTTGCCGCGCTCGCGCATCTGCGCGACGAAGCGCGCCATCAACCGGCTGGCATGGCCCTGGCCCTGGTACGCGGGGTCGAGCACCACCGACATGATCACCACATTGGGCGCCTGGGGGTCATGCCCGACCAGTTCCTTGAAAGCCTCGTCCGACATCACCACCTGGTCGGCGCAACCGCTGTTGATGAAGCCGATTACCTGGCCCTCGGTTTCCAGCACGAGAAAGCCTTCCGGATACTGGGCGATGCGCGTGGCGATCTTTTCCCGGGTGGCGGCTTCGTCGCCTTCATAGGCGCTGGTCTCAATTTGGTAGCAACGGTCCACGTCGCTGGAGGTGGCCTGGCGGAATGTCGGTGTGCTCATGGGCGGAATCCGGATAGCGGGAAACAGGGGCGACATCCTAACGGAAGTCGCCGCCCTGCTACAGGCTCGCCATGTCTCTTACACCGAACGGGTAATACCCCCGTCGACCCGCAGGTTCTGCCCGGTGATGTAACCCGCGCCCTCGGAGGCAAGGAAGCTGACAGTGGCCGCGATCTCCTCGGACTTGCCGTACCGCTCCATGGGAATCCGGCTACGGAATTCCTCCTTCTCCGGCAGGCTGTCGATGAAGCCTGGCAGTACGTTGTTCATGCGGATGTTCTCGGCCGCGTAACGGTCGGCGAACAGTTTGGTAAAGGCCGCGAGCCCGGCACGGAACACGCCGGAGGTCGGGAACGCCGGATCCGGCTCGAAGGTGGCGAAGGTCGAGATATTGATGATGGTCCCGCCTTTTTGCCGCTGCATGATCGGGGTCACCAGGCGGGTCGGGCGCACCACGTTGAGGAAATACACCTCCATGCCCCGGTGCCAGTCCTCGTCGCTGAGCTCGAGCACCGGTGCACGCGGGCCATGCCCGGCGCTGTTGACCAGTACATCGATACGCCCCCATTGCTGCATCACGGTATCGACCAGACGCTGCAGGTCCTCTGCTGACTGGTTTGAGCCCGTCACACCGATGCCGCCCAGCTCGGCCGCCAGGGCCTCGCCCTTACCCGAGGACGACAGGATCGCCACCCTGAAACCGTCGGCAGCCAGCCGCCGCGCAGCCTCCGCGCCCATGCCACTGCCACCTGCGGTGATGATTGCCACTTTCTGAGAAGACATATGCCGCTCCTTCCGGGAGTTGATCAAGTGGGCCCATGAAGCCAGAATCCGGCTCAACGCACCAATCACGAATACTGGCAGCAGCCTGCAGGAAATCTACTGGATGAGCGCGCCCAAGCGACGCAACGCCCCCGCCATCGTCAATCACCTGGTGGCCTTCGAGGCCGCCGCCCGCCTGGGCAGCTTCCGCGCTGCCGCCGACGAGCTGCATGTCACGCCGGGCGCGGTCGCCCAGCAGGTGCGCACCCTGGAAGATAAACTTGGCCGCCCCTTGTTCGAGCGCCTGCCCCGCGGCCTGCGGCCCAACCGGGACGGCGCCGACTACCTGGCCCGCGTGCGCCTGGCCCTGGAGATCATCGAGGACGCCACCGGCGAACTGCTGGAGCGGGACAACCAGCGCGATCCGCAGCAGGTCCTGCTCAGCACCACCCCCGCCTTCGCCAGCCGCTGGCTGATCCCGCGCCTGGGGCGCCTGGCCGAGGCGCATCCGCAGGTGGCCCTGATGATCGACGCCTCCGACAGTACCCGCCCCCTGAGCGGCAAGGGTGCGGTGGACCTGGCCGTGCGCTGGGGGGCGCCGCACTTCGTCGAGGCCTACGCCCTGCCCCTGCTGCCCGGCGTGGCGGTGCCAGTGTGCGCGCCGGGGTTGCGCGGCGCGCACCCTTGGCGGCAAGCCGCGGATCTTGCGTACCACCCGCTGATCTCCGACAGCCACAACAACTGGAAGCGCTGGTTCGACCATTACGCCTTGCCCGGCACACGCTTCAACGGCCCAGTTTTCTCGCAGACCATCCTCGCCATCGAGGCCGCCGAGCAAGGCATGGGCATCGCCCTGGTGCCCCACCTGCTGGTGGAGAACGCGCTCAAGGCCGGGACCTTGGTGCTGGCGCTGGAAGGCCATGAATTGCACAGCGACGCTGGCTTCCACTTGCTGGCCAGCCATGCACCGCTGGCAGGCTCGGCCGCCGAGCAGGTGGTGCAGTGGTTGCAGATGCAAGCGAACAAGCAAGACTGAGCCTGTATCGCCCCACGCGACGGCACTTGGCCTGAGGGCGGCGCGGTCGGAGTGGGAGCCGGCTTGCCGGCGATGGGCCGCAACGCGGCCCCGGCTTTGTAGCTTTCTGTGTATCAAGCACCCGCCGATACACACGAACGCCTACTGCACCCGTACCCGACACACCCCGGACACAGCCATCTCCTTAACTACACGCCATCCAGCCCACACCGATGGCCCGCCAGGGAGATGCACCATGTTCGCCACCGCCAACCGCCTCAACCGCCCAGCCCTGCTCGCCTGCGCCCTGCTGCCGCTGGCCCTGCTGGTCGCCGCTCCAGGCCAGGCCGAGGAAACCAGCACGCCTGCGGCATCCCGCCAGGCCTCCACCTTCGGCCCGCTCAAGCATGTCCACGCTGGCGATCTGGACGTCGCTTACGTCGAACAGGGCCCTGCAAACGGGCCAGTGGTGATCCTCCTGCACGGCTGGCCTTACGACATCCACAGCTACGAGCAGGTGGCGCCGAAACTCGCAGCCCAAGGCTACCGCGTACTGGTGCCCTACGCCCGCGGCTACGGCGACACCCGCTTCCTCTCCGGGACAACCCCGCGCAACGCACAGCCCGCCGCCCTGGCCAGCGACGTGATCGCCTTCATGGACGCGTTGCAGATCAAGCGCGCCGTGCTCGGCGGTTTCGACTGGGGCGCGCGTACCGCCGATATCGTCTCGGCGCTGTGGCCCGAGCGGGTCAAGGCGTTGGTGACGGTCAGCGGCTACCTGATCAGCAGCCAGGAAGCGGCCAAGACCCCACTACCGCCCAGCGCCGAGCTGCAATGGTGGTACCAGTACTACTTCGCCACCGAACGCGGCCGCGCAGGCTACGACAGCAACCGCCACGCCTTCGCCCGCCTGATCTGGCAGACCGCGTCACCGCAGTGGACCTTCGACGACGCCACGTTCGAACGCAGCGCCAAGGCGCTGGACAACCCTGATCAGGTCGCCATCACCGTGCACAACTACCGTTGGCGGCTTGGGCTGGCTCAAGGCGAGACCCGCTACGACCCGCTGGAGGCCAGGCTGGCCACGTTCCCCAGCATAGGCGTGCCGACCATTGCCCTCGAGGGCGATGCCAACGGTGCGCCGCATCCTCCGGCCGAGGCCTATGCCAAGCGCTTCACCGGCAAGTACGCCTATCGCCTGGTGAGCGGCGGGATCGGCCACAACCTGCCGCAGGAAGCGCCCGAGGCGTTCGTCAAGGCGGTGGTGGATGCGGACCATCTGTAGGGGTAATTGCAACATATCGTTTCAGTAGCGCGTGTCGGGGTGCCGGGATGCTCGCATTATCGCTACAACCGGTCTTTTGCGCGGCAGGCCTTGTTTTTCGGGGCCTGCCGCAAAATGCGCGGAAGCATCCCGAAACAGTCACCCAAACCATCTTGTAAGACGCCTCTTTCGTCTCCGTAGGACGTTTCTACGGGATTGTGAGCCGGTGTATGAATAATCAGTATTGGCGGGAGAATTGAGCTGATACCGTCGAGCCTCACTTACAACGGCACGGATGCCCACGACCAACGAGTACAGCATGGACAACTACGACAGCTCGGCACTTGGACTGCAAAAATGCCTGTTGAACCTGCGAAGGGATCATGCCCGAATGAAGGCGTCAGGAGAGCTGGAAAGAGCGGCGATACTGGCGCAGGTGATCGGGCGGATGGAACAGGGATTGAAGGAGGCTTCCCAGGGGAGGAAGCCCGAGACGTTGCAGTGAAGTGATACCCGGCAAATGGCGATGGGTATGCGGTGTGCTCCGGGCTCCCCATCGCTCAGCCCCGAAGCAGGGTCAACAGCCAGCCGGCATTGCCGAAGGCGCTCGCAGACCAACGTTCAAGTTCCACGGTACGTCGCCCTCATGGCTTAGCTGAAGCCCGCTTCGCCGCGGTTCAGCGGAGGGCGCGGCCTCGGCCTGCTCCTCTGTTCCCTGGGCACACATGCCTCCCGAGGGCGGCGGCCATGCCAGAAAGCATTTTTTGCTGGATTGTTTCAATCGAACGGGTTGTTGCAACACAGAACGATCAGACCCCTCCATGCGTTCATGCGCACGCGCCATGCCTGATCTCGGGGCGTTTTTCTAACTCAATGATCAGCTCAAGCGCCGAATCGGCTTGTTATTTCAAAGACCTCGGGTGATTTGGTACAGACTATGCAAACGTTTGCTCCAAACCTTTGAGCGAACAATCGCTGCAGCTTTCGCCACATCGCAGCCCCCAGGGGCTTACCACTGCATGAACAAGGATTTTCAATGCACCGACCGTCTTTACCCGCAACCGCCCACTTCTCTCTGCCTGCCAAACTGCTACTGGGCGCTGTTACGGGACTACTCAGCGTCACCACCCAGGCCCAAGACAATCTCGCAAGCGAGTCGGCTCAGGGCGAGACCTTGAGCCCGGCCGCCGCGCCGGCCAAATCGGGCCCCTATCTGTCGGACTGGTACAACCAGAACTTCACCCTGATCGGCACCAAGGACATCAGTTTCGGCCCCCGCCCGGTCGATGATATCTACCTCGAATACGAGTACTTCGGCCGCAAGGGGCCGTTCGAGCTGTACGGCTACATCGACATCCCGAAGATCCTCGACATCGGCAACAGCCATGACAAAGGCGCGTGGGACCACGGCTCACCGTTGTTCATGGAGCATGAGCCGCGGATCTCCATCGACTACCTGGCCGGTCGCAGCCTGGCCGTCGGCCCGTTCAAGGAGTGGTACGTAGCCTTCGACTGGATCTACGACCACGGCAGCAACAGCGCCAACCGTGCCAATACCCTCTTCAGCGGCCTGGGCACCGACATCGACACCCATTCGCGGGTCAACCTGTCGGCCAACTTCTACGGCCGCTACCAGTGGGAAAACTATGGCGCCAGCAACGAGTATTCGTGGGACGGTTACCGGGCCCAGCTCAAGTACATCGTGCCCCTTGGCAAGTTCGACAACGGCGCCTCGCTGACCTATATCGGCTTCACCAACTTCGATTTCGGCTCGGACCTGCACAAGGACAACCCCAACCGCACGGCCAATGCCACAGTATCCACCAACGTGTTGCTGTACGCCTTCACCCACCTGCGCTTCACCCTGGTGGGCCGTCATTTCCACAATGGCGGCAACTGGCAGGACGGCAGCCAGCTGAATTTCGGCGACGGCGATTTCCGCGGTCGGTCCGATGGCTGGGGGTATTACGCCGGGGTTGGCTACCAGTTCTGATTACTTGGGTCATGGAGGCCTACCCTGCTACACGGAGCGATGCCGAGCAGTGGGTTTGCACGGGCGTTGGAGAATCTTTGACTAGATGAGGTGAGCCATGTTGGATTTACCCTACGCATCGAGCATCGAAGGCAACACCGTCAGATGGGGAAAAATAGGCACAGGCGCGCCGCTGGTCGCCGTCCACGGCACCCCTTTCTCTTCCCAGGTCTGGAGGCGCGTCATACCGCACCTCACTGACCGCAGAACCGTGTATTACTTCGACCTGGTTGGCTATGGCATGTCTGAAATGCGAGAAGGCCAGGACGTTTCACTGGCGATTCAGAACAACGTCATGGCTGCGCTTTTCGAGGAGTGGGGCATCGAGCGCCCCGACGTCCTGGCCCATGATTTTGGCGGCGCTACAGCGCTGCGCGCGTACTACCTGAACGGTCTGCGCTATGCGTCCCTCACCATTTTTGATGCCGTAGCCCTGGCACCCTGGGGCTCTCCTTTTGTTCAGCATGTCCGTCAACATGAGGCTGCCTTTTCCGGGATGCCCGACTACATGCACCGCGCGCTACTGGCCGCCTATCTGCAAACCTCTGCGGCCAATCCCCTCAGTGACGAAGCCCTGCAGGTTTACAGCGCACCATGGCTGGGGCCGATTGGCCAGGCGGCCTTTTACCGACAGATCGCACAGATGGATCAGGTCTATACCGAGGAAATTGAACCGCTTTACGGGAAGCTGGATTGCCCCGTGTCGGTACTTTGGGGCGCGGAGGACGCATGGATTCCGTATTCCCAAGGGGAGCGTCTTGCTGGGCTTATTTCCCAGCAGCCCTGCGCCAGAGTGGAGAACTCAGGCCACCTGATGCAGGAAGACAGGCCGGAAGCGATTGTGGCGGCGGTTTTGAAGCAGATTGGGCTCTGAGACCGGTTCGCTGGGCTGTCTGTATGTTCAAATTCCCAGCGGTCTGTGCCTATCGGCAGAGCGACTTCATCGGTACGGTTCAGGCCTCACTGTTTCTACGAGGTTGTCATGGAACTGACAGCAATCCCGTTTGGCACCACGGACTGGTCAAAGATCGATCCCGTCGCTTATCCGGGCGAGAACGGTACGGCGTATTGGCGTACCTGTCTGTTTGGGGAGGTTCGGGTTCGATGGGTTGAGTACACCCCTGGATATGTGGCCGATCATTGGTGCCGGAAGGGGCATATTCTGTTTTGCCTGGAAGGTCGACTGGACACTGAGCTGGAGGATGGTCGGACTTTCACCCTGCAGCCGGGCATGAGCTATCAGGTGGGCGACAATGCGGAGGCGCACCGGTCATCGACGACTATCGGAGCCAAGCTCTTCATTGTCGATTAAACAGATGGCTCTGATTGCACAGCGGGTGGAGCTGGCGCGCAACGGTGCTAACGACAAAATCATTTGCAGAATGCAATCAGGCTGGGTGGTGATGAAAACCTGAGGATCAACTGTGAAATTCTTGCATTCCGGGTCCTTAACTGCTCGTCCCTCCAAGAACGTCCTCCTGGACAATCCCCCCAGAAACGCAAAAAGCCCTGACATTGTCAGGGCTTCAAAAATGGCGGAAGCGTAGAGATTCGAACTCTAGGATAGTTGCCCATCGACGGTTTTCAAGACCGTTGCCTTAAACCACTCGGCCACGCTTCCAGCTGTTTTGCGGCGGCAATAATACCTTAATGTAACAAGCTGTCAAACTCTCTGTGTCGCGGCTTGCGACAGCTCTGATATGCTCTGCACCATACGTTCCACTACCGCAGGTCTCGGACCGCGGTCTCACCCCAAAGGAGTGCGCCATGCGCGAACAGGATTACGCCGTCCAACACGGCCAGCAGGTCGAGCAGCAGGAGGTCAGCAAGGTCCTGCGCAACACGTACAGCCTGCTGGCCCTTACCCTCGCCTTCAGCGGCATCATGGCCTTCGTCGCCCAGCAGATGCGTGTCGGCTACCCGAACATCTTCGTGGTGCTGATCGGCTTCTACGGCCTGTTCTTCCTCACCAACAAGCTGCGTGACTCGGCCTGGGGCCTGGTGTCCACCTTCGCCCTCACCGGCTTCATGGGCTTCATCCTCGGCCCGATCCTCAACCGCTACCTGGGCATGGCCGGTGGCGCCGAAGTGGTCAGCTCGGCCTTCGCCATGACCGCCCTGGTGTTCGGCGGCCTGTCGGCCTACGTGCTGATCACCCGCAAGGACATGAGCTTCCTCAGCGGCTTCATCACCGCCGGCTTCTTCGTCCTGCTGGGTGCCGTGGTGGCCAGCTTCTTCTTCCAGATCAGCGGCCTGCAACTGGCGATCAGCGCTGGCTTCGTACTGTTCTCGTCGGTCTGCATCCTGTTCCAGACCAGCGCCATCATCCATGGCGGCGAGCGCAACTACATCATGGCCACCATCAGCCTGTATGTGTCGATCTACAACCTGTTCGTCAGCCTGCTGCAGCTGTTCGGCATCATGGGCCGCGACGACTGATCGAATCGGTTGCCAGCGCCTCAGGAAAAGCCCGCTTCGGCGGGCTTTTTCGTCCCCGCTGGACAGCAGCGGGCGCCTTACAAACATTGACTTAAAAGTCAGCTTATTAGCGCCTTCCTCCGCGATTGTGCGCCCATCGTGCTTGCCTCTACCGCAATGGCCGTTCTGCCCGTAGAATGCGCTCCTTTTTTCTTCCGGGGCGGCATTTTCCCATGAGTTCACACGAACACGGCCCAGGCGCGGCGGCGCCTGCCAATGAACTGGTCCTTGGCCTGGAGGACAAGCCTCGCCTGCTGATCGGCCTGCTGGCGGCTCTGCAGCACTTGCTGGCGATCATCGTGCCGATCGTCACGCCGGGCTTGCTGATCTGTCAGGCGCTGGGCGTGTCGGCGCGCGACACCAACCTGATCGTGTCGATGTCGCTGGTGATCTCGGGCATCGCCACCTTTGTCCAGTGCAAGCGTTTTGGGCCGTTCGGCGCCGGGCTGCTGATCGTGCAGGGCACCAGCTTCAACTTCGTCGGCCCGCTGATCGCCGGCGGCGCGCTGATGGTCAAGCAGGGCACGCCAGTTGAAGGCGTGATGGCGGCGATCTTCGGCGTGGTCATCGCCGGTTCGTTCGTGGAAATGGGCGTGTCGCGCATCCTGCCCTTCGTCAAGCGCCTGATCACGCCGCTGGTGACCGGCATCGTCGTACTGATGATTGGCCTGACCTTGATCAAGGTCGGCTTGATCAGCATGGGCGGCGGCTTTGGCGCCATGGCCAACGGTACCTTCGCCGATGGCGAGAACCTGCTGCTTTCGGGAGTGGTGCTGGCGATCATCGTCATCCTCAACCGTGTCCCGGTGGTATGGATGCGCAGCTGCGCCATCGTCATCGCCCTGGCGGTGGGCTACGCCCTGGCCGGCTACCTGGGCCGCCTGGACTTCACCGGCATGCACCAGGCCGCGCTGTTCCAGGTGCCGACGCCGCTGCACTTCGGCCTGGGCTTCTCCTGGTCGCTGTTCATCCCGATGCTGGTCATCTACTTGGTCACCTCGCTGGAGGCCATCGGTGACGTGACTGCGACCAGCAAGGTTTCGCGCCAGCCGGTCGAGGGCCCGGTATGGATGCAGCGGATCAAGGGCGGGGTGCTGGTCAACGGCGCCAATTCGCTGCTGGCGGGCCTGTTCAACACCTTCCCCAGCTCGATCTTCGCCCAGAACAACGGCGTGATTCAGCTGACCGGCATCGCCAGCCGCCATATCGGCATCTGGATCGCCGCCATGCTGATCCTGCTGGGCCTGTTCCCGTCGGTTGCCGGGGTGATCCAGGCAGTGCCGGAGCCGGTGCTCGGCGGCGCGGCCATGGTGATGTTCGGCGCCGTCGCGGCCTCGGGCATCAATATCCTCGCCAGCACCCGCCTCGACCGCCGTGCCCTGCTGATCATCGCCGTGTCGCTGTCGCTGGGCCTGGGCGTGGCCCAGGTACCGGAGTTCCTCGCGCATATGCCGGCGGCGCTGCGCAACGTGCTGGAGTCGGGTGTCGCCACCGGCGGCATCTGTGCCCTGGTGCTCAACTGGTTCCTGCCAGAAAGCAAAGACCAGGCCTGAGCCCCGCCAGCCAGAGCAGAAGCCCGTGCCCACCCGCACGGGCTTTTTGCTTTATCATGGCCGCATTCATTTGCTCGAGCCTTACATGAAATTCGCCATCGCGGTCTTTTCCCCGGCCCATGCGCCCTCCTCGCGCCGCGCCTTGCGCTTTGCCGAGACGGTGCTGGCCGGCGGGCATGAAATTGCCCGGCTGTTCTTCTACCAGGACGGGGTACACAGTGCTTCGGCCAATATCGTCGCGCCCCAGGATGAGCTGGACGTGGCCGCGCAGTGGCGTGCCTTCGTCAGCGATCACCGGCTCGACGCCGTGGTGTGCATTGCCGCCGCCCTGCGTCGTGGGGTACTCGACGACACCGAGGCCAACCGCTACCAGCGCCCGGCGGTAAACCTGCCGATGCCGTGGGAGCTGTCCGGCCTGGGCCAGCTGCACGAAGCCGCGCAACTGGCCGACCGCCTGGTCTGCTTCGGAGGTGATTGAAATGGCCAAGTCCTTGCTGATCATCAGCCGCCAGGCGCCGTGGAGCGGACCGTCCGCTCGCGAAGCGCTGGATATCGCCCTGGCCGGCGGCGCCTTCGACTTGCCGCTGGGCATGCTGTTCCTCGATGACGGCGTGTTCCAGCTCACCGCCGCACAGCAGCCAGATGCCGTGCAACAGAAGAACCTGGCCGCCAACCTCCAGGCCCTGCCTATGTTCGGTGTGGAAGAATTGTTCGCCTGTGGTCACAGCCTCGCCCGCCGAGGGCTGGACAACGACGTCCTGTCACTGCCGGTGGAAGTGCTCGACAACGCCGCGCTGACCGCACTGATTGCCCGTTTCGACCAGGTGGTGACGCTCTGATGACGATCCTGCATGTAATCGCCCATTCGCCTTTCGGTGACGAGCGCCTGGCCAGTTGCCTGCGTCTACTTGGCCCGCAGGACGCGCTGCTGCTGTGCGGTGACGCCACCTACGCGCTCAAGGCAGGCACCGAGCCCTTCGCTGCCCTGCAGGCCGCCAATCTCGGCGAGCGCCTGTTCGCCCTCGCCGAAGACATGCAGGCCCGCGCCCTCGACAGCCAATTGGCCAAGGCAGTGGACTACCCTGCGTTCGTCGAGCTCACCCTGCACCACGACAAGGTCAACAGCTGGCTATGAGTACCCTGACTGTCGGCGATCGCAACATCGCCCTGGACAAGGACGGCTTCCTGGTCGAGCTGCAGGACTGGTCCCGCGAAGTCGCCGAGGCCCTCGCCACGCGCGAAAGCATCGCCCTGACCGCAGACCACTGGGAAATCCTCGAGCTGTTGCGCCAGTTCTACCAGGAGTACCAGCTGTCGCCGGCCACCCGCCCGCTTATCAAATACACCGCGCTCAAGCTCGGCGCCGAGAAAGGCAACAGCCCACACCTCAATCGCCTGTTCAACGGCACCCCCGCCAAACTTGCCGCCAAGCTGGCGGGCCTGCCCAAGCCGACCAACTGCATATGACCGAGCCACAGCTGAACGAAACACGCCCCTTGATCCTGGAAACCCCGGCCGAGCACCCGTTCGCCGAATTCGTGCGCATCCTCGGCAAGGGCAAGCGTGGCGCCCGCGGCCTGACCCGCGAGGAAGCCCGCGCCGCCATGACCCTGCTGCTCGAGGGCAAGGTCGAGGACACCCAACTGGGCGCCTTCCTGATGCTGCTGCGGCACAAGGAAGAAAGCGCCGAGGAGCTGGCCGGCTTCACCGAGGCCCTGCGCGCCCATCTGCACGCGCCCCAGATCACCGTTGACCTTGATTGGCCCAGCTACGCCGGCAAGAAGCGCCATCTGCCATGGTACCTGCTGGCGGCCAAGTGCCTGGCGGGCAACGGTGTGCGCATCCTGATGCACGGCGGCGGCGCCCATACGGCGGGCAGGCTGTACACCGAGCAACTGCTCGACCTGCTGGGTATTCCGCTGTGTCGCAACTGGACGGTCGTGGAGCAAGCCCTGGACAGTCGTCAACTGGCCTTCTTCCCGTTGCAGGACTGGGCGCCACAGCTTCAGCGCATGATCGACCTGCGCAACACCCTGGGCCTGCGCTCGCCCATCCACTCCTTGGCCCGGGTGCTCAACCCGCTCGGCGCCCGCTGCGGCCTGCAGAGCATCTTCCACCCCGGCTACCAGGCGGTGCACCGCGAGGCCAGCCGCATGCTCGGCGACCACACAGTGGTGATCAAAGGTGACGGCGGCGAGATCGAGGTCAACCCGGATGTCATCAGCCACCTGTACGGCACCTCGGCCGGCGAGGCCTGGGACGAGGAGTGGCCGGCCCTCAGCGCCCAGCGCCATGTGAAGCCAGCCAGCCTGCAGCCCGAGCACCTGCTGGCGGTATGGCGTGGCGAGGCACAGGACAGCTATGGCGAGCTGGCCGTGGTCGCGACCATGGCCCTCGCCCTGCGCGGGCTGGGCCAGGACCGCGAGCAGGCGTTCAGCCGCGCTCGCGACTACTGGACCAACCGCAGAAGCATCGAATAAGCCGATAGATAGGGCGCAGTCTTTGCGCTATTTATTCGAACGCTTTTCACTAGACTGAGCTCCAACGACAAACGACTTTGTTCCGAGGAGCTTTGCAATGGGCCTTTTGATCGATGGCCGCTGGCATGACCAGTGGTACCAGACCAGCCAGGATGGCGCGTTCAAGCGCGAGAACGCTCAACGCCGCAATCAACTGCCCGCCGCCGAGGCCGGCCGTTATCACCTGTACGTGTCACTGGCCTGCCCCTGGGCGCATCGCACCCTGATCTTCCGCGCCATCAAGGGCCTGGAACCGCTGATCGACGTCTCCGTGGTCAGCTGGCTGATGGGCGAGCACGGCTGGACCTTCGACCGGCAGCAGGGCTCCAGCGGCGATCATCTGGACGCATTGCAGTACCTGCACCAGCGCTACACCCAGGACGACCCGCACTACACCGGGCGCGTAACCGTGCCGGTGCTGTGGGACAAGCAGGAGCAGCGCATCGTCAACAACGAGTCCGCCGAGATCATTCGTATCTTCAACAGCGCATTCAACGAACTGACCGGTAACACCCTGGACCTTTACCCCGAGCCGCTGCGCGCTACCATCGATGGGCTCAACGAACGTATCTACCCGGCCGTGAACAACGGCGTGTACCGCGCAGGCTTCGCCACCTCGCAGGAAGCTTACGAGGCCGCCTTTGACGATGTCTTCAACGAACTGGACCAGCTGGAAACACTACTGGGCCGCCAGCGTTACCTAGCCGGTGAGTACCTGACCGAAGCCGATGTGCGGTTGTTCACCACGCTGGTGCGTTTCGACGCGGTGTACCACGGGCACTTCAAGTGCAACCTGCGCCGCCTGAGCGACTACCCGAACCTGTCCAACTGGCTGCGCGAGCTGTACCAGTGGCCGGGCGTGGCGGGCACGGTGAACATGGAGCATATCCAGAAGCACTATTACATGAGCCACAAGACCATCAACCCGAACGGAATCGTGCCCAAGGGGCCGTTGCAGGATTTCGGCTTGCCGCATGACCGGGAGCGGTTAATGGGCAAAGGGATCTGGAAGGCTTGATAAAGCTGGGGCTGCTTTACGGCCCACCGTCGACACGCCGGCTCCCACAGGGGCTTGTATGACCCTATGCAAGCCGGCTTATCGTGGCGATGGGCCGCAAGGCGGCCCCAGTCATTTCAGGCGTCTTGCGCGCCTTCGAACCACGCCAGCTTCTCGCGCAACCGCACCACTTCCCCGACGATCACCAGGGTCGGCGCATGCACTTCGTGGCGTGCCACCAACGCTGGCAGGTCGGCCAGGGTGCCGGTGAACACCCGCTGGTTGCGGGTGGTGCCCTGCTGCACCAGCGCAGCCGGCGTACTCGCCGCACGGCCATGGCGGATCAACTCGGCGCAGATGGTCGGCAAGCCGACCAGGCCCATGTAGAACACCAGGGTCTGGGCCGGAGCCACCAGGTCATTCCAGGGCAGGTTGCTGGTGCCATCCTTCAGGTGGCCGGTAACGAAGCGCACCGACTGGGCATAGTCGCGGTGGGTCAGTGGAATCCCGCCATAGGCCGAACAACCACTGGCTGCCGTGATGCCCGGTACCACCTGGAACGGAATACCTTCGTCGGCCAGCTCCTCGATCTCCTCGCCACCCCGGCCAAAGATGAACGGATCGCCACCTTTGAGCCGTAGCACGCGCTTGCCCTGGCGAGCGAGGTCGACCAGCAGGCGATTGATCTTGTCCTGCGGCACGGCATGATCGGCGCGGCGCTTGCCGACATAGATGCGCTCGGCGTCACGCCGACACATATCGATGATGGCAGGAGCCACCAGGCGGTCGTACAGCACCACGTCGGCCTGCTGCATCAGGCGCAGGGCGCGGAAGGTCAGCAGGTCCGGATCGCCCGGCCCCGCGCCCACCAGGTACACCTCGCCGCCTTGCTGCACCGGCGCGCCATCGACCATCGCCTGCAACAGGCGCTCGGCCTCGGCGCCCTGCCCAGCCAGCTGGCGCTCTGCGATCGGCCCCTGGAACACGGTTTCCCAAAAGCCACGACGCTGGTTCACGTCAGGGTACAAGGCCTTGACCTTGTGACGGAAGCGCGCCGCCAGCCCAGCCAGCTCGCCGTAGGCGGAAGGGATCCAGGCCTCCAGCCTGGCGCGGATCAGGCGCGCCAACACTGGAGCGTCGCCGCCGCTGGAAACCGCCACCACCAACGGTGAACGGTCGACGATGGCCGGGAAGATCACCGTGCACAGGGCCGGCGCATCCACCACGTTGACTGGCAGGCTGCGCGCCTGGGCCTCGGCAGAGACCTGGGCGTTGAGCGCCGAGTCGTCGGTCGCCGCGATCACCAGCCGACAACCGTCCAGGTCCGGGGCCTGGTAGCCACGCACCAGGACTTCGCCCCCGCCCTCTCGGGCCATTGCGGCGAGCTGGCTGTCGACCTCAGGCGCTACCACCCGCAGCGCGGCGCCAGCATCGGCCAGCAGGCGCGCCTTGCGCAAGGCGATCTCGCCGCCGCCGACGACCAGCACACGGCCACCCTGCAGCTTGTGGAACAGCGGCAGGTAGTCCATTCAGCGAATGACCTCGACGCCACCCATGTACGGTTTGAGCACTTCAGGCACACGGATCGAACCGTCGGCTTGCTGGTAGTTCTCCAGCACGGCGACCAAGGTACGACCGACGGCCAGGCCCGACCCATTGAGGGTGTGCACCAGCTCCGGCTTGCCGGTTTCCGGGTTGCGCCAGCGGGCTTGCATGCGGCGCGCCTGGAAGTCGCCGCAGTTGGAGCAGGAGCTGATCTCGCGGTACTTGTCCTGGCTTGGCACCCAGACCTCCAGGTCGTAGGTCTTCACCGCGCCAAAGCCCATGTCGCCGGTGCACAGCGCCAGTACGCGGTACGGCAGCTCCAGCAGCTGGAGCACGCGCTCGGCGTTGGCGGTCAGGCCTTCCAGCGCTTCCATCGACTTGGACGGCTCGACCACCTGGACCATCTCGACCTTGTCGAACTGGTGCTGGCGGATCATGCCGCGGGTGTCACGGCCCGAGGCACCGGCCTCGCTGCGGAAGCACGGGGTGTGGGCGACCAGCTTCAGCGGCAGCTGCTTGGCGTCGAGGATCTCACCCGCCACCAGGTTGGTCAGCGACACTTCGGCGGTCGGGATCAGGTAGAAGTCAGCCTCGCCTTCGCGGGTGATCTTGAACAGGTCTTCCTCGAACTTCGGCAGCTGGCCGGTGCCCTGCAGGGCCGGGGCCTGCACCAGGTACGGGGTGTAGTGCTCTTCGTAGCCGTGCTCGCCGGTGTGCAGGTTGATCATGAACTGCGCCAGGGCGCGGTGCAGGCGGGCCACCGGGCCACGCAGCACGGCAAAGCGGGCGCCGGACAGCTTGGCCGCGGCCTCGAAGTCCAGGCCACCGCTGACCTCGCCCAGGGCGACGTGGTCCTTGATTTCGAAATCGAAGGCCTTCGGCGTGCCCCAGCGGCGCACTTCGACGTTGTCGTCTTCGCTGGCGCCGACCGGCACGCTGGCGTCCGGCAGGTTGGGGATGGTCAGCAGGATGCCGTCCAGTTCCGCCTGGATGCCATCCAGCTCGGTCTTGCCGGCGGCCAGCTCGTTGGCCATGCGCTCGACGTCGGCCATCAGCGGGGCGATGTCCTCGCCCTTGGCCTTGGCCTGGCCGATGGACTTGGAGCGGGCGTTACGCTCGGCCTGCAGCTGCTCGGTGCGGGTCTGCACGGCCTTGCGACGCTCTTCCAGCGATTCGATGCGCGCGACATCCAGGCTGAAGCCACGGGAGGCCAGGCGGTCAGCCACTTCCTGAAGTTGGCCGCGTAACAGTTTGGAATCGAGCATATCGTTCTCTCGTTATAAGTAGGTGTTGGTTCAGAATCGGGTCAGGGACAGGCCAGCCCAGGTCGCGAGCAGGCCGCCCACCACGCTGATAATGGTATAGCCCAAGGCCAGCGGGACCTGCCCGCTTTCCATCAGGCGCACGGTATCGAGCGAGAAGGAGGAAAAGGTGGTCAGGCCGCCGAGAAAGCCGACGATCAGCCCGGCGCGCAGCTCGACCGGCACCAGCGGCTTGTGCAGGAACAGCCCGTACAATAGGCCGATCAGCAGGCAGCCAACCAGGTTGACCGCCAGCGTACCGGCATAGAAGTGCCGCGGCCAGTGGGCCGTGACCCAGTTGGCGGTGGCGAAACGCAACAGCGTGCCGGCGATGCCGCCGGCGCTGACTGCGGCGATCAGTGCAATCACGGTTTTCTCCGCTGGCGGGGGCTGGCGCGATCAAGTTCGGCCAGGTGCTTGAGTTTCTCGCCGATCTTCAGTTCGAGGCCGCGGGGCACTGGTTGATAGTACAGGCGCGGTTCGAGCTGCTCGGGGAAATAGTCCTCGCCGGCGGCATAGGCGTCCGGCTCGTCGTGGGCATAGCGGTACTCCTCGCCATAGCCCAGTTGCTTCATCAGTTTGGTCGGCGCATTGCGCAGGTGCAGCGGCACCTCCAGTGAGCCATGCTCGGCGGCCTCGCGCATCGCCGCCTTGAAGCCCATGTACACGGCGTTGCTCTTCGGCGCGCAGGCGATGTAGGTGATGGCCTGGGCCACCGCCAGCTCGCCCTCGGGGCTACCCAGGCGCTCCTGCACGTCCCAGGCTGCCAGGCACAGGCTCAGGGCGCGGGGGTCGGCGTTGCCGATATCCTCGCTGGCCATGCGCACCACGCGCCGGGCGATGTACAGCGGGTCGCAGCCGCCGTCGAGCATGCGCGCATACCAGTACAACGCACCGTCGGGGTTGGAGCCGCGCACCGACTTGTGCAGTGCCGAGATCTGGTCGTAGAACGCCTCGCCACCCTTGTCGAAGCGGCGGCGGCTGTCACCGAGCAGGCTCTGCAACAGCTCGACGCCGATCTCGCCGCCATCTTCGGCCAGGTCCGAGGCGTTCTCGAGGAAGTTGAGCATGCGCCGGCCATCGCCGTCGGCGGCGGCCATGAGCATCTTGAAGGCTTCGTCACCCACCCGCAGGTTGCGCTTGCCCAGGCCGCGCTCCTCGCTCAGGGCGCGATCGACCAACTTGCGCAGCGCGGCCTCGTCCAGGCTCTTGAGCACATAGACCCGTGCCCGCGAAAGCAGCGCGTTGTTCAGTTCGAAGGACGGGTTCTCGGTGGTCGCGCCGATGAAGATCAGCGTGCCGTCCTCCACGTAGGGCAGGAAGGCGTCCTGTTGCGACTTGTTGAAACGGTGCACTTCATCGACGAACAGGATGGTGCGCCGGCCATATTGTCCGGCCTGCTGCTTGGCCACCTCGACGGCCTGGCGGATCTCCTTGACCCCGGCCAGCACCGCCGACACCGTTTCGAAGTGGGCGTCGCAAAACTGCGCCAGCAGCCGCGCCAGGGTGGTCTTGCCCACCCCGGGCGGGCCCCAGAAGATCATCGAGTGCAGCGCACCCTGCTCCAGCGCCTCGCGCAGCGGCTTGCCGCGCGCCAGCAGGTGCTCCTGGCCGACGTACTCGTCCAGGTTCGACGGGCGCAGGCGGGCGGCCAGGGGCTGGGCGACGGGTTCGCTTCGAAACAGGTCCATCACGGGCTCCGCTTACTCCTTGATGACGTCCGCGCCATTGGGGATGTCGAACTGGAACTTGCTGTCCGGCACCGCCTGGTTGGCCTTGACGCCATTGAACAGGATGTTGGTGCGCTGGCCGACGCTGTCGATCAGCTGCATGTCATTGATCAGCCCCCGGCGGAACGACACGCGCAGCGAGTCGAACAGGGTGTCCTTGGTCTTGGGCTTCAAGGTGAAGTCCATGACCTCACCCTGCTCCTTGGAGGTGATGTCGAAGCTCTGGCTGATCTTCGACACATCGCCGGACAGCAGTAGCGCCGGGGTCTGGTTCAGGCGCACGTCGAGCTTCTTGACGGTGGCCTGCTCCAGGTCCGGGTCCCACAGGGTGACGTTCTTGCCGTCCGACACCACCACCTGCTCCTGAGGCGCGTCGGTGTGCCAGTAGAACAGGCCCGGGCGCTTGACGGTCATCTTGCCGTTGGTCTCCTGCAGGCTGGTGCCGCTGGCATCCAGGGTCAGCTGGGAGAAATTGGCCTCGATGGTCTGCGACTTCTCCAGCAATTGCGTCAGGCGCTGGACGTCCTGTTCGCCGGCGTGGGCCGACAGGCTGGCCGCAGCCAGGGCAGAAACCAACAGCATGCGAATCGCGCGCATGGAAATCCTCATTGCACAGTGAAGGGGCCGGGCGCCGTCTATGGCGCCCGGCAGGTTGTTCATCAATCGCGTGGGCCGCCCGGGGCAATCACTTCCCGCGAGCCGTTGCTGTTCATCGGCGTGACCACACCGGCCATTTCCATCGCCTCGATCATGCGCGCGGCGCGGTTGTAGCCGATCTTGAGCTTGCGCTGCACCGCCGAAATCGACGCCCGGCGGCTTTCCAGCACGAACTGCACGGCTTCGTCGTACAGGGCGTCGCTTTCCGAGTCTTCGCCATCGCCGCCGCCACCGCCACCGCCGTCGAAGCCGCTGCCGGCCTCTTCGACGCCATTGAGGATGTCGTCGTTGTAGTCCGGCGCGCCGCGCAGCTTCCATGCTTCGACCGTGCGGTGCACTTCGTCGTCGGAGACGAAGGCGCCATGCACGCGGATCGGCAGGCTGGTGCCCGGCGGCATATAGAGCATGTCACCGTGGCCGAGCAGCTGTTCGGCGCCGCCCTGGTCGATGATGGTCCGCGAGTCGATCTTGCTCGACACCTGGAACGCCATGCGGGTCGGGATGTTGGCCTTGATCAGGCCGGTGATCACGTCCACCGACGGGCGCTGGGTGGCGAGGATCAGGTGGATACCGGCGGCACGGGCCTTCTGGGCGATACGCGCGATCAGTTCCTCGACCTTCTTGCCGACGATCATCATCATGTCGGCGAATTCGTCGACCACCACCACGATGGTCGGCAGGGTCTTCAACGTCGGCGGCTCGTCGTCCATGCTCTCGCGACGGTACAACGGGTCATGGATGACTTCGCCGGCTTCCTGGGCGTCCTTGATCTTGCGGTTGAAGCCCGCCAGGTTGCGCACGCCCATGGCCGCCATCAGCTTGTAGCGGCGCTCCATTTCGGCGACGCTCCAGCGCAGGGCGTTGGCGGCATCCTTCATGTCGGTGACCACCGGGCACAGCAGGTGCGGGATGCCTTCGTAGATCGACAGTTCGAGCATCTTCGGGTCGATCATGATCAGCCGCGCGTCTTCCGGGCCGGACTTGAACAGGATCGACAGAATCATCGCGTTCACCCCCACCGACTTACCGGAGCCGGTGGTACCTGCAACCAGCAGGTGGGGCATCTTGGCCAGGTCGGTGATCACCGGCTTGCCGCCGATGTCGTGGCCCAGGGCCAGGGTGACCGGCGACTTGTTCTCGTCGAACTGCGGCGACGACAACACTTCGGAGAAGCGCACCATCTGGCGGTTCTCGTTGGGGATCTCGATGCCCACGGTAGTCTTGCCGGGGATCACCTCGACCACGCGCACGCTGGTCACTGCCAGCGAACGCGCCAGGTCCTTGGCCAGGTTGGCGATGCGGCTGACCTTCACGCCCGCGGCCGGCTGGATTTCGTAACGGGTGATCACCGGCCCCGGGTGGATCGAGTCCACCGCGACTTCCACGCCGAATTCCTTGAGCTTGATCTCCAGCAACTGGCCGACACCGGCCAGGGACTCAGGCGAGTACTCGATCTTCTTCTGCTCGGCAGGGTCGAGGATGGAAATGGACGGCAAGGTACCTTCCACCGCGCTGTCGATGAACAGCGGCGCCTGTTTTTCCTTCATGACCCGCTTGCTAGGTTCCGGCGCCTTGTCCGCGGTCGGCGGGATGATCACCGGGGCGGCGGGCTGTGCGCGAGCTACCACGGTTTCGCGCGGCGCGGCCGATTCGCGGGCCACCGCAGCTTCGCGCGGCACCACCGGGCGGGCCGGCGGCTCGTCACGCGTCATCACAGGCTCGGCGCGCTCGCGCAGCTGCGCCTTGGCCGGCTCGCGCCTGTCGCCTTTGCCGCCCAGGTCAAAGACCGGGTCGTCGACTTCACGCAGCTGGGCTTCCAGGCGCTTGCGCTCGTTGCGCGCCTCCCACCAACGGCTGGCTGCGCCTTGCACCAGTTCGAACAGGTCGAGGGTGATCTTGCCCGTCAGGTCCATCACCTTGAACCAGGACAGGTCGGTGAACACCGTCAGGCCGAACAGGAACAGGGCAATGAACATCAGCGTGCTGCCCTGCACGTTCAGCAGGTTGCGCGCCAGATCGCCCAGGCTTTCGCCCAGGGCACCGCCGGCGGAGAACGGGATGTTCGCCGAGGGGTGGAAGTGGATATGCGCCAGGGCCGCGCCCGACAGCACCAGGAACACCAGGCCGATCAGCCGCCAGGAGAACAGCCAGCCGCTCCACTGCCAGGGCTGGTGGCGCTCGCGGAAGATCTGCCAGGTCTTGATCGCCAGCAGCAGCGGGAAGATGTAGGCGAAGTAGCCGAGCACCATGAACAGGATGTCGGCGAAATAGGCCCCGGCGCGGCCGGCGGCGTTCTGCACCTGCTCGGCATTGCTGGTGTGGCTGAAGCCCGGGTCGGCGGTGTCATAGGTGACCAGTGCCATCCACAGGTACAGGCACAGGGCGCCGACGGCAATCAGCGCACCTTCCTTCAGGCGGTAGTGCAGCTGCTGCCGCCACAGGGGCACTGGCAAGGGGGCTGGGGTTGCGGTGGATTTCTTCAAAACGCGTCTATTCCTGCGCGTGCTGCGCGTCCAATAGTGATTGGCCGGTCACCGGCCAATGAACCACTACTTTTAACATTACTGCCCACCCGCCGCCATGGCGGCACGCTGTATGGCGCGTGAACGGGGCGACTTTCATATTGATGCAATTTGAGCATGCATTTTCTTTTGTGACAAAGGCTTATGCTGTGTTTTTGCACAGGTGTGACAGCAAATGTGCCAGATGGTGCCGGTGGCGGCTCGAATGGGTGGTTGATTGGCGGTAGATTCTGCCAGGTCCGGCCCTGTCGCGGGGCAAGTCGGGTCGCCGCATCGCCGCTCCCACGCGGACCGCGCCCGCGAGGACGGTCGTTGACCTCATCCGCAAGCCACGCCATGCTGGAGGCCCTCCCCTCCCCCGCCGCTCAAGAACCCCATGCTCACCTGGCTGACCCGCGACTCGCTGACTTTCCCGCCCCTGGAAAAGGCCCTGCACGACCCCAACGGCCTGCTGGCCGCTGGTGGCGACCTGACCCCGGAGCGTCTGGTCGCAGCCTATCGCCACGGCTGCTTCCCCTGGTACCAGGACGGCCAGCCGATCCTCTGGTGGTCGCCCGACCCGCGCACCGTGCTGTTTCCGGACGAACTGCATGTCTCGCGCTCGCTGGCCAAGCTGATCCGCCAAGGCCGCTACCAGGTGAGCTTCGACAGCGACTTCGCGGCGGTGATTGCTGCCTGCGCCGCGCCCCGGGACTACGCCGATGGCACCTGGATCACCGACACCATGCGCGCCGCCTACTGCGAGCTGCATCGGCGCGGCATCGCCCACTCGGTCGAGGTACGCCGGGAGGGTGAACTGGTCGGCGGCCTGTATGGCCTGGCCATGGGCCGCCTGTTCTTTGGCGAATCGATGTTCAGCCGCGCCGACAATGCCTCCAAGGTGGGATTCGTGACACTGGTCGAACACCTGAAGCAGGCAGGCTTCGTGCTGATCGACTGCCAGATGCCCACCGACCACCTGCACAGCCTGGGCGCCCGCGCCATCAGCCGGGCCAGCTTCGCCGATTACCTGGCGCAACACCTGGATCAGCCCAGTGCGGCCAGCTGGGTTGCCTAGGCGAGTTCCCGGAGCTGGCTTACACTTAGATACAACGTCTCACCTAAGGGGTTGATCATGACAGAGCTGGCGCGGTTGAAGTTCTATGCCACTCAACCCCACTCCTGCAGCTACCTGCCGGATGAGCAGGCAACCACACTGTTTCTCGATCCTAGCCAGCCGATGGATGTGCATGTCTACGCCGACCTTTCGGAAATGGGCTTTCGTCGCAGCGGCGACCACCTCTATCGCCCGCATTGCCAGCAGTGCAACGCCTGCGTGCCGGCGCGCATTCCTGCTGCGCGCTTCATTCCCAACCGCCAGCAGCGACGCATCCTCAAACGTAACGCCGACCTGACCGTCACCGCCGCCCGTCCAGCGTACAAGGAAGAGTACTTCGACCTGTACCGGCGCTACATCGAGCAGCGCCACGCCGATGGCGACATGTATCCGCCAAGCCGCGACCAGTTCTCCACTTTCCTGGTGCGCGACCTGCCGTTCTGCTGGTTCTACGAGTTCCGCCTGGAAGGCCGACTGCTGGCCGTGGCGGTGTGCGATCTGCTGCCCAACGGCCTGTCAGCGGTCTACACCTTCTACGAGCCCGAGGAAGAGCGCCGCAGCCTCGGCCGCTACGCGATCCTCTGGCAGATCACCGAAGCCCTGCGCCAAAACCTTGAGGCCGTTTACCTTGGCTACTGGATCAAGAACTGCAAGAAGATGAACTACAAGACCCAGTATCGCCCCATTGAACTGCTGATCAATCAGCGCTGGGTCACCCTCAACTGAAAGGCATTGGCTTGAAACACAATTTTCGGGCATAATCCACGCCACTTTTTTGCCCGGTGCAGTCGTGCGTCGGGCCATCACTGGATACCGAGGGCTTTACTGCATGTCGAAAGAAGACAGCTTCGAAATGGAAGGCACTGTCGTCGACACCCTGCCCAACACCATGTTCCGCGTGGAGTTGGAAAACGGGCACGTCGTTACCGCGCACATCTCTGGCAAGATGCGCAAGAACTACATCCGTATTCTCACTGGCGACAAGGTCCGCGTCGAACTGACGCCGTACGACCTGAGCAAGGGCCGCATCACCTACCGTGCGCGCTAAGCTCAAGCCATGAAAAAGCCCGGCCATTGTGCCGGGCTTTTTTGTGGACGCTGAAAAGCATCGCGGGGCCAGCCCGCTCCCACGCCAATTTCTGCTGGCATGGGAGCGGGCTGGCCCCGCGATGGTCGTTACGCAACCTCGGCCGTGGTCTCGTAATCGAACACCAGCTCATCATCGCGCAGGTCGATGTGCACCACACCGCCATGCTCGGCCAGCTCACCGAACAGGATCTCTTCGGCCAGCGGCCGCTTGATCTTGTCCTGGATCAGCCGCGCCATTGGCCGCGCGCCCATCTGCACGTCGTAGCCCGAGGCCGCCAGCCAGCCGCGCGCGGCGTCGGTGACCTCCAGCAACACACGCTTGTCTTCCAGCTGCGCCTGCAGTTCGATAAGGAACTTGTCGACAATGCTCTTGATCGTCTCGTGGGACAGGCGGCCGAACTGGATGATGGTGTCCAGGCGGTTGCGGAACTCTGGCGTGAAGCTCTTGCGGATAACCTCCATGGCGTCGGAGGAGTGGTCCTGATGGGTGAAGCCGATCGAGGCCCGCGCGGCAGTTTCGGCACCGGCGTTGGTGGTCATGATCAGGATCACGTTGCGGAAGTCCGCCTTGCGCCCGTTGTTGTCGGTCAGGGTCCCGTGGTCCATCACCTGCAGCAGCAGGTTGAAGACTTCCGGGTGGGCCTTCTCGATTTCATCGAGCAGCAGCACGCAGTGCGGCTGCTTGGTGATGGCCTCGGTCAGCAGGCCACCCTGATCGAACCCGACGTAGCCGGGCGGCGCACCGATCAGCCGCGACACAGTGTGCCGCTCCATGTACTCGGACATGTCGAAGCGTACCAGCTCGACCCCCAGGGCCTTGGCCAGCTGCCGAGCAGCCTCGGTCTTGCCCACGCCGGTGGGGCCGGCGAACAGGAACGAGCCCACCGGCTTGTCCGGTGCCTTGAGGCCGGCACGGGACAGCTTGATGGCAGTGGCCAGCGAGTCGATCGCGGCATCCTGGCCGAACACGGTCAGCTTCAGGTCACGCTCAAGGTTGCGCAGCAGCTCCTTGTCGGAACTGGTGACATGCTTTGGCGGGATCCGCGCGATCTTGGCGACGATATCCTCGACCTGCGGCACGTCGATGCGCTTGACCCGGTTGGCTTCCGGCTGCAGGCGCTGATAGGCGCCGGCTTCATCGATCACGTCGATGGCCTTGTCCGGCATGTGCCGGTCATTGATGTAGCGCGAAGCCAGTTCGGCGGCGGCGCGCAGGGCCTCGTCGCTGTACTCGATGTTGTGGTGGCTTTCGAAGCGGCCTTTCAGGCCACGCAGGATGCCCACGGTGTCTTCCACCGACGGCTCGGTGACATCGACCTTCTGGAAGCGACGCGCCAGGGCACGATCCTTCTCGAAGATGCCGCGGAACTCCTGGAACGTGGTGGAGCCGATGCAACGGATCTCACCGGACGACAGCAACGGCTTGAGCAGGTTGGAGGCATCCATCACGCCCCCGGAAGCCGCGCCGGCACCGATGATGGTGTGGATCTCGTCGATGAACAGGATCGCCTGCGGCCGTTTGCGCAGCTCGCCGAGCAGCGCCTTGAAGCGCTTCTCGAAGTCGCCACGGTACTTGGTGCCAGCCAGCAGCGCGCCGAGGTCCAGGGAATAGACCACGCTCTGGGCCAGCAGGTCGGGCACCTGGCCATCGACGATGCGCTTGGCCAGGCCTTCGGCGATGGCTGTCTTGCCGACGCCGGCCTCGCCGACCAGCAACGGGTTGTTCTTGCGCCGACGAGCTAGGATCTGCGCGACGCGCTCGACCTCCTGCTCCCGGCCAACCAGCGGATCGATACGACCGGCACGGGCCAGTTCGTTGAGGTTGCTGGCGTAGGCGTCCAGCGGGTTGCTGGAAGAGGAAGCCTCGCCGCCCTCCTCATCCTGCATGTCCTGGTCGCTGTCGGTGTTCGGACCATGGCCCGGCACCTTGCTGATGCCATGGGCGATGTAGTTGACGACGTCGATACGCGCCACGCTCTGCTGCTTGAGCAGGAACACCGCCTGGCTTTCCTGTTCGCTGAAGATCGCCACCAGCACGTTGGCGCCGGTCACTTCGCGCTTGCCGGAGCTCTGCACGTGGAACACGGCACGCTGCAGCACGCGCTGGAAGCCCAGCGTCGGTTGCGTCTCGCGGTCCTCGTCATGCACGGGGATCAGCGGGGTGGTGGAATCGATGAACTCCTGCAGGTCGTGCTTGAGCTTGTCGAGATTGGCGCCACAGGCGCGCAGAACGGTCGCGGCAGCCTCATTGTCAAGGAGTGCCAGCAGCAGGTGTTCGACGGTCATGAACTCATGACGTTTCGAACGGGCCTCCTTGAAGGCCAGATTGAGGGTGACTTCGAGCTCGCGGTTTAACATAGCTTCACCTCATACCCAAGTGGTCGGCGATTAACCGTCCTTCTCGATTTCACAGAGTAGCGGATGCTGGCTTTCCCTGGCGTATTGGTTGACCTGCATGGCCTTTGTTTCGGCGATGTCACGGGTAAACAATCCGCACACTGCCCGCCCTTCGGTATGGACGGTCAGCATGATCTTGGTCGCCAGCTCGCGGTTCAGATTGAAGAACGTCTCGAGCACTTCGACGACGAAATCCATTGGCGTGTAGTCATCGTTGAACAAAACCACCTTGTACATCGGTGGCGCCTGCAGGATCGGCTTGGCCTCCTGGACGGCAAGGCCCGCGCCATCGTCCTCGTGCCCGTCCTCATGCGACTGCGGGCGATCCTGATTGAATGTTAGTCGAATCTCACTGAGTACATGCATGGAAAGAATTTCATCATGATCGACAGGTTAAGGTTGTGGGTTGACCGCGCAGGCCCCTCCCGGCGCGGGCGCCGGCTGACCTTGACTATCGGCAAAACGGTGTTACAACCAATAAGAACCCACCGTGGTCGATAAAGATCCGCGCAGTCAACCAGATTTTCTCGCAAGGTTCGTATGCGGATGAAGTGGATGATACTCCAGTGATGGAGTCCTTTGCAGAGGGACATAGGGATGGCAAGCGGTAAAGTCAAGTGGTTCAACAATGCCAAGGGCTACGGATTCATCAACGAGGACGGTAAGACCGATGATCTGTTCGCCCACTATTCAGCGATCCAGATGGACGGGTACAAGACGCTGAAAGCCGGCCAATTCGTGAACTTCGAGATCATCCAGGGCCCCAAAGGGCTTCACGCGACAGAGATCAAAAGCGCCACCAGCACGGTACAGGCCAGCGCCACGAACCCGGGCAGCACCGTCGAAGTCTGATCTCTGAGCTGTCTGCCGGTAAACGAAAAAACCGGTCGCCCCTTTAACAAAGAGGCGACCGGTTTTTCACGCTTACATGTGCTTGATCAGCGCCTCGCCAAAGCCCGAGCTGCCGACCAGGGTCGCGCCCTCCATCAGGCGTTCGAAGTCGTAGGTCACGGTCTTGGCCGCAATGGCGCCATTGGTGCCCTTGATGATCAGGTCCGCGGCCTCGGTCCAACCCATGTGGCGTAGCATCATCTCGGCCGACAGGATCACCGACCCCGGATTGACCTGATCCTTGCCGGCGTACTTCGGCGCGGTGCCGTGGGTGGCCTCGAACATGGCCACGGTGTCAGACAGGTTGGCCCCCGGTGCGATGCCGATACCGCCCACCTCCGCCGCCAGGGCGTCGGACAGGTAGTCGCCATTGAGGTTGAGCGTGGCGATCACATCGTACTCCGCCGGGCGCAGCAGGATCTGCTGGAGCATGGCGTCGGCGATGGCATCCTTGACGATCACCTCGCGGCCGGTCCGCGGGTTCTTGAACTTCATCCACGGGCCGCCATCGAGCAATTCGGCGCCGAACTCGTCGCGAGCCACCTCGTAGCCCCAGTCCTTGAAGGCACCTTCGGTGAACTTCATGATGTTGCCTTTGTGCACCAGGGTCAGCGACTTGCGGTCGTTATCAACGACATATTGCAGAGCCTTGCGCACCAGGCGCTTGGTGCCTTCCTTCGACACCGGCTTGACGCCGATGCCGCAGTCCTGGTCGAAGCGGATCTTGGTGACGCCCATTTCCTCCTTGAGGAACTTGATCACCTTGTTCGCCTCGGGCGAGCCGGCCTTCCACTCGATACCGGCATAGATGTCCTCGGAGTTCTCGCGGAAGATCACCATGTCGACGTCGCCTGGCTTTTTCACCGGGCTCGGCACGCCCTGGAACCACACCACCGGACGCAGGCACACATACAGGTCGAGTTGCTGGCGCAACGCCACGTTGAGCGAACGGATGCCGCCACCGACCGGTGTGGTCAGCGGCCCCTTGATCGACACCACGTAGTCTTTCACCGCATCCAGGGTTTCCTGGGGCAGCCAGGTGTCCTGGTCATAGACCTGGGTGGCCTTCTCGCCGGCATACACCTCCATCCAGGCGATCTTGCGCTTGCCGCCATAGGCCTTTTGCACGGCGGCATCGACCACCTTGATCATCACCGGCGAGACGTCCACGCCGATGCCGTCGCCTTCGATGTAGGGAATGATGGGGTTATCGGGAACATTGAGCGAATGGTCTGCATTGACGGTGATCTTGGCACCATCAGTCGGAACCTTGATTTTCTGGTATCCCATGCTGCACTACTCCGCTTTTCCTAGTGTGATTGGAAATCGTGCGATCCACTGAGCCTAAACCACATCCGCCGACCTGCAAGGCAGGAGCCCGCCAACACCGGCAAACAGGTGGCAAATGCCTGCGGCAACACGCCACATTGCCCCTACGTCTTTGGTCTTATAAATGCGCTGATACCACTTCGCCTTGCTGATTAGCCCAAAGGGTTTGATATACTCCGGCGCGACCATAGGGTCACCGGGGCGAACCCTAGGAAAATGCGGCTCGCCCTTGGTCATGAATGACCACAAAGCCTGGGTCGTTACCGCGGCCCAGCACTTGACGCTCGACTGATGCATCCACCATCACCGCTCGCAGCCTCTCGACTTTCCGCTCATGGCGTCGCCAGGGCGAAGCGCCTACCCTGCGCACCTCGAGACTCGAGTACGCTCAGCACATAGAGAGTTAACCCGCATGCCCACCCGTTCCAAGATCATCTACACCTTCACCGACGAAGCCCCCGCCCTCGCCACCTACTCGCTGCTGCCGATCGTCGAGGCCTTCACTGCCTGCGCCGACATCGCCGTCGAAACCCGCGACATCTCCCTGGCCGGCCGTATCCTCGCCGCCTTCCCGGAGCAACTGGGCACCGAGAAGCAGGTAGGCGATCACCTGGCGGAACTGGGCCAGCTGGCCACCACCCCTGAAGCCAACATCATCAAGCTGCCGAACATTTCCGCTTCGGTTCCACAGCTGAAGGCCGCGATCAAGGAGCTGCAAGCCAAGGGCTTCAACATCCCCGACTACGCCGACGAGCCGGCCAGCGCCGAAGAGAAAGAATCGCGCGCCCGCTACGACCGCATCAAGGGCAGCGCCGTGAACCCGGTCCTGCGCGAAGGCAACTCCGACCGCCGCGCGCCGCTGTCGGTCAAGAACTACGCCCGCAAGCACCCGCACAAGATGGGCGCCTGGGCCGCCGACTCCAAGTCGCACGTTGCCCACATGACCCAGGGCGACTTCTACGGCAGCGAGAAGGCCGCGCTGATCGAGGCTGACGACAGCCTGCGCATCGAGCTGGTCGGCAAGGACGGCAGCACCACCGTGCTGAAAGAAAAGACCGCCGTCAAAGCCGCCGAAGTGATCGACTGCGCCACCATGAGCCGCAAGGCCCTGAAAGCCTTCATCGCCGAGCAGATCGCCGATGCCAAGGCCTCCGGCGTGCTGCTGTCGGTGCACCTGAAAGCCACCATGATGAAGGTTTCCGACCCGATCATGTTCGGCGTGATCGTCGAAGAGTTCTACAACGACGTGCTCGTCAAGCACGCCGCCGCGCTGGCCGAAGTGGGCTTCAACGCCAACAACGGCATCGGCGACCTGTACGCCCGCATCAAGGACCTGCCTGCTGAAAAGCAAGCCGAGATCGAAGCCGATATCCAGGCCCTGTACGCCGTTCGCCCGGCCCTGGCCATGGTCAACTCGGACAAGGGCATCACCAACCTGCACGTACCGAGCGACGTCATCGTCGACGCCTCGATGCCGGCAATGATCCGCGACTCGGGCAAGATGTGGAACACCGCAGGTGAGCTGCAGGACGCCAAGGCCGTGATCCCGGACCGCTGCTACGCCGGTATCTACCAGGCCACCATCGAAGACTGCAAGGCCAATGGCGCCTTCGACCCGACCACCATGGGCAGCGTGCCGAACGTCGGCCTGATGGCGCAGAAAGCCGAAGAGTACGGCTCCCACGACAAGACCTTCCAGATCAAGGCCGACGGCGTCGTGCGCGTGGTCGACGGCAAGGGCAAGGTCGTCCTGGAGCAGAACGTCGAAGCCGGTGACATCTTCCGCATGTGCCAGACCAAGGACGCGCCGATCCAGGACTGGGTCAAGCTGGCCGTCAACCGCGCCCGCCTGAGCAACACACCGGCGGTGTTCTGGCTGGACCCGGCCCGCGCCCACGACGGCGTGATGATCGAAAAGGTGCAGCAGTACCTGAAGGATCACGACACCGCCGGCCTGGACATCCGCATCCTGGCCCCGGTCGACGCCATCAAGTTCTCCCTGGCCCGCATCCGCGAAGGCAAGGACACCATCTCGGTGACCGGCAACGTGCTGCGCGACTACCTGACCGACCTGTTCCCGATCATGGAGCTGGGCACCAGCGCCAAGATGCTGTCGATCGTGCCGCTGATGAACGGCGGTGGCCTGTTCGAGACCGGCGCCGGTGGTTCGGCACCGAAGCACGTGCAGCAGCTGGTTGAAGAGAACTTCCTGCGTTGGGACTCGCTGGGTGAATTCCTGGCCCTGGCCGCTTCCCTGGAGCACTTGGGCAACACCTACGACAATCCGCGCGCCAAGGTCCTGGCCAACACCCTTGACCAGGCCACCGGCAAGTTCCTCGACACCAACAAGTCGCCTTCGCGCAAGGTTGGCGGTATCGACAACCGTGGCAGCCACTTCTACCTGACCCTGTACTGGGCAGAAGCACTGGCCGCCCAGTCCGACGACGCCGCCCTGCAGGCGCGCTTCGCCCCGCTGGCCAAGACCCTGAGCGAGAACGAAGCGACCATCGTCGCCGAGCTCAACGCCGTCCAGGGCAAGCCGGCCGACATCGGTGGCTACTACGCCCCGGATGCCGAGCTGACCGCCAAGGTGATGCGCCCAAGCCAGACCCTGAACAGCGCCATCGCCGCACTGTAAGGTTCGCTTGACGTAACAACACAAACCCCGGCCACGCACCGGGGTTTGTGCTTTCTGGGACTGGGTCTGCTGCGCAGCCCCCAGCATGCAAAAGGACAACCCCAATGACCTGGCAACCCCACATCACTGTCGCCACCGTCGTCGAACACGAGGGCAAGTTCCTTTTCGTCGAGGAATTCAAGGCCGGCCAGCATGTCTTCAACCAGCCCGCCGGCCACCTCGAAGCCAATGAAACCATCACCCAGGCCGCCCTGCGCGAAACCCGCGAGGAAACCGCCTGGGAAGTAGAGCTCACCGGCGTGGTCGGTATCTATCTGTACACCGCCCCCAGCAACGGCGTCACCTACCAGCGCATCTGCTTCGCCGCCCGCCCCGTGCGCCACCACCAGGACCGCGCCCTGGACAGCGACATCGTCCGCGCCGTATGGCTGACCCGCGACGAACTGCTGGCCGAGCCGTCGCGCTGGCGCAGCGAGTTGGTGCCACGCTGCCTCGACGACTACCTCCAAGGCCCACTGCACAGCCTTGACCTGCTGCGCGACTGACGCCTGTTTGATAGAATCGGCGTTTTTCCCCTCTGATACACATCGGTAGCCATGACCAGCCCAGCACTCAAAGACCCCGCCAAGACCCGCGTCATCGTCGGCATGTCCGGCGGCGTGGACTCTTCCGTCTCCGCCCTTCTGCTCATGGAGCAGGGCTACCAGGTGGAAGGTCTGTTCATGAAGAACTGGGAAGAGGACGACGGCACCGAATACTGCACCGCCCGCGAAGACCTGGCCGACGCCCAGGCCGTGTGCGACCGCATCGGTATCAAGCTGCACACCGCCAACTTCGCCGCCGAATACTGGGACAACGTGTTCGAGCACTTCCTCGAGGAATACAAGGCCGGCCGCACGCCAAACCCGGATATCCTCTGCAACCGCGAAATCAAGTTCAAGGCCTTCCTCGACTACGCCCTGTCCCTGGGCGCCGACCTGATCGCCACCGGCCACTATGTGCGCCGCCGCGACACTGGCGAGCTGACCGAGCTACTCAAGGGCCTGGACCCGAACAAGGACCAGAGCTACTTCCTGCACGCCGTCGGCGGCAAAGAGATCGCCCGCACCCTGTTCCCGGTGGGTGAACTGGAAAAGCCCGAGGTACGCGCCATCGCCGAGAAACACGGCCTGGCCACCGCCAAGAAGAAGGACTCCACTGGTATCTGCTTCATCGGCGAGCGCCGCTTCAGCGACTTCCTCAAGCAGTACCTGCCGGCCCAGCCGGGCGAGATCCAGACCACCGAGGGTGAAGTGATCGGCCAGCACCACGGCCTGATGTACCACACCATCGGCCAGCGCCAAGGCCTGGGCATCGGCGGCCTGAAAGACGCCAGCGACGAGCCGTGGTACGTGCTGGAAAAGGACCTGTCGCGCAACGTGCTGGTGGTCGGCCAGGGCAACGAGCACCCGTGGCTGTTCTCCCGCGCCCTGCTGGCCTCGGAAATCTTCTGGGTCAACCCGATCGACCTGTCGAGCCCGCGCAAACTTACCGCCAAGGTGCGCTACCGCCAAGCCGACCAGCAGTGCACGCTGGAGCAGACCGCCAGCGGCTACCGCGCCGTGTTCGACGAGCCGCAGCGCGCCGTCACCCCGGGCCAGTCGGTAGTGTTCTATGACGGCGAGGTATGCCTGGGCGGCGGCGTGATCGAAGTCGCCGAGCCCTGGAGCCCGCGCCCATGAACAACCTCCAGGAGCAACTGATTGCCCTGGGCGGCGTGTTCCAGGCCGCCGTGCTGGTGGACCGTATCGCCCGCACCGGCCAGGCCAGCGAAGCCAATATCGGCTGCATGCTCGGCAGCCTGCTGGTGGTCGACCCCAAGGACACCCTGGAAGTGTTCGGCGGCGACGACATCAACCTGCGCGACGGCTACCGGGCGCTGGTCGGCGCCCTGGAGCGCGACCCCAGCAGCCTGCAACGCGAGCCGCTGCGCTACGCCCTGTCGATGCTGGGCCTCGAGCGCCAGCTGAACAAGCGTGGCGACATGCTCGATACCATCGGCAACCGCCTGCCGCAGATCCAGTCCCAGGCCGAGCATTTCGGCCTGGTTCATGAAAACGTCATCGCCTCCAGCGGAGCCTTGTACCAAGACACCCTGAGCACCCTGCGCCAGCGCATCCAGGTGCATGGCGACATGCGCTTCCTGCAGCAGGCCAGCAACGCTTCGAAGATCCGCGCCCTGCTGCTGGCCGGCATTCGCGCCGCGCGCCTGTGGCGCCAGCTGGGCGGGCACCGCTGGCAGCTGGTGTTCAGCCGGCGCAAGCTGCTCAACGAGCTGTACGGGATGATGCGTACCGCCGATTGAAATGAACCGTGGGAGCGGCGGTGCGCCGCCGCTCCCACGCCAGACACCACACGCTTCGAAATGGCCCGACCTTTGGTCAGCCACCCGACCCGGGCGCGTTTTTCATGTATGATATGCGCCCTTCCAAAAGCCTGACTGTCCGAGAACACCCCATGCAGCTCTCCTCGCTCACTGCGGTTTCCCCTGTAGACGGCCGTTATGCCGGCAAAACCCAGGCCCTGCGCCCCATTTTCAGCGAATTCGGCCTGATCCGTTTCCGCGCCCTGGTCGAAGTGCGCTGGCTGCAGCGCCTGGCCGCCCACCCGCAGATCGGCGAAGTGCCGGCGTTCAGCGCCGAAGCCAACGCCGTGCTGGACAGCCTGGCCACCGATTTCAAACTCGAGCACGCCGAACGCGTCAAGGAAATCGAGCGCACCACCAACCACGACGTCAAGGCCATCGAGTACCTGCTCAAGGAGCAGGCCGCGCAGTTGCCTGAGTTGGCCAAGGTCAGCGAGTTCATCCACTTCGCCTGCACCAGCGAGGACATCAACAACCTGTCCCACGCCCTGATGCTGCGCGCCGGCCGTGACGAAGTGCTGCTGCCACTGATGCGTCAGATCGCCGAAGCGATCCGCACCCTGGCCCACACCCACGCCGCCGTGCCGATGCTGTCGCGCACCCACGGCCAGCCGGCCTCGCCGACCACCCTGGGCAAGGAACTGGCCAACGTCGTCTACCGCCTGGAGCGCCAGATCGCGCAAGTGGCCGCCGTGCCGCTGCTGGGCAAGATCAACGGCGCCGTGGGCAACTACAACGCCCACCTGTCGGCCTACTCGCAGATCGACTGGGAAGCCAACGCCCGCGCCTTCATCGAAGACGAGTTGGGCCTGGTGTTCAACCCCTACACCACCCAGATCGAGCCGCACGACTACATCGCCGAGCTGTTCGACGCCATCGCCCGCTTCAACACCATCCTCATCGACTTCGACCGCGACGTCTGGGGCTACATCTCGCTGGGCTACTTCAAGCAGAAGACCGTTGCCGGCGAAATCGGCTCCTCGACCATGCCGCACAAGGTCAACCCGATCGACTTCGAGAACTCTGAAGGCAACTTAGGGATAGCCAACGCACTGTTCCAGCACTTGGCCAGCAAGCTGCCGATCTCGCGCTGGCAGCGTGACCTGACCGACTCCACCGTGCTGCGCAACCTGGGCGTGGGCTTCGCCCACAGCGTCATCGCCTACGAGGCCAGCCTGAAGGGCATCGGCAAGCTGGAAGTCAACGAAGCCCGTATCGCCGCCGACCTGGATGCCTGCTGGGAAGTCCTGGCCGAGCCGATCCAGACCGTGATGCGCCGCTTCAACATCGAAAACCCCTACGAGAAGCTCAAGGAGCTGACCCGTGGCAAGGGCATCACCCCTGACGCGCTGCTGACCTTCATCGACGGCCTGGACATGCCGGCCGAAGCCAAAGCCGAGCTCAAGCAGCTGACCCCAGCGACCTACATCGGCAACGCGGTGGCCCAGGCCAAACGCATCTAAGCTGACCGTCGCGTGCAACGCCCGGCCTGGCCGGGCGTTTTTATTCCCGTACGAAAATTACGTTTTTTCAATAGGTTGAACATGAATTCTGATACTCCACTGCAACTGTTGGGCGGCCTCACGGCCCGTGAATTCCTGCGCGACTACTGGCAGAAGAAGCCACTGCTGGTACGTCAGGCCTTCCCTGACTTCGTCAGCCCCATCGACGCCGACGAGCTGGCTGGCCTGGCCCTGGAAGAGGAAGTCGAGTCGCGCCTGGTGCTCGAGCACGGCGAGCGCCCGTGGGAGCTGCGCCGCGGCCCGTTCGCCGAGGACGCCTTCAGCGACCTGCCCGAGCGCGACTGGACCCTGCTGGTACAGGCCGTGGACCAGTTCGTCCCGGAAGTGGCCGAGCTGCTGGAGGAATTCCGCTTCCTGCCCAGCTGGCGTATCGACGACGTGATGATCAGCTACGCCGCGCCTGGCGGCAGCGTCGGCCCGCACTTCGACAACTACGATGTATTCCTGCTGCAAGGCGACGGCACGCGCAACTGGAAAGTCGGCCAGATGTGCAACAGCGACAGCGCGCTGATCGACCACGCCGACCTGCGCATCCTCGCTGATTTCGAGCAGAGCGACGAGTGGACCCTGGAACCCGGCGACATGCTCTACCTGCCGCCGCGCCTGGCCCATTACGGCGTCGCCGAGAGCGAGTGCCTGACCTACTCGGTCGGCTTCCGCGCCCCAAGCGCCGCCGAAGTGCTGACCCACTTCACCGATTTCCTCGGCCAGTTCCTGCCGGATGAAGAGCGCTACAGCGATGCCGACGCCCAGCCGGTCAGCGACCCGCACCAGATCCAGCACGATGCCTTGGACCGCCTCAAGGCGCTGATCGACAAGCATATGTCCGACAAGGACCTGCTGCTGACCTGGTTCGGCCAGTTCATGACCGAGCCGCGCTACCCTGAGCAGGTTGTCGGTGAAGAGCTGAGCGAGCAGGAGCTGATCAACTACCTCGAACAGGGCGCCGTGCTGATCCGCAACCCAAGCGCACGCATGGCCTGGTCCGAGCTCAACGACGACCTGATGCTGTTCGCCAGCGGGCGCAGCTGCCCACTGCCGGCCAAACTGCGCGAGCTGCTCAAGCTGGTGTGCGCCGCCGATGCCCTGCACATCGACAACCTTGGCCAGTGGCTGCAGGACGAAGACGGCCTGATGCTGGTACAACAGCTGGTCATGCAAGGCAGCCTGGGATTCGCCGATGAATAAGATCAGTGTTCGACTGGCCGACTGGCACAAGGACAATGCCGACATCCACCGCATCCGCAGCGCCGTGTTCGTCGCCGAGCAGCACGTGCCGCCGGAGCTGGAATTCGACGCAGAAGACCCGACCGCCGTGCACTTCCTGGCCCTGGAGGGCGACTACCCGATCGGTACTGCGCGCCTGCTGCCTGACGGCACCATCGGCCGGGTCTCGGTGCTCAGGGACTGGCGCGGCTTGAACGTGGGCGATGCATTGATGCGTGCGGTCATTGTCGAGGCGCAGAACCGCGACCTTACCAAGCAGATGCTCAGCGCCCAGGTACATGCCACTCCATTCTACGAGCGCCTGGGATTCCGCGTGGTCAGCGAGGAATTCCTTGAGGCAGGCATCCCGCACGTCGACATGGTGCGGGATTCGCGCGAAATCGCCTGAGCACTGGGCCGGCTAGCGCCGGCCATCGCCGGCAAGCCGGCTCCCACACCGACCGCGCCCCTCTCAAGCCAAGCGCCGTCGCTGTGGGAGCCAACTTGTCGTGCCGACGAACCGCAGCCCCAGGATCAAGCAATCACGATCTGCCCATCCCCAACCCCCTGCCCCGCAATCCCCACCAGCGTCACGCTGTCCCCGCCGAACTTCAGCACCAGGTCATCCCCCACCTGGCTGGCATGGGCACGCCAGTCCGGCGCGGCGGTGCCGCCTTCCACGCCAATGAATACCAGCCGGTCCTGGCCTGTGAAGTCCAGCACCCGGTCCTGGCCGAAATGGCCGCTGAACAGGAAGGTGTCGCGCCCGCCGCCACCCATCAGCACATCGTTGCCCGAGCCACCGACCAGCACGTCATTGCCGGCGCCGCCCTGCAGACGGTCGTCACCGCCCAGGCCGAACAGCCACTGCCCCTGATTACCCGCCACCAGCTGGTCGCTTGCCTGGGTGCCGTTGAGCGAGGACGCATAGGGGGTGATCTTGCCGCTTTCGAACAACCCCTGCGCCGCCACCGCGTGACTGACTTCCTTGCTGAAGATCAGCAGGCTGGACTCCTTGCTCACCAGGTTTTCGACATTGCGCACCAGGCTGATGCCGCCCTCGGCGTCACGCACGTACAGCGTGCCTTCGCCATCCCGGGCGATGCTCAGCTTGGCCAAGGCATCCTGCAGCTTCAGGGTGTCATGGCCGGCACCGCCGTCGATCAGGTTGAAACCGCCGTCATCGCGGAAGGTATCGTTGCCGGCCCGGCCTTCGAGGTAGTCGTTGCCGCGCCCACCATGGATCAGGTCGTCCTTGTCCGAGCCGATGATGAATGTGCTGCCCTTGTGCGGCTCGGCATTGCGGTTGAGGTCCTCGACCCAGGTCGAGCCACGGGTCACGTCCGACAGGTTGCTGACCAGGATGGTCGAGTCGCGGCTGGTCCACTGATAGAAGGAGGAGTCCAGCACACGCCCAAGGCCATCGGTGTAGGCCGTCGGCAGGTGCGACAGCCAGGTGGCGATGTTGCCGATGGAGAACGGCAGCAGGTTCCAGGCGTCGGACACGTAGTGGTCATTGAAATTGACGATGTTGTTGGTGGCCGAGGCCTTGGCGCCGTCGTGCACGCCCAGGGTGCCCCAGGTTGCCGAGGTGCCGTCGAGCACACGGAACACCGGGTCGTTCTCGTAGCCGATATTGAGCACCTTGCTGGCGTCGGCGGCCTGGGTTGGCGAGGCGAAGGCCACGTAGCGCGCATCCTGGTAGAAACCGCCCCAGCGCGAGCCGCTCAAGTCGGCCAGGCTGTTGACTGCCAGGCCGCCGAGGCTGTGACCACTGACGGTGATATCCGCGCCGCTCAGGCCGTTGGCCTTGGCAAAGGCCGCCACATCGGCGAGCAGCTGCCCGAATGCGTTGCCGGCGTAATCACGGGCATAACCTGCCGGGCCGATCGCCGCCAGCAGGTCGTTGATGGCGTCGCCGATGGTGTCGCCCAGCAGGTTCTCGCGTGGGCCGCTGGTGCCGCGAAAAGCGATACCGATACCGCTGAGCTGGCCGGCGGCATCATAGCGGCCGAGGATCTCCACCTGCGCCGAGGTGTAGCCCGGCGCTTCGCCGTGGAAGGTGCCGCGGGCGTCGGTCTTGCCCTGGTAGCCCAGTTGCGCCGCGCTGATCGGCGACCAGCCGGCGGCCTTGACCTGGGCCAGGGCCCGGGCTTCGGAGTCGGGGTTCCAGGGGATACCGGGGATCACGCCCTGGCTGTCGGTGCCGCCGATCAGCGCCTTGACCAGCGTGGCCGGCAGGCCAAGGCCGAAGCCGTACTTCTGGTAGCCGGCGCTGAAGCCATCGTCGATGCCATGGTAGGCATAGGTGGCCAGCGCCATGGCGTCCTTGTACAGCGCAGAGGAGGCAGTGCTGTCGAGCTGTCGGTAATCGAATACGGGCATTGGTTTACATCCCTGTTGTTCTTGTAGGAAGGACACCCCAGCGACATCGTCCGGTGACACGACTGACGGGCGAAAGGCAAAGCTGGCACGCATTTGCCACCTCGTCCAACCCGAAGGGATGACGTCCCTGCCAAAGATGCGGGCAAAAAACCTGTACATGCATACAGATAAAACTTGCCTGCGCGCCCTGGCTTGCGCATCCTAGGGGCCACTTTCACGATGAAGCGTTTTCGGCCATGCGCCTCTTTCTCTGCGAAAAGCCCTCCCAGGCAAAAGACATCGCCAAGGTCCTCGGCGCCCAGCGCCGCGGCGATGGCTGCTGGCAAGGCACCGATGTCTGCGTGACCTGGTGCATCGGCCACCTGCTGGAGACCGCCCCGCCGGACAGCTACGACGAGCGCTACAAACGCTGGACCCTAGAAGACCTGCCGATCATCCCGGAAAAATGGAAGATGACGGTCAAGCCCAAGACCGCCAGCCAGTACAAGGCGGTCAAGCGCCTGCTGGGCGAAGCCCGCGAACTGGTGATCGCCACCGATGCCGACCGCGAGGGCGAGATGATTGCCCGCGAACTGGTCGAGCACTGCCGCTACCGCGGGCCGATCCAGCGCCTGTGGCTGTCGGCGCTGGACGATGCCTCGATCCGCAAGGCCCTTGGGCGCCTGCTGCCCGGCCAGGAGACGTTCAGCCTCTACCATTCGGCCCTGGGCCGCTCGCGGGCCGACTGGCTGATCGGCATGAACATGAGCCGCCTGTTCACCCTGCTCGGCCGCCAGTCCGGCTACCAGGGCGTGCTGCCGGTGGGCCGGGTACAGACTCCGACGCTGCGCCTGGTAGTGGACCGCGACCGCAGCATCGCCGATTTCGTACCCGTGCCGTTCTGGGCCATCGACGTGCAGCTGGAAAGTGCGGGCGCCGTGTTCAACGCCCAATGGCGCGCCCCCGAGGACGCCTGCGACGATCAGGGCCGCTGCCTGAAACAGGACCTGGCGCAACAAGCCGCTGCCGCCATGCAGGCTGCCGGCAGCGCCCGGGTGCTGAAGATCGCCACCGAACGGGTGCGCGAAGCCGCGCCGCTGCCCTTCGACCTCGGCACCCTGCAGGAGCTGTGTTCAAAGAAGCTCGGCCTCGGCGCCCAGGAAACCCTGGACATTGCCCAGGCCCTTTACGAAACCCACAAGCTCATCACCTACCCGCGCAGCGACAGTGGGTACCTGCCCCTCAGCCAGCATGGCGAGGCCGCAGCCATCCTCGCTGCCTTGCAGCGCGCCGACAGCAGCCTCGCGCCACTGCGGGACCACCTGGACCCACAGCGCCGTTCACGGGCGTGGAACGACCAGAAGGTCAGCGCCCACCACGGCATCATCCCCACCGCCGCCGCCAGCGACCCGGCGCGCCTGCCACCCAAGTACAAGGCGGTGTACACCCTGATCCGCGCCCGCTACCTGGCGCAGTTCCTGCCCAACCATGAGTACGACCGCACCCAGGCCGAGTTCGATTGCGCCGGCCATGCGTTGCGGGCGGTGGGCAAGCAGATCGTCGAACCGGGCTGGCGCCGGGCATTGCCTGAGGCGCTGGCCCCGGCCAAGGGTCGCGAAGCGCCACCGGCCCAAGTGCTGCCGGCGTTGCGCGAAGGCCAGGACTGTTCAGTGCGGGATCTGCAATTGAAGGACCTGTGGACCCAGCCCCCCAAGCCTTTCACCGAAGGCGACCTGATCAAGGCGATGAAGAACGTCGCCAAGCTGGTGGACGACCCCAGGCTCAAGCAGAAGCTCAAGGAAACCACCGGCATCGGCACCGAGGCGACGCGCGCCAGCATCATCCAGGGCCTGCTCGACCGTGGCTACCTGGTCAAGAACGGCAAGGCCCTGTCGGCCACGCCTGCCGCCTTCAGCCTGATCGACGCCGTGCCCCGGGCCATCGCCGATCCTGGCACCACGGCGATCTGGGAGCAGGCGCTGGACATGGTGCAAAGCGGGGAAATGAGCCTGGAGGAGTTCGTCGCCCGGCAATCGGCGTGGATGGGCAAGCTGGTGCAACGCTGCAGCGGCATGCGCCTGACCATCAGCGGGCCGGCGGCGGGCAAAGCCGCGGCACCTTGGAAGAAGAAGCGCAAAAGCGCTGGCAAGGGCAAGTCAGCAGCCGGCAAACCCCGACAGCCGCGGCGCAAGGCAGCTACCTAGCACGATGACGCCATCTACTGGCGAAATGAAAATCCTCTGCTATTTTTTCATGAAAATAATCAGAAAAAATTTCACGAGGCCCCGGCATGTTCAAGCAATCCGCCCAGCACGTCGCCAGCTACTACGCCCGCACCTACCCCGCCACCATCCCTTTGCGCCCCACCCTGCAGGGCGCCCACGACACCGACATCCTCATCGTCGGTGCCGGCTTCAGCGGCCTGCATACGGCCCTGCGCCTGACATTGGCCGGCCAGCGCGTGACCCTGCTGGAAGCCAGCCGGGTGGCCTGGGCCGCCTCGGGGCGCAACGGTGGCCAGGCACTGCTGGGCTGGTCGTGCGACATGCCCCCGCTGGAGCGAGCCCTGGGCCTGGAGCGCAGCCGGCGCCTGTGGGACAGCATGTGCTGGGCCGCCGGCGAGCTGCGCGAACTGCCCCTGCGCCATGACTTCGACGTCGATTACCGCCTGGGCAGTCTGTGGACCGCCGTGTTGCCGCGCCGGGTAAAACTGCTGGAGGACGCCCGGCGTGAAGCACAGGAGAAGCTCGACTACGACTGCCTGCGCCTGATCGACCGCGAGGAACTGTCCGAGTGGGTCGACAGCCCCCGCTACCAGGCCGCGCTGTACGATCCCAATGGCGCCCACCTCAACCCGCTGAAGCTGGCCCAGGGCCTGGCCGCCGTGATCGAAGCGCATGGCGGGCGGATCTATGAGCAGAGCCAGGTGATGGGTTACCAGGAACACGCCGACGGCTTCGCCGCCCGAACCGATCAGGGCGAGGTGCGCAGTCGCGTAATGGTGCTGGCCTGCAACGCCTATATCGACCGCCTCGACCGCACGCTGTCGCGTCGTCTGCTGCCGGTGGGCTCATACCAGGTGGCCACGGCGCCGCTGGACGCCGACTTCGCCGCCTCGCTGCTGCCACGCAACAGTTGCGTGATCGACAACCAGTTCGTCCCCGACTATTTCCGCCTTACACCCGACCACCGCTTGCTGTTCGGCGGTGGCTGCACGTACCTCGGTGGCATCCCCAAGGACGTCGCCGGCGCCACCCGGCCGTACCTGGAACGGGTGTTCCCACAGTTGCAAGGGGTCGCCATCGAGCATGCCTGGGGCGGCCACATCGATTGCAGCATCCAGCGCACGCCGGATATCGGCCGCCAGGGCCAACGTTACTGGCTGCAGGGTTTTTCCGGCCACGGCGTACTGCCGACCCTGGCCGGTGCACGCGCTGTCAGCGACGCGATCCTCGGTGACGACGACCTGCTGAAGCTTTACCAGGGCATCGATAACGGCCGCTTCCCCGGTGGCGACCTGCTGGCCGCGCCGCTGGAGGCGGCGGCCAAGGCCTGGTACAGGATGCGCGATCATGTCTGACGATATCCAAACCCTCGCCCGCCAGGTCCGCGACCTGCGCAAGCATCGGGGGTTGACCCTCGACGAGCTGGCAACTCGCGTCAACCGCTCGCTGGGCTTCCTCTCCCAGGTCGAACGCGGCCTGTCGCGGCCGACGGTGGCCGACCTGACCGCCATCAGCGAAGCGCTGCGCGTACCGACCACCTATTTCTATCAGGCCGTGCCGCCCCGCGAGATCGACTGGGTGACCCGCCCCGGCGAGCGACGCACCCTGTACTACGCCGCCGGGGTCACCGACGTGCTGGTCTCGCCGACCCTCAATGGCCGCTTCGCCATGCTCGAAAGCCACCTGGCGCCCGGTGCCAGCAGTGGCGAGGGGCATCTGGACGACAGCTCGGAACAAGGCGGTTTCGTCCTCGAGGGCGAGCTGACCCTGTGGCTCGAGGGCCGCGACGACGCCGTCACCCTCTGCCCCAACGACAGCTTCCAGCTGCCACCCCACAGCCAGTTCCGCTACGCCAACCTGACCGCCCGAACCACCCGGGTTCTCTGGGTCTTCCGTTGAGAGCATGCCAATGACAAGTACAACAGGCTTCCCCGATCTGCTCAGCGAAGTGCGCGCCTTCCGCGCCCGACACCCCGACGTGCGCTACGTTGACCTGATCAGCCTGGACATCCCCGGGCATTTCTACGGCAAGCGCTACCCCATCGACATGCTGGAAAACGTCGCCGCCGGCAGCCCGCTCAAGCTGCCGCAGAACTGCGTACTGCTCGGCGTGCAGGGCGGGCTGTTCCCGATCGGCGACTACTGCTTCAACGACGGCGACCCGGACGCCCCGCGCCGCCTGGTACCCGGTACGCTGAAGCCGGTGAACTGGGAGCGAGAGCCGCTGGGGCAGATGCTGATCACCTCGGACGGCACTGCGGCGCCCATCGAATTCGAACCCCGCGAGGTGCTGGCCCGCGTCCTGCAACGCCTCGAAAGCCGAGGCATCCGCCCGGTGGTGGCGTTCGAACTGGAGTTCTACCTGTTCGACAGGACGCTGAAGGAGGGCCTTCCGCAGTTCCCCCGCGACCCAGCCAGTGGCGATGCCGACGACCAGCCGAACATGCATATCGAGCGCCTGTCGCGCTTTGCCGACGTACTGCGCGAAATGGTCGAGACCGCCAATGCCCAAGGAGTGGACGCCAATGTCATCACCGCCGAACTTGGCCCCGGCCAGTTCGAGATCAATTTCGGCCATTGCGACGATGGCCTGCGCGCCGCCGACTGGGCGGCGCTGTTCTGCCGCAGCACCCGGGGCGTGGCGCTCAAGCACGGGCTGCGCGCCTCGTTCATGAGCAAACCCTATCTGCACGCGCCGGGCAGCGGCATGCATGTGCATGTCAGCCTGTACGACCCGGCGGGCAACAACCTGTTGTCTGCCGATAACCAACGGCCGCTGCGTCATGCTGTGGCCGGTTGCCTGGCGTTGCTGCCGCATTGCATGCCGATATTCGCCGCCAACCATAATGCGTTTCGCCGCTACGGGGCCATGGTCAACGCCGCCCGCCGCGCCAGCTGGGGCTTCGAGGATCGCGACGCCTGTATCCGCATCCCTGAGTCGGATCCGCGCAACCTGCGGATCGAGCATCGGCTGGCCGGGGCGGATGCCAATCCGTACCTGGTGCTGGCGGCGATCCTGTGCGGCATGGAGCACGGGCTGGATGCCGCGCAGGAGCCCATCGCGCCGCTCAACGAGGACCGTGGCAGCGGGATCGATTTTCCCAAGGACATGCTCGGCGCGGTGGCGGCGATGCGTGGGCATCCGGCGGTCAACGAGGGGTTGGGCGCGGAGTTCGTGATGGTCTATTGCGAGAACAAGCGCCAGGACCAGCTGGCGTTTCTCCATGAGGTCAGCGCGCGGGAGTATCGCTGGTTCCTGTGACATCCCTCGCGGGGCAAGCCCGCTCCCACGCGCTACGAACAGACGTGGGCGCGGGCTTGCCCCGCGATGAGGCGGCACTGGCAACCCCTACCATCCGGGATTACCATGTGCCCCTCTAGCGCGGCCGTTTGCCGCACCCCGCCGTCCAGCCTGCCCGTGCCCTCATGCCCTTCGAACTCACCGTAGAACCGCTCACCCTGCTGATTCTCGCCCTGGTCGCCTTTGTTGCAGGTTTCATCGATGCCATCGCCGGTGGCGGCGGCCTGCTGACGACCCCGGCGCTGCTCACTGCCGGCATGCCGCCGCACCTGGTGCTGGGCACCAACAAGCTCAGCTCGACCTTCGGCGCGGCCACGGCCAGCATCACCTACTACCGGCGCAAGCTGTTCCATCCGGCGCAATGGCGCCTGGCGATCGTCGGTACCCTGGTAGGCGCGTTGATCGGCGCGGTGGTGGCTCACTACATGCCGGCCGAGTGGTTGAACAAGATGCTCCCGGTGATCGTGTTCGCCTGTGGCGTCTACCTGCTGTTCGGCGGAACACCGAAGGCGCCGGTGGATGCCGATGCGCCGATCAAAAGGAAGTGGCAGTTTCCGCAGGGCTTCACCCTGGGCTTCTACGACGGCGTGGCCGGGCCGGGTACCGGTGCTTTCTGGACCGTGAGCACGTTGCTGCTCTATCCCATCGACCTGGTTCGGGCCAGTGGTGTGGCGCGCAGCATGAACTTTGTCAGCAACATTGCGGCGTTGACGGTGTTTGTCATTTCCGGGCAGGTGGATTACATCGTTGGGTTGTGCATGGGGGTGTCGGTGATGGTCGGGGCGTTTTTTGGGGCGCGTACGGCGATCAGCGGGGGTAGCAAGTTCATTCGGCCGGTGTTTATTACTGTGGTGCTGGCGTTGACTGTGCGGTTGGCTTGGCAGCATTGGTTTGGGTAGGGATCAGAAATTTGGCTCTGGCCCTGGCTCGATTGTTTTGATTTTGCATACATCTTCTTGAAATGTGTCGACATCTAGTCACCTTTTCGCCTTTACGGCGACCTACTTTTGCTCTTGGGCAAAAGTAGGCAAAAACCGCTGGCTCCATTCATACGGCCCCTGCGCTGCGCTCCGGGGTACCCTCGCTCCGTTCTTGCTCCCGTGGGTACCGCGCTGTACGCCCCATCCTGGGGCGCAGCGCTCGACGGCCATCCATGGCCGTCGCCCCACTACGCAAGAACTCCACTCGGCCTCCTGAAGTCGCAATTGGCGGCGCCTGGAATATTGCGCGCTTAGAAGCAAGAGCAAGAGCAAGAGCAAGAGCAAGAGCAAGAGCAAGAGCAAGAGCAAGCAATGGGAATGCGAACTTAGTTATTTGACAGTTAGTTATACAATGGCTGTTCCGGACTATCGCAGGGGAGCCCGTTCCCACGTTGAATAACGTAGTCAAACTATCGTGGGAGCGGGCTTGCCCCGCGATGTAGATCTAGAGTTCCCACGATTGCAACTAGCGATCAGCTGCGCCAGTCCAGGCGCCGCCCGTAACTTCGCGACTTCAGGAGGCCGAGCGGAGGTCTTGCGGAGGGAGGTGACGGGCATGGATGCCCGTCAAGCGCTGCGCCCCAGGATGGGGCGTTCAGCGCGGTCCTCCCGGGAGCAAGGCCGGAGTGAGGGAACCCCGGAGCGAAGCGTAGGGGCCGTATGAATGGAGCGAGCGGCTTTGCCTACTTTGGCCAAGACCAAAGTAGGCCGCCGTAAGGGCGGAAAGGTGAATAAGCGTCGCCATCACAAATGAATGCGCATACAACTTTCAAAACCAACCAACCCAACTAAAACCAGAAATCAAAAATCAAAAATCAAAAATCAAAAATCAAAAATCAAAAATCAAAAATCAAAAATCAAAAATCAAAAATCAAAAATCAA
>NZ_JAOXMC010000259.1:0-265 GCF_026343815.1 Pseudomonas sp. BJa3 | reverse complement strand
GAAGGTTGCCAGGTGGCTGCTGTCGAAGCAGATGTACGGCAGGCCGAGCCGTTCGGCCAGCGCCAGCAGGGCGGGGTCGCGCGCCGTGGGTTCGATGCTGGCAATGGCCTTGAGGGCCGACAGAGGCAGGGCGTGGCTGGTCAGCGTCTGGCGCAGCAGCACGGCGAGTGGTTCGCCCGGGCAGCCACGCCGGCAGCCAACGCCGGCATATAACGCCGGCGGGCGAGCGAGGTCGCGCATCAGGCCTGACTGGAGCGGCGGAACA
>NZ_JAOXMC010000258.1:0-265 GCF_026343815.1 Pseudomonas sp. BJa3 | reverse complement strand
CACAACATCTAATGCAGAAATGTGTCTTTTTTATGTTTTTATTTTTTCATTGGAGAATTTGTTATGAAAAAATTCTATCCCACACGAGCCGCGAGTAATTTAAGTTATTCTCGTTTGTCTGATCAGCGGCCTTTTGTAAGAACGCTTTCATTGGCTGGAATGGTTGTATTTTTATCGAATATATTTCCAGTAAGCGCTGGGGTAGCAGGGAATTCTTCAGATGGAAAGCCTCATACTGTTGAAACAGCATCCATAGCAGCAAATA
>NZ_JAOXMC010000257.1:0-265 GCF_026343815.1 Pseudomonas sp. BJa3 | reverse complement strand
ATCAGGATGTTGATTGTTTTGTATGCAAGAAATGGACTAAAGAAATTTGTTTGTGATCCCATTCTCGTTTCTGCATATGAACAAAAAAGCCCCGCACATGGGCGGGGCTGAATGCTGCGAGTCTGCGACGGTGACTTATCCCGGAAGCGTCCAGTCAGGTCGTTCAAAATGGCAGGTATAGCCGTCGGGATTATGCTGCAGGTAATCCTGATGCTCTGGCTCTGCAGACCAGAACTCACCGGCCTGCTCTACTTCTGTCACCACG
>NZ_JAOXMC010000256.1:0-265 GCF_026343815.1 Pseudomonas sp. BJa3 | reverse complement strand
CTTTTCCAACAAAGATAAAACCGGCAATTTCAATCAAAAGAGCGCCGAGGAGGAGAATGATAAAAAAGCGAGGATTTATGGAGTAAAACTTTATCACACAAAAATTTCCTTCTCAAGTTTAGGATAGAAAAATAGAGAGCTCTTCTTGTATAAACACGAATGAATAAAGGCCATGAAGATGTATGAAAGGCTATAAAAATATTTAAATAGTAGATTCCTTATTTTACATATTTAGTTATAAATGATATTGACTGCAATGTTTATT
>NZ_JAOXMC010000255.1:0-266 GCF_026343815.1 Pseudomonas sp. BJa3 | reverse complement strand
CTTGTTGATACGTCATCAGTTCCTCTTCATAAAGACGCGTTATTTGTGCCTAAGTCTACCTGCTGGCCATCAATTTCGCCCGCTCTTTAAAAGCAATATGCTAAATTGCAGATTGTGCTTAGCACGTATCGTCTGTCGAACACCCTGGATAAGGAGACGTTGTGATGTCGACACCGCGCCAAATTCTTGCCGCAATTTTTGACATGGATGGATTGCTGATCGATTCCGAACCGCTGTGGGATCGCGCCGAACTGGACGTTATGTCC
>NZ_JAOXMC010000254.1:0-266 GCF_026343815.1 Pseudomonas sp. BJa3 | reverse complement strand
CGCCGTGAATGGCCGCCGGGGCCTGTATGTGAAGGCGCCGTCCGCGCTTCGCCGCGCCGCCTGACACCGCCCATCATGCGGGCGATCAGCCCGCGTGCAGCTCCTGCTTCACCCGTTCGGCCAGGGTCTTGATGTCCAGCGGCTTGGGCAGGAAGGACACGCCCGTCTCGTCCTGTAGCAGGTCCGAGAAGTCACTCTCGGCATAGCCAGAAATGAACATGACCGGCGCGTCGCCCAGATATTTGCGCGCCTTCTTCAGCAAGGAC
>NZ_JAOXMC010000253.1:0-266 GCF_026343815.1 Pseudomonas sp. BJa3 | reverse complement strand
GTTGATATCATACAAGAGCGCTCAAAAGACTTCAAATTACAGCTTTCTGATCAAAGAGAGCTGATAGCAGACATGCTTGATAAAGAAAAAAATAAAATTGATGATACACTGAAAAGTCAAATTGATGTCTTAACTCAAAACACTTCAAGTCTTGGACAAGTTTTGATGGATAATATGCAAATCGTTGATCAGCATGCTGAAAGCCATGTTGCAAATATAGTTCAAAGCACAGAAAAACTACAAGAAGTCATTGTACAAAGCTGTAA
>NZ_JAOXMC010000252.1:0-266 GCF_026343815.1 Pseudomonas sp. BJa3 | reverse complement strand
GGATTTGCGCCAGCACCTGGCGCATGGTTGCGCCGTACGGCAGTACCACGGCATGTTCGCCGGAATGGGCGCCGTCAACGCGCACCTGAATAGTGCCTGCGAAGCGGTCAGTGCTGATGATCAGCTTGTCGCCATCCTGCAACGAGCGGCCCGGCGCGGAGCTCAGCGGGTAGTATTCGCTGCGCTTCATCGCACCCTGCTGGCGGATAATCGTCATGTGGGTCGCGCCCGGCTTAGGACGCGCCCAGCTCAGCGCTTCCGTTACC
>NZ_JAOXMC010000251.1:0-266 GCF_026343815.1 Pseudomonas sp. BJa3 | reverse complement strand
ATCGAGGTCGCGCGCGTCGAGTTCGATCCCGCCGAACTGTCCTACAGCGACCTGCTGCGTGTGTTCTTCGCCACCCACGACCCGACCACCCCGGGCCGCCAGGGCAACGACATCGGCCCGCAGTATGAATCGGCCATCTTCTGGCAGAACGAAACCCAGCGCGAGCAGGCCGAGGCCGTGATCGCCGAGGTCGAGGCGCAGAAGGTCTACGACGCGCCCATCGTGACCAAGCTCCTGGCGCCCGCGCGATTCTGGCCGGCCGAAGA
>NZ_JAOXMC010000250.1:0-266 GCF_026343815.1 Pseudomonas sp. BJa3 | reverse complement strand
AAGGAAAAGATTTTTTAGAAGAGTTGCTCAACGACAAAGAGGTAACAAAGGCTTTAAGTGAAGCAGAAATCCGCGAAAAATTTGACCTTTCCTACCACACAAAACATATCAATACAATTTTTAAACGCGTTTTTGGAAAATAACGAAATTCTTCTACAAGAAACCAGCATCTTATTTTTCATCTATGATACAAAACCTGTTGTAATGAAAGAAACAATTTATGAAAGCAAATCAACTCGATATTCTTATTGTTCCTGGTTACAAAG
>NZ_JAOXMC010000024.1:0-68838 GCF_026343815.1 Pseudomonas sp. BJa3 | reverse complement strand
GCAACGGCAACGGCAACGGCAACGGCAACGGCAACGGCAACGGCAACGGCAACGGCAACGGCAACGGCAACGGCAACGGCAACCGAGCAGTTCCAGGTGGTGCAGGAGCGCGCATGGCGCCTGTAGGAGCCGGCTTTGCCGGCGAAGGGGCCGGACCGGCCTACTTGAATTTCGGCCCCGAGCGGGTATTGAGCCCCTTGGCCATGCGGTCATACAGCACCACGTTGACCGTCGCCGCGAGGTTCATGCAACCCTGGGTCGGGATATAGATAGTCTCTTCGCACCAACCACGTACGTCCTCGCTCAACGAGCCATCCTCAGGCCCGAAGATATAGATCGCCCGGTCCGGGTGGGTGTATTCGGGCAGGGCGCGCGCACCGTCCACCAGCTCCACCGCCACCGGCGTGCAGCCCAACGGAATGATGCGTTGCAGGTCGTCGATGCCGATCAGCGGGATGTCGTAGTGCACCCGCTTGGTATCGGTGACGAAATCGCGGGCGCGCTCATAGCGCTTGCCGGTGTAGAACACCGAGTTGACGCCATAACAGCCTGCCGCGCGCATCACCGAGCCGACGTTCTCGGCCGATTTGGGGTTGAACAGGCCGATGCAGCTGTACCGTTTGTTCGCCACGTGTCGGGGCCCTTCGCAAAAAAAGAGCGCGATTATACGGGCTTGCCGACACGGCGGGGGCGGGAATCGACGGTCAGTCCTTCTTCATCAGCGCGGCCAGGCCGGCGAACGGGTTGTGGGTGGCCACGGCGACTTTCGGTGTGCTCAGCGAACCTTCGCTGAAATACTGCTGGTCGGTGTAGCGGGCATGCTCGTTGTCGTGGCAGTACAGGCACAGCAGTTCCCAGTTGGAGCCGTCCTGGGGGTTGTTGTCGTGGTTGTGGTCGCGGTGATGCACGGTCAGTTCCGACAGGCGTTTGCCGGAGAACTCGCGGGTGCAGCGGCCGCAGACGTGGGGGTACATTTTCAGCGCCTTGTCGCGATAGCCCATTTCCTTGTCGCGCTTGGCGTCGGCGAGGATACGGTCGAGGCGGGCGGTGGCGTCGGAGGTGGAACTCATGGTGTTACCTTTTTTCTAATCAGGGCAATGACGGTTATGTCCTTGAGTCTAGCGCGCCAGTCGGGCGGGCGGACAGGCAAAAATGCGCCATTGGGCATAGCCTGTAGGAAGGTTTCTGACAGGAGGCTGCAGATGTTGCATGCGATCCTCGCTGCATTGTTGCTTGGCGCAGTGCCGTTGGCCGACGCTGCAGGTCAGCAGCGGCCGCTCACGACCGTCCCGGGGGCCCCGGGGACGCCGACGCCGACACCCTACCCGCAGATCACCCCGAGCACGCCGCCCAAGGCCGGTGCCAACCGGCCCGGCGCGCCGCTGCTGCCGCCCATGCCGGTGCCGGGGCCGCCGAAGGACCAACCGTTGCCGGGGTTGAACCAGGATTCGCCAAAACCGCCGCCCAAGCGCGATTAGGCTCTGTACGAAAAGCCTTGATACTTGTTCATGCTGCGTTGAAAACAGCCTCGGAATGCTCATGTACTCCAGTACAGTCGGGCGCGACCCCGGGCGTTCCTCGGCTGTTTTCGCCTTGCCTGACCTGCGTCTCAAGACTTTTCGTACAGAGCCTAGATCTGCTGTGCCAGGCGCTGGCCATCCTGCATCCGCAGGCGCCGTGAAAGCGCCACGGCCAGGGCGCGAATGATGCGGGCGGCAATGCGCGGCGCGTCGGCGAGCATCTTCTCCAGCGAATCCTTGCCCAGGGTCAGCAACTGGCAGTCGCTGGCGGCCACACAGGTGGCCGAGCGGCGCTCGCCGTCGAGCACGGCCATCTCGCCGAAGGCTCGGCCCTTGCGCAGGGTGGCGATTTCTACCTCGGTGCCGTTGCCGTCGGTCTTGCGCACCGAGACCACGCCACGGTGGAGGATGCACATGAAGGTACCGGCGTCGCCTTCGCTGAACAGGATCTGGCCTTCGTTCACGGCGGTGAGGCTGAAATAGCCGGCGGCGGTGACGAAATCGCTGGGCTGCAGGGTGTCGAACAGACCGCAGTCCATGAGCATGTCGCGGATTTCGGCGTTCAGGTGCTGGGTGTCGGGCATGTGTTGTTCTTCTTCGCATGTCTGGAAAGCGCCGCGTGCGCACAATCTGTGGCCGTGGCGCTTGTGAGACAACGAAATTCGCGTTTTACGCCACGCCCAGCTCATTGAAGACGAACGCATACTCCAACGCCACGTCGCGCAGCCCCTGGTAGCGGCCGCTCATGCCGCCGTGGCCGGCGCCCATCTCGGTCTTGAGCAGCAGCAGGTTGGCGTCGGTCTTGCGCGTGCGCAGGCGTGCCACCCACTTGGCCGCCTCCCAGTACTGCACTCGGCTGTCGTTGTAGCCGGCGATCACCAGCATGGCCGGGTAGGCCTGAGCCTTGACGTTCTCGTACGGCGCGTAGGCCTTGATCCGCGCATACACCTCGGGGTCTTCCGGGTTGCCCCATTCGTCGTACTCGGTGACGGTCAGCGGCAGCTCGGGGTCGAGCATGGTGTTGAGCACATCGACGAACGGCACTTCGGCGATGGCGCAGCGGAACAGCTCAGGGCGCAGGTTGAGCACCGCGCCCATCAGCAGGCCGCCGGCACTGCCGCCACTGATGGCCAGGCGTTCGCGGCTGGTCACGCCTTCGGCGATCAGGTGTTCGGCGCAGGCGATGAAGTCGTCGAAGCTGTTGTGCTTGTGTTCCTGCTTGCCGGCCCGGTACCAGGCTTCACCCAGCTCGCCGCCACCGCGCACATGGGCGATGGCGAAGGCCACGCCACGCTCCAGCAGGCTCAGGCGGGCATGGGAGAACCACGGGTCGAGGCTCTCGCCGTAGGCACCATAGCCGTAAAGGTAGAGCGGCACCGTCTTGCCTTCGTCGGCGCGACGGCGCACCAGGCTGATCGGTACCCGGGTGCCGTCCTTGGCCACCGCCCACAGGCGCTGGCTGATGTAGTCGTCGGCGTCGAACGCGCCGAGCACCGGGGTCTGCTTGAGCACCTGCTGGGCGCCTGTGGCCAGCTCCAGCTGGCGCACCTGGGCCGGGCGGTTGAGGGCTTCGTAGCGCAGGCGGATGCGCGAGCTGGCGAATTCCAGGCTGTCCTGCACGTAGAGGCTGTAGGCGGCGTCCGGCAGTTCGACGCGGTAGGCCGGCAGGCCTTGCGGGCGCACTTCGATGATCGGCAGGCCGCCTTCGCGCAGGCTCAGGGACAGCGCCGAGGCATTGAGGCTGACGCCTTCTAGCATGATGTCGTCGCGGTGCGGCACCAGCACCTGCCATTGCGCGCGGGCCGGCACGCTGTCTGCCGGCGCATGGAACAGGGCGAAGTTGATACCGTCCTGGTTGCTGCGGATGAACCAGCGCCATTGACCGTCGAGCTGGCCATGGTCGGGGAAGTACTCATGGCCTTCGACCCGTGGCGCCAGGCAGGTGAAGTCGGCGTGCGGCGTGGCCGCATCGAGCACCCAGGCTTCGCTGGTGGTCTTGCTGTTGAGCAGCAGCACCAGTTGGCGTTCGGAGCTGGCGCGGTAGCAGTGCAGGAAGAAACGTCCGTCGGGTTCTTCGAATACGCTGGTGGCCGCGGCCTCGCCCAGGGTGTGGCGGCGCAGGCGCCAGGGGCGGTGGGTGTCGTCCAGCTCGGCGAAGAACAGCGTCTGGCTGTCGTTGGCCCAGGTCATGCTGCCGTCGCAGTCGTCGAAGGGCAGGGCGCTCAGCGCGCCGCTGGCCAGGTCCTTGACGTACAGGGTGTAGACCTCGTCGCCGCTGGTATCCAGGCTGTAGGCCAGCAGGCGATGGTCGGGGCTGATACTGAAGGCGCCGAGGGAGAGGAAACCGCCGTTCGCCAGCGCATTGGGGTCGAGCAGCAGTTCCTCGCGGCTTTCCTCGACCGTATTGCTGTCGTCGGCCGGGCGCGGACAGCGGTAGTGGCGCGGGTACTCGTCGCCGGCGGTGGTGCGGGTGTAGTAGAGGTACGGACCCCAGGGCGATGGCAGCGACAGGTCGGTCTCGAGGATGCGGCTCTTGATCTCTTCGAACAGTTGCTCACGCAGCGGCGCCTGGCCGGCCAGGCAGGCTTCCTGGTAGGCGTTTTCCTCGGCCAGGTAGGCCAGCACCTCGGGCGTGTCGCGGTCCTGCAGCCAGGCGTAGGGGTCGTTGCCGTCGGCTTGATGGGCGATAGGGGCGGGAAGGGTCAGGGGCATGGGTGATCTCATCGATGATGGGCCCCTCGCGAGGGGCCACTGCGGGTCGCATGCGGTGCGGGGGCAGCCTGCGCCGGTAAAAGTGTTTATCATAGGCGTCTCTTTGCCTGGCTTGCACCAACACCATGACCGAACACGACTATACGCTGGCCTGGGGCCTGTACGCCGTTGCCGCCCTGGGCTGCCTGCTGGTGGGTTTCAAGCTGACCGGCTGGATGTGGCGCTGGCTGCGCGAGCCGCTGCGGGTGATCATCGCCGTGCTGCTGTTCGCCCCGACCATCGTCGACCCGGTCAAGGAAAGCTTCGCTCCGGCCATCGCCATCACCGCGCTGGACCTCGCCTTCAAGGTCGGCAACAACGCCTGGCGTGCAGCCTCGGACCTTGCCATGTACGGGATGATCGCCTTTGCCCTGTACTTTGTCTTCGTGCTGATCCGCTGGCCGCTGGAAAAGCGTGCCCGCGAACGCCGCGCCCAGCGTGAGGCCGCCGCCCAGCGCCAGGCCAAGGAAGAGGAGGAGGTCGTGGCCGATGCGTCCCTGGCCGCCAATCGTCACGACCGCTACCGCGACGATCCGCCACCGGCCTCCGTGCGCCGCTCCGGCCCCGGGCAGGGCCGCGTCGAACCCCGTCTGTAAGCCAGGAGCCGCGAACATGTGCGAACTGCTGGGCATGAGCGCCAACGTCCCCACCGATATCGTCTTCAGCTTCACCGGCCTGATGCAGCGCGGCGGGCGCACCGGCCCGCACCGCGATGGCTGGGGCATCGGTTTCTACGAGGGGCGCGGCCTGCGCCTGTTCCAGGACCCGGCGGCGAGCAGCGAGTCGGAAGTGGCCAACCTGGTGCAGCGCTACCCGATCAAGAGCGAAGTGGTCATCGGCCATATCCGCCAGGCCAACGTCGGCAAGGTCTGCCTGTCCAACACCCACCCGTTCGTGCGCGAGCTGTGGGGCCGCAACTGGTGCTTCGCGCACAACGGCCAGTTGGGTGATTTCGCCGCACAGCGCACGTTCTACCGACCAATTGGCGACACCGACAGCGAGGCCGCCTTCTGCGACCTGCTCAATCGTATCCGCGAGGCCTTCCCCGAGCCGGTGGAAGCCGAGCAGTTGCTGCCGGTGCTGGTCGAGGCTTGCGCCGAGTACCGCGGCAAGGGCGTATTTAACTGCTTGCTCAGCGACGGCGACTGGCTGTTCTGCTTCTGCTCGACCAAACTGGTGCACATCACCCGCCGCGCACCGTTCGGTGCGGCGCGGCTGAAGGATGTCGACCTGATCGTCGACTTCCACACGCAAACCACCCCCAACGACGTGGTTACGGTGATCGCCACCGAGGCCTTGACCGAGAACGAGACCTGGAACCGCTACGAGCCGGGTCAGTGGGGGCTGTGGCGCCACGGCGAGTGCGTCGCCCACGGCCAGAGCTAAGGAAGCTGCATGTTCAGAAGTTACCTGCGTTTGCTGTTGTTCACCTTCGGCCTGCTGGCCGGTCTCCAGGTGCCGGGGCTGGTCAAGGACTACAGCCAGCGCGTCGAGGCGCACCTGCTCGAGTCGCGCCAGGCCCTGGACGGCTTCCGCCAGACCGCGCAGCGCTTCTTCAACGGCGACCTGCAGGCGCTGGTGCGGCATTACCGCAGCAGCGACGATCCGGTGTTCAACAGCGATGCCAACAGCATCGAAAGCCTGCTGATCCGCAACCAAGCGCTGGAGCATGAGTGGCAGGCCCTGCAAGGCTCGTGGGTGAGCCGCACCTGGCATGTGCTGGTGCAGCCGGAGCCGACGCTGCGCGAAGAGACGCTCAAGGGCTACAGCTACCAGATCCTGCTGGTGCCCGAGGCGATCGGCTGGGGGATCGGCAGCGGGTTCGTGCTGGCGTTCGTGGTCGAGAGCCTGTTGCTGGTGATTGGCTGGGTGATCCTCGGTGGGCGGCGCAAGGTGGTGAAGGAAAGCTGGCGGTGATGCTGTTGCTGCCCTGATCGTCGGTAAAGGCGACCTTCAGACCAGCACGATCCGCTGCCCGCCCACATCCCGCGCGTAGCGCTCCAGCACTTGCCGGCACACGTCGACGATCTCGTCCACCAACGCCACGCCGGTCTGCCAGGCCACCACCAGCTCCAGGCTTGGTGGTGGCTGCAATCCGTCCAGCAACACCAGCTCGCCCCGGCTCAGTTCGCCATCCACCAGTGCCGGTGGCAGCGCGCCGATGCCGAAACCGTCGCGCAGCAGGCGGGTGATTGCCGCCACCGAGTTCACGCAGTTCAGGCGTGGCGCCTCGGCCCCGGCTGCCTGTAAAAGGCTGAGCACTTCCTGGTGCGGTCGTGAATTTTTCGAGAAGGTGACGATGCGTTCGCGGGCCAGCTCCGCCAACGAGGCGTAGGTGCGGTGGTGCGGGGAGCCGGCGGCGACGATCCAGCCCATCGGGTAGCGCGCCAGGTCCTGGCTGCGGATCGACTGTTCGCGCAGCAGGTCGGTCTGCAGAATCACGTCGAGAAAGCCCTTCTGCAACTGCTCGCGCAGGTTCAGCGCGGTATCGGCCACCAGCTCGATCTCCACCTGCGGGTAGCGCTCGCCCAGCTCCGCCACCAGCGCGCTCATCCAGGTATGGATGACCGTGTCCATGACCCCCAGGCGAATGCGCCCGGTCTTGGCCCGGTCGCTGTCCAGCGACTGCTTCATGGCCTTGGCGGTGTCGAGCATGCGTTCGGCATATTCCAGCACTTTGGCGCCCTCGGGTGTCAGGCTGACCCCGCGCGAATCGCGCAACAGCAGTTTTACGCCCAGGTCGGCCTCCAGCGCGGCGATGCGGCTGGACACCGAGGCCTGGGTGGTGAACAGCTTCTCGGCGGTGAGGCGGAAACTCTTGAGCCAGGCGACCCAGACGAAGGTTTCGAGGAAACGAAGGTTCATGATCAGTTTTTCTTGTTCCAGACCGGCGGATTTTCTCATTGGACGTGCCGGGCGCGGCCTCTGAACATGTTGCCCAGGCCGCGACGCCCGACGTCGCCCATAGAACAATACCAACAAGCCGAGGCAACCATGAACCCGACCGGCGTGCAGCAGCAGGCCCCCGCCCGAACCTCGAGCGGCCCTTTCGCCTGGTACCGCGACATCGATTCCCAGCAACGACGCACCTTCTGGAGCTGCAAGATCGGCTACGGCCTGGACGGCATGGACACCCAGATGCTGAGCTTCGTCATCCCCACGCTGATCATGCTGTGGGGCATCAGCACCGCCGAGGCCGGGTTGATCCATACCAGCACGCTGATCGCCTCGGCCCTGGGCGGCTGGATCGCCGGCATCCTCTCTGATCGCATCGGGCGGGTGCGCACCCTGCAACTGACGGTGCTGTGGTTCGCATTTTTCACCTTCCTCTGCGGTTTCGCCCAGAGCTATGAGCAGCTGTTGATCGCCCGTACCCTGATGGGCTTCGGATTCGGTGGCGAATGGACCGCCGGCGCGGTGCTGATCGGCGAGGTGATCCGTGCCCAGGACCGCGGCAAGGCGGTGGGCATGGTGCAGTCGGGCTGGGCCATCGGCTGGGGCCTGACCGCCATCCTCTACGCGCTGCTGTTCTCCTGGCTGCCGGCCGAGCAGGCCTGGCGCGCGCTGTTCCTGCTCGGGTTGCTGCCGGCGATCTTCGTGATCTTCGTGCGGCGCCTGGTCAAGGACCCGGACGTCTACCGCGAGGCCAAGGCCGCCGAGACGGTCGCGGCGCCTTCGCATTTCTACGAGATCTTCGCCCCCGGCATGTTGTGGACCACGATCCGCGCGTCGCTGCTCACCACTGGTGCCCTGGGCGGCTACTACGCCATCACCTCGTGGCTGCCGACCTTCCTCAAGAACGAGCGCGGCCTGAGCGTGCTCGGTACCGGCGGTTACCTGGCGATGGTCATCGTCGGCTCCTACATCGGCTATGTGGTCAGTGCCTACCTCTGCGACCTGCTGGGGCGCCGGAAGAACTTCATCCTGTTCGCCGTGGGCTCGTTCGTCATCGTCCTGCTCTACACACAGCTGCCAGTCAGCGACAACGTGATGCTGTGGCTGGGCTTCCCGCTGGGCTTCTTTGCCTCGGGTATCTTCAGCGGCATGGGTTCGTTCCTCACCGAGCTGTTCCCCACCCGCATCCGTGGCTCGGGGCAGGGCTTCTGCTACAACATCGGCAAGGTCATCGCCGCCATGTTCCCGCTGCTGATCGGCCTGCTCGGCGAGAAAGTGCCGTTGGGCCTGGGGATTGGCGCCTTTGCCGCAGTGTCCTACGGTGTGGTGATCCTGGCTGCGCTGAGCCTGCCGGAAACCCGCGGCAAAGCGCTCCAGGCGCGCTAAGGTAGGCACCATGAACATTGATACGGAGGTCCGCCAGGTGAAACGCCTGCTACTCAATTGCGACATGGGCGAGAGCTTCGGCAACTGGCGCATGGGCCAGGATGCCAAGGTCATGCCTTTCATCGACTGCGCCAACATCGCCTGCGGCTACCATGCCGGCGACCCTGGCACCATGCGCCGCACCGTGGCCCTGGCCCTGGAGCACCGGGTGGCCATCGGCGCGCACCCGGCCTACCCGGACCTGGCAGGCTTCGGCCGCCGCTCCATGGCCTGCAGCAGCGACGAGATCCGCGACCTGCTGCACTACCAGGTCGGCGCCCTGGACGGAATCTGCAAGGTGCTCGGTGGCCGGGTGGCCTACGTCAAGCCCCATGGCGCGCTGTACAACGACATGATGGCCAACCCGGCCATCCTGCGCACCGTGCTCGAGGCTGTGGCGGCATTCGACAGCGGCCTGCCGCTGATGCTCATGGCCACCGCCGACGACAGCGCCGCCCAGGCCCTGGGCGACGAGATCGGCGTGCCGTTGTGGTTCGAAGCCTTCGCCGACCGTGGCTACACCGCCAGCGGGCACCTGATGTCGCGGCGCCTGCCGGACGCGGTGCACCATGACCCGGCGCTGGTGGTCGAGCAGGCCTTGCGCCTGGCCAAGGGCGAGGCCCTGGTGGCCGACGATGGCAGCGAGGTACGGTTGAACGCCAGCACCCTGTGCGTGCATGGCGACAACGATGGTTCCGTGGCCGCGGTACGCCAGATCCGCCAGGCACTCGACGCGCTGGAGCAGGCATGACCCCACGTATCGAAGTGGTGGCCGTCGACAGCCTGATGGTGCGGCTGTTCGATGCCATCGATGAAGGCAACATGCCGTGGATCCTCGCCGCCAGCCAGCGCTTGCGGGACGTCTTTGGCCAACAGTTGATCGACCTGGTGCCGTCCTACACCACGCTGATGGTGCAGTTCGACCTGGCGCCGGGCGAAGCGCGCCGGCGCATCCTGCACGCACTGGAGGGCCTGCGGCCGGATGATGGAAAGGCCGGGCGCAGGCACGAGATCCCGGTTTGGTACCACGCCAGCGTCGGTCCCGAGTTGCCGGTGCTGGCTGCGCGAAGCGGGCTGAGCGAAGCCGAAGTGATCGACGTGCACTGTGGCCGAGATTACCCGGTGTTCGCGCTGGGGTTCGCCCCGGGCTTCGGCTTCATGGGGCTGGTCGACGAGCGCCTGGCCACACCGCGCCTGAGTACTCCGCGCAAGCGTGTGGCAGCGGGCAGCGTCGGAATTGCCGAACGCCAGACCGCCGCGTATCCGGCGGTGTCGCCGGGCGGCTGGAACCTGATCGGTCGGACGCCGGTGCACCTGTTCGACCGCGAGCGCGAGGGCTATAGCTTGCTGCAACCGGGCGACCAGGTCCGTTTCGTGGCTGTCGGGCACGCCGACTTCATCAACCTGGGCGGTGATGACAGCCCGCTGGAGGCCCAGGCATGAGCCAGTTGAGGATCGAGGCCAGCACCGCGCTGTGCCAATTGCAGGATGGTGGGCGCTTTGGCGTCCGGCATCTGGGGGTGACCCAGGGCGGCGCGCTGGATTGGGTGGCGATGCGCTGGGCCAACTGGTTGCTGGGCAATGCCTTGGACAGCGCAGTGGTGGAAGTCGCCCTCGGCGGGTTCAGTGTGGTTGCCGAGGAAGATTGCATGTTGGCATTGGCCGGGGCCGACCTGGATGCGCAGGTCGACGGGCAGGCTGTAGCGCCCTGGACCAGCTTCAACCTCGGCAAGGGCCAGCAGCTGACGCTGCGTCAGCCTCGCCAAGGGGTACGTGCTTATCTGGCTGCGCCTGGTGGGTTTCAGGGCGAGGCGGTGCTGGGCAGTTGCTCCACGGTGGTTCGGGAAGAGCTGGGCGGGGTTGACGGCCAGGGCCGGGCGTTGGTGAAAGGGGAGGTACTGCATGCTGCCGGCGCCATCGCGGGGCAAGTCGGGGCGCCGAACCTCCGCTCCCACGTTCCCGAAACGTTGCGGCCGGTATATGCGGACAAGCCTGTACTGGACCTGGTGATGGGGGCGCAGATAGGCGATTTCAGCGGCACCAGCCTGTTCGAGGCGTTCAACCGTGACTGGACGCTGGACAGCCGTGCCGACCGCATGGGCATCCGACTGCTTGGGCCGCAGTTGATGTACCAGGGCGCGCCGATGATTTCCGAAGGGATCCCACTTGGCGCCGTGCAGGTGCCGCCGGACGGGCAGCCGATCGTGCTGCTCAATGACCGGCAGACCATCGGTGGGTATCCACGGCTGGGTGCGTTGACGCCGTTGGCGCTGGCGCAGCTGGCGCAGTGCATGCCGGGGGCGACGATACGCTTCAGGGCGGTGGTGCAGGACGAGGCGTGGCGCGAGCAGCAGGCATGCTTGCGCTGCTGGGGTTGAGTCTGCCGGCCTCATCGCGGGGCAAGCCCGCGCCACTCGCGCATTTGCAGGGCTGGCGTGGGAGCGGGCTTGCCCCGCGATGAGGCCAGTTCGGTCAATAGATTACTTGGACAGGTAACGCATCCCGTCTTCCAACCCCTGCAACGTCAACGGATACATCTTGTCCTCGATCAAGTCCCGCACCAGGTGGGTCGAGGCGGTATAGTCCCAGGCCTGTTTCGGATACGGGTTGATCCAGATGATCTTCCTGAACTTCTCCATGAAGCGCTGCATCCACACGTACCCGGCCTCTTCGTTCCAGTGCTCGACGCTGCCGCCGGGCTGGGTGATCTCGTAGGGTGCCATGGCCGCGTCGCCGACGAAGATCACTTTGTAGTCGTCGCCGTACTTGTGCAGCAGGTCGAAGGTGGAGAAGCGCTCCGAGGTGCGGCGCAGGTTGTTCTTCCACACCGACTCGTAGACGAAGTTGTGGAAGTAGTAGTACTCAAGGTGCTTGAACTCGGTCTTGCAGGCCGAGAACAGCTCCTCGCACACCTTGATGTGGGCGTCCATCGAGCCGCCGATGTCGAACAGCAACAGCAGCTTCACCGTGTTGCGCCGTTCGGGGCGCATCTGGATGTTCAGCAGGCCGGCGTCACGGGCGGTGTGATCGATGGTACCGTCGATGTCCAGCTCCTCGGCGGCACCTTCGCGGGCGAACTTGCGCAGCCGGCGCAGGGCCAGCTTGATGTTGCGCGTGCCCAGCTCGACCTGGTCGTCGAGGTTCTTGTACTCGCGCTGGTCCCAGACCTTCACTGCCTTGCCCTGGCGCTTGCCGGCCTCGCCAACGCGGATGCCCTCGGGGTTAAAGCCGCCCGAGCCGAACGGACTGGTACCGCCGGTGCCGATCCATTTGTTGCCGCCGGCATGGCGTTCCTTCTGTTCCTCGAGGCGCTTCTTGAACTCCTCGATCAGCTTGTCCAGCCCGCCCAGGGACTGGATCTGCGCGCGTTCCTCGTCGGTGAGCGAGCGCTCGAACTCCTTGCGCAGCCACTCGTCGGGGATCAACGCTTCGATATGCCGGTCGAGGTTTTCCAGGCCCTTGAAGTAGGCGGCGAAGGCACGGTCGAACTTGTCGAAGTGCCGTTCGTCCTTCACCAGGATGGCGCGGGCCAGATAGTAGAAGGCGTCCATGTCGGCGAACACCACACCTTTTTGCAAGGCATGGTGCAGGTCGAGCAACTCGCGCACCGACACCGGCACCTTGGCCGCGCGCATTTCATTGAACAGGTTGAGCAACATGGCCCGGCTCCCGTCAGCGGTTGCCGCGCCGGCTCATGAAGGCCAGGCGCTCGAGCAGCGTCACGTCCTGTTCGTTCTTAACCAGGGCCCCGGCCAACGGCGGGATGGCCTTGGTCGGGTCGCGCTCGCGCAGTACCGCCTCGCCGATGTTGTCCGCCATCAGCAGCTTGAGCCAGTCGACCAGCTCGGAGGTGGAGGGCTTTTTCTTCAGGCCCGGCACCTTGCGCACGTCGAAGAACACGTCCAGCGCCTCGCTGACCAGCGACTGGCTGATGTTGGGGTAGTGCACGTCGACGATCTGCTGCAGGGTGGCGCGGTCGGGGAAGGCGATGTAGTGGAAGAAGCAGCGGCGCAGGAAGGCGTCAGGCAGCTCCTTTTCGTTGTTGGAGGTGATGATGATGATCGGGCGCTGCTTGGCCTTGATAGTCTCGTCGATTTCGTAGACGTAGAACTCCATCTTGTCGAGTTCCTGCAGCAGGTCGTTGGGGAACTCGATGTCGGCCTTGTCGATTTCGTCGATCAGCAGGATCACCCGCTCGTCGGCTTCGAAGGCCTCCCACAGCTTGCCTTTTTTCAGGTAGTTGCGCACATCGTGGACCTTGTCCACGCCCAGCTGCGAGTCGCGCAGGCGGCTGACCGCGTCGTATTCGTACAGGCCCTGGTGGGCCTTGGTGGTCGACTTGATGTGCCAGGTGATCAGGCGTGCGCCGAAGAAGGCGGCCAGCTGTTCGGCGAGCATGGTCTTGCCGGTGCCCGGCTCGCCCTTGACCAGCAACGGGCGCTCCAGGGTGATGGCCGCGTTGACCGCCAGCTTGAGGTCATCTGTGGCGACGTAGTCGCGGGTGCCTTCGAACTTCATTAACCGATCCTCTGGGTGGCTGGCTGGCGTCATTGCGGGCAGACCCGCTCCCTGTGGGAGCAGGCTTGCCGGCGATAGGGCCGGCCCAGGCAATACATGTTTATTGATGTGCCAGCGACTATAACGCCACGCCCGACGCGTGAAAACGCAGACCAGGTATTCAGTCCCTGAATGGTCCGTCACCCAGGGCTCAGTCGGATTTGGGCGCGGGCTGCTCGTAGCGTGCGTTGAACGCCTGGATGAAGCCGTTGCGCAGGATCTGCAGGAACGCCTCGAAGGCGCTGATGTCCTGCTGGTGCACACTGCCGCTGAGTTCCACGCGGGTGGCGAACTGGTTTTTCGGCTGGTTCTTGAGCACGGTCTCGGTGGCGCCCACGACGGCTTCCCATATCGAGCGCAAGAAGCCCTTGTCCTTGTCTTCCACGTCCTGCTGCCAATTGAACACATCGACATCGCGCAACAGCGGCTTGATGTAGCCCTTGAGCCGGCCGTTCTCGGCCTCGGCCTCGATTACCACATCGCCATGCCCGGCATTGAAGTCGAACTTGCCGTATGCGCTGGCGAAGTCGTTCAGCCGGCGCAGTTCGATGCCGGTGGCGCGCAGGCGGAACTGGAAGTCGTCGAAGTCGCTGAAGGGGTCGAAGGTGGCGCGGCTTTCCACCTTGGCGTCGCCCAGCAGCAGCGCCGTCCCCTCGAAGCTGGCGTCGCGCCGGCCCTTTTCGTCGCGCACGTTGGTCAGGTTGCGGATGCTTGCGTCCAGCCGGGTCGCCTTGAGGTCCACCGGCGGTCTGGAATTGAAGTTGCGGAAGGTGAGGGTGCCTTGTTCGATGCGCACGTCGTTAAGGGTGATCGGCAGCAGTTTTTCCAGTTGCTGGCGCCAGTCGGTGCCCTGGCCGGTCTGAGAGTTCTGTTTGTTGCCGCCGTCGACGAAATTGAGTTCGGGGTGTACGAAGGTCACTTCGGCGACCACGGCGCGGTCGTACCACAGCGAGTGCCAGCTCACCGACAGGTCGATCAGCGGCGCTTCGAGCAGCGGCACCGGCACCTTGCCGCTGACCTTGACGATCTTCAGGCCATTGATCTGGTAGGCGCCACGCCACCACGCCAGGTCCACGTCGCGGACCTGGCCGCGGTAGTCGCCCATGTCGGCCAGCTTGTCGTTGAGGTAGTCACGCACCAGGTAAGGCAAGGCCAGGTGCAGGGCCACCAGCAGTGCGACCAGGCTGGCAAAGCCGACCAGTGGCCAGCGGTAGCGCGCTTTCATCGGGTTTCTCCATGGGAGCATGTGCGGTTGACCGCAGGCCGTTTCGTCGAGTTCGAACGGGCTTTACGCTCACCGATTGCAGGCTTACCCTCAGGGTTTTCCCTGCACTTTTTTCCTGTTCAAGGACCGCCGCCATGAGCCGTATCTACGCCGACAACGCCCATTCCATCGGCAACACGCCGCTGGTGCAGATCAACCGTATTGCCCCGCGCGGCGTGACCATCCTGGCCAAGACCGAAGGACGCAACCCAGGCTACTCGGTGAAGTGCCGGATTGGCGCGAGCATGATCTGGGACGCCGAGGACAGCGGCAAGCTTAAGCCGGGCATGACCATCGTCGAGCCCACCTCGGGCAATACCGGCATCGGCCTGGCCTTCGTGGCGGCCGCCCGTGGCTACAAGCTGGTGCTGACCATGCCCGACTCGATGAGCCTGGAGCGGCGCAAAGTACTCAAAGCGCTGGGCGCCGAACTGGTGCTGACGGACAAGGCCAAAGGCATGAAGGGTGCCATTGAGAAGGCCAATGAGATCGTCGCTTCCGACCCTGCGCAGCACTACCTGCCGAGCCAGTTCGACAACCCGGCCAACCCGGCCATTCACGAGAAGACCACCGGCCCGGAAATCTGGAACGACACCGATGGCGCGGTCGACGTGCTGGTTGCCGGCGTCGGCACCGGTGGCACCATCACCGGGGTATCGCGCTACATCAAGCACACCCAGGGCAAGCCGATCCTGTCAGTGGCGGTGGAACCGGTGAACTCGCCGCTGATCAGCCAGACCCTGGCCGGTGAGGAGCTCAAGCCCACCCCGCACAAGATCCAGGGCATCGGTGCCGGCTTCGTGCCGAAGAACCTCGACCTGTCGATCGTCGACCAGGTCGAGACGGTGACCGAGGAAGAGTCCAAGGCCATGGCCATCCGCCTGATGCAGGAGGAGGGCATCCTCTGCGGCATCTCGTGCGGCGCGGCGATGGCAGCGGCGGTGCGTCTGGCCGAAAAGCCGGAGATGCAGGGCAAGACCATCGTGGTGATCCTGCCGGACTCGGGCGAGCGTTACCTGTCGAGCATGCTGTTCAGCGATCTGTTCACCGAGCAGGAGAACCAGCAGTAAGCGACACGCTGCAAGCCGCAAGTCGAAGGCATGGCCGCATTGACGCGGATCAGCTTGAGCTTGCCGCTTGCAGCTTCTGGCTTGCAGCCGCTCCTGATGGGTTTATGATGTCCGGCTATCTGGGGATGGCCTGATTTCCCCTCCAAGGAGTGTTGCATGACCTTTTCCTTCGTCGCCAAGGCCGGTGTCCTGCTGGTGTTCTTCGGCAGTGTGCTGTTTGTGCACCTGCGCGGCAAGGCACGCCTGCCGGTGCTGCGCCAGTTCGTCAACCATTCGGCGCTGTTCGCCCCCTACAACAGCCTGATGTACCTGTTTTCCGGCGTACCTTCCAAGCCGTACCTGGACCGCCAGCGCTTCCCCGAGCTGGATGTGCTCAAGGACAACTGGGAGGTGATCCGCGAAGAGGCCATGCGCCTGTTCGACGAGGGTTACATTCGTGCGGCGGAAAAAGACAATGACGCCGGCTTCGGTTCGTTCTTCAAGAAGGGCTGGAAGCGCTTTTACCTGAAGTGGTACGACAAACCGCTGCCTTCGGCCGAAGCGCTGTGCCCGAAGACCGTCGAGCTGGTCAGCGGCATCCCCAACGTCAAGGGCGCGATGTTCGCCCTGTTGCCCGGCGGCAGCCACCTGAACCCGCACCGCGACCCGTTCGCCGGCTCCCTGCGCTATCACCTCGGGCTGTCCACGCCGAACTCCGACAACTGCCGCATCTACGTTGATGGCCAGCCTTACGCCTGGCGCGACGGCGAGGACGTAATGTTCGACGAGACCTTCGTGCACTGGGTCAAGAACGAGACCGAGGTCACCCGCGTGATCCTGTTCTGCGACGTCGAGCGCCCGCTCAACAGCCCGCTGATGACCCGCATCAACCGCAAGGTCAGTGCCTTCCTAGGCCGTGCCACCGCGCCGCAGAACACCGATGACGAGCGTGTTGGCGGGATCAACCAGGCCTATGCCTGGAGCAAGCGCTTCAGCAATGTCATCAGCACCCGGGTCAAGCAGTTCAAGCGTGCCAACCCCAAGGCCTACCGCGTGCTGCGACCGGTGCTGGCGGTTGTCGTCGCCTACGCCCTGTATCGCTGGCTGTTCTGATTCGCGTGGGCCGGGCTCGCTCCTCGTGGGAGCGGGCTTGCCCCGCGATGATTCCCCCGCTATATTCCGAAACACATTCTTCTCTGAAGACCCGATCATGCCAGCCATCCCTTCCACCACAACTGACGTTCTCGCGCCTGTCGCGGGCGTGGTCGTGCGTGGCAGCCAGCAGCCGGCCATGATCAGTCTCTCTCCACCACCTGTCAGTGGCGTGGTAGGCGGCGTAGCTCCGCCTCCTTGCGCAGTCGTGGTGCTGGGCTGACCGGCCGCTGGCCGCACCCCACCGCACTCGCAACCTACTGAACACGGTCGGCTATCCCCGCAAGTCGCGATAGGCCCTCCGTACGGCTCATTTGCCCGTATACAGGTGGCAATACATGTTTGTTCTCAACAAAGCTTCCGTGGCCTCGGCGGCCACGACCAGCCTGTTCGTCCTGCTGTGGAGCAGCGGGGCGATCGTCTCCAAGCTTGGCCTGGCCGAGGCCAGCCCCTTCGCCTTCCTGCTGCTGCGTTCGGCCTTGGCGCTGTTCGGTCTGCTGTTGATCGGTCCGTTGCTCGGATTGCGTTGGCCACGTACCCGGGGCGGCATTGTTCGCGCCCTGGGGACCGGCTGCGTGTTGCTCGGCGCCTACCAGATCTTCTACCTGCTGGCGCTGAACACCCATGTCACGCCTGGCGTCATGGCCACGGTCATGGGCGTGCAACCGATCCTGACCGTGGTGCTGATGGAGCGTCAGCGGTCCTGGAGCCGATTGTTCGGCCTGGGGCTTGGTCTTGGCGGTCTGGTGATGGTGGTCTACCAGGGCATCAACCTGGGTGGGGTGTCCCTCGCCGGGATGCTGTTTGCCCTGCTGGCGCTTGGCAGCATGACCTTGGGCTCGATCCTGCAGAAACGCATTACTGACAACCCCATGGGCACTTTGCCCTTGCAATACTTGGCGGGCTTCGCAATGTGCGCAGTGTTCGCGCCGTTGCAGCCGCTGCATGTCCAGTGGAACGCCAGTTTCCTCGGTGCGCTGCTATGGATGGGGCTGGTGGTCTCGTTGCTGGCCACGCTGCTGCTGTACCGGCTGATCGCAAGGGGCAACCTGGTCAATGTCACCAGCCTGTTCTACCTGGTGCCGGCGGTCACGGCGGTGATGGATTTCATCATCTTCGGCAACCGCCTGGCGCCCCTCAGCCTGCTGGGGATGGGACTGATCGTGATCGGCTTGCTGTTCGTGTTCCGTAAGCCTGCGTTGCGCACAGCCGAGGCCTGAGTCAACGAGCGGTGGGAGCGGGGCAATCCCGCTCCCCTTTTTTCAGTGCCGTGCCGGGCGCAGCACCAACCACAGCGCCGCACCGATCAGCAGACCGCCATACAAGTGCGCCATCGACAGCGGCTCATCCAGCAGCCATGCGCCCCATAGCACGCCGAATACCGGGATCAGGAAGGTCACGGTACTGGCCTTGACCGGCCCGATTTCGTTCAGCAGGCGGAAGTACAGGATGTAGGCGAACGCCGTGCACAGTAGCCCCAGGCCCAGGAGCGACAGCCATACCTGCCAGTCGCCCCAGCTGGCCGGTGGCTGGGTCAGCGCGCTCCAGGCGAACAGCGGGCTGAGCAGCAAGGTGGCGCCGAGCATGCTGCCCAGCGCCGACAGACGGCTGTCCAGCGTGCCGACCCAGCGCCTTGCCAGGAAGCCCGCGAAGCCGTAGCAGGTGGTGGCGGCCAGGCAGGCCAGTGCGCCTTGCACCAGGGCCATGTCCAGCGCCACTGGGCCGGCACCGCTGAGGATGCCGACACCGAACAGCCCGAGGAAGATCCCGCAGAGCTTGGGCAGGGTCATGGCTTCGCGGAAGAACAAGGCGCCGATCAGCACGCCCATCAGCGGCGTGGTGGCGTTGAAGATCGCCGAATAGCCGGCCGGCAGCACCTGCGCCGCCACGGAATAGAAGGTGGCCGGAATGCCCGAGTTGATCATGCCCAGCACCAGGCAGGCGCCAAGCTTGCCCTCGAAGTTCCAGCGCACGCGGGCGGCGGCGAGGATGGCGATCAGCCCCAGGCAGGCGATCGACACGCGGAAGAAGGCGGTCGGCACGGTGCCCAGCTCGGGGGCAATGATGCGCATGAACAGGAAGCTGGCGCCCCAGACAGCGGCAAGGGTCAGCAGGCGGGCGAGGGCGATGGGGCTCACGGGGGTCTCCGGCGGTAGGGCAGGGCGCGAGTGTACGTCAGGGAGAGTGGGGGATTCTTGTGCTTTCTTGCTGTGTGAATCCGGGGTCGCCTCACGGGCTTCATCGCCGGCAAGCCGGCTCCCACAGGGCTCGTATCCGACTAAGCTCTCTCGGTGACCATTGCATAGAGGCACGCGCATGACCCCAGCCTGGCCCGCCGTCGATATCGCCCGGATGATCCTCGATGGCTTCGACGACTACCGCGAGCACTTTCGCCGTATCACCCTCGGCGCCCGCGAGCGCTTCGAACAGGCGCGCTGGCAGGACATCCAGCACGCCGCCGCGGCGCGCATCAACCTGTATGAAGAGAAGGTCGCCGAGGTCAACGGCTGGTTGCGCCAGCGCTTCGATACCAAGGTGCTGCTGGACGTCGAGCAATGGCCGCTGGTCAAGAACGCCTACATCCGCCTGATCGACCCCCGGTTGGACGACGAGCTGGCCGAGACCTGGTACAACTCGTTGTTCTGCAGCCTGTTCAGCCACGACCTGATCAGCGACGGCTGCATGTTCATCCATACCACGCGGCCATCGATGCGAGGCCATGAACGGGCGGCGCAGACGCGTACCTATGCGCTGCAGGATGGGCTCAAAGGCTTGTTGCGAGCGATTTTCGCCGATTATGCGTTCGACGTGCCTTATGGCGACCGGGAGGGCGATATCGCGCGGCTTGAGGATCAGTTGCGCGAATGCCTGCCCGATTGGGTCTGCAAGGATCCGGCCTTGGCCGTGGAGCTGTTCACCCCCGTGCTTTACCGCAACAAGGGCGCCTATCTGGTCGGCCGCCTGTACACCCCCGACGAGCAGTGGCCACTGGTGATCCCGCTGCTGCACCGCGAGGGACATGGCATCGAGGCCGATGCGCTGATTACCGACGAGGCGGAGGTGTCGATCATCTTCTCCTTCACCCGTTCGTATTTCATGGTCGATGTGCCGGTGCCGGCGGAGTTCGTCAACTTCCTCAAGCGCATCCTGCCGGGCAAGCACATCGCCGAGCTGTACACCTCGATCGGGTTCTACAAGCATGGCAAGTCGGAATTCTATCGGGCGCTGATCAACCACCTGGCCAACAGCGATGACCGCTTTGTCATGGCCCCTGGCGTGCGCGGCATGGTCATGAGCGTGTTCACCCTGCCGGGCTTCAACACCGTGTTCAAGATCATCAAGGACCGCTTCTCGCCGTCGAAGACCGTCGACCGAGCAACGGTAATAGAGAAGTACCGCCTGGTAAAAAGCGTCGACCGCGTCGGGCGCATGGCCGATACCCAGGAGTTCGCCGATTTTCGCTTTCCCCAGGGCAAGTTCGACCCCGACTGCCTGGCGGAACTGCTAGAGGTTGCGCCCTCCACCGTGGCGCTTGAGGGCGACACGGTGCTGATCCGCCACTGCTGGACCGAACGGCGCATGACCCCGCTCAACCTGTACCTCGAACAGGCCAGCGAAGCCCAGGTGCTGGAGGCGCTGGAAGACTATGGGCTGGCGATCAAGCAATTGGCGGCGGCGAACATATTCCCCGGCGACATGCTGCTGAAGAACTTCGGCGTCACCCGCCATGGCCGGGTGGTGTTCTACGACTACGACGAGATCAGCTACCTCACCGAGGTCAACTTCCGCCATATCCCGCCGCCGCGTTATCCGGAGGATGAGATGTCCGGCGAGCCGTGGTACTCGATCGGGCCACACGACGTGTTCCCCGAGGAGTTTCCGCCATTCCTTTTCGCCGATATCGGCCAGCGCCGCTTGTTCAGCCGCCTGCATGGCGAACTGTACGACGCCGATTACTGGAAAGGCTTGCAGGAGGCGATCCGGGCGGGGAAGGTGATCGATGTGTTCCCTTATCGGCGCAAAGGGCGTTAGGCATCAGGTTTTCAGCCTCTGAGGCACTTGAGTTCGCTGAAGTCCGAACGCACCTTGCTCAGCCGCTGCTGCAGGAATTGCCGCTGGGCCGGGCTGCTCTGTTTCAGCAGATCCACCAGCAGGCTGCGTGCCTGGCGCTCGGTGTTCTGGAATGCCTGGCGGTACTCCGGTGTCCACAGGCTTTCCTTGCGCTGCAGCAACTGCGCCAACCGGGGCTCGAAACTCGGACTGGCGCGCTGGTCCATCGCCAGCACCAGTTGCTGCTGCCAATGGGCGCGGTTGGCGATCCACTGGCGATTCTGGTCACCCAGGGCCTGTGACCAGCTCATCACCCGCAGCCGTTGCTCGGCATCTAGCTCGCCCAGCCAGGGCTCGAGGCGCTTGCGCATGCGTGCGGCACGGTTTTCGACCTGCTTGGCCAATGGTGTGTCGACGTACTCCTTCTGGCGTTTGTCGATGTCCTTGCGAAAAGCCTCGCGCATTTCCGCTACTTGGCTGTCATTCATGCCCTTGAGCAGTTCCGCGGCAGAGGGGGTTATCGCTTCGGTGACCCGGCCGATGGCCTGGCGTGCCTCGACCGTGCGTTGGCGCAGGTTTTCATCGGTGACCGCGTCGTTGGCGACCATCAGTTGCACCCGGTCGAGCCAGTCGAGGTAGCCGGGCAGTTGGGTCTTGCAGTGCCAGGCCAGGTGCGCCTTGAGCCGTTCGTCGAGCAACTGCTTCTGCTCGCGGTTCATGTCTAGGTAGTCTCCCAGCGACCACGGCACCAGGCGATCAAGGTTGCGGTAGGCCAGGTCGATGCGGCTGCAGGCCGTCAGTGCCAGGGCGAAGCCGATTAGCATGAGCAGGGCTTTGGGCAGGCGAAGGGGCATGAGCGAATCCTTGCTGGGCTGGCCAGGCGGTAGACGCACGGTGAGCTCGACGGTTCCGGCGAATGTGCGCTCGGGCGGCCGGGCGGGTCAGGTGTTAGAATAGTCGCCTTGTCTTGAGGATCTTCGGAAATGGCTCTGCTTGGGCGTTACAACAGTTTGCAAATCGTGAAACACGTGGAGTTCGGCCTGTACCTTGACGGCGGCGCCGATGGCGAAATCCTCCTGCCGCGGCGCTACTTCCCCAAGGATGCCGAGCTGGAGCTGGACGATTGGCTCAACGTGTTCATCTACCTGGACAGCGAAGACCAGCTGATCGCCACCACCGAAAAGCCGAAAATGCAGGTGGGCGAGTTTGCCAGCCTCAAGGTCAAGGACATCAACGGCGCTGGCATCTTCCTCGACTGGGGCCTGTCCAAGGACCTGCTGATGCCCTACTCGGAAGAGTCGCGGCAACTGAAGATCGGCGACTACTGCGTGGTCCATGCCTACCTGGACAAGCGCACCCGGCGTATTACCGCCACCGCCAAGCTGGACCGTTACCTGGACCGCACCCCGGTGGACTACAGCGTCGGCCAGCCGGTCGAGCTGCTGGTGGCCGGCGAGACGCCGATGGGCTTCAAGGCGATCATCAACAACCGCCATTGGGGCCTGATCCACAAGAACGAGGTGTTCAAGTTCCTGCGTTCGGGCATGCACGAGAAGGGCTTCATCAAGGAAGTGCGCGCCGACGGCAAGATCGCCCTGAGCCTGCAGCCGGTTGGCCAGGCCTTGGCCGACAGCCTGCACGAACAGATCATGCAGCGCCTCGAGGCCAACGGTGGTGTGCTGCCGGTGTGCGACAAGAGCGCCCCGGCGCTGATCAGCCAGATGTTCAACGTGAGCAAGGGCAACTTCAAGAAAGCCATCGGCGCGTTGTTCAAGCAGGGCCGGATCGTCATCCATGACGATCGCATCGAGCGGGCTTGATCAGCCCTGCACGAAGGTGCTGAAGTCCAGCTGCTCGCCACCCGGTCGGGTGTCGCGCAGCAGTGAGTCGCGGTCGGCGCTCAGCGCCAGGCTGATGGTCGAACGGCGTTTGCCGGGATTGCGCACTTCCATCTGCTCCTGATGAGCCTTGAGGAAGTTGGTGGGCACCTTGAGGTGCTGCAGCCCGTCGTTCTCGGGGGTGTGCAGCAGCAGGTTGACCCAGTCGGGCTGGCCCTTGCGCAGCAGTGCAACCGGCACTTCGAACCACCACAGGTTGCGCTTGGTGTCGAGAATGGCGAACAGGGTGTTGGCACTGGTGAGTACCGGTTTGGCCAGCGCCTCGTTACGGCGAGCGATGGCGGTGGGTTTGTCGAGTTTCATGCAGGTTCCTGCGGGTTGACGCGAGTAAGGCCTGCCATTGTGGGGTGGGGCTTATCGCGGGGCAAGCCCGCTTCCCCGAAATCACCGAACCCGAACCGTGCAAGCGTATCGAGCCCAGCCGATTGCCGTTTGGCTGACAGGGTGCAAATGAATTGAAACTCTGGCCAATGGCCTTGGGTCGATCAGATGTCGACACGATTTCCCGTGTCTTTCCCCGAGGAGACATCCCATGAGTGGCACCAAGGACAAAGCGAAGGGCCTGGCCAACGAGGCCGTGGGTAACATCAAGCAGGGCGTCGGCAAGGTGACCGACAATGACAAGCTGCGCGCCGAGGGCAAGGCCCAGGAACTGAAAGGCGAGGCGCAACAGGCCGTGGGCAAGGTCAAGGATGCCGTGAAGAAACCTTGATCGCCGCAGCCTGGCCGCGGGGCAAGCCCGCTCCCGCAAGATGGGGGCGGGCTTGCCCCGCGCTTGCTTTGGACTGTGCACAAGGTACAAGCGAACGCCTGGTCTATTAGACTTGCAGCATTGCCATTCCGATCAAGCGGCGAAAGGAGACGCTATGATTTTCCCCGACCTGCGCGGCCTGCCCCTGCACCGCGTGTTGGTGCGCACCGTCAAGGAGTTCCTCGATGACGAGATGTCCACCTATGCCTCCGCGCTGGCCTACCAGATGCTGTTCTCGCTGTTCCCCTTCCTGCTGTTCCTGATCGCCCTGATCGGTTTCCTGCATCTCCCGGACTTCTTCTCCTGGCTGCGCCTGCAGTCGGAACTGGTGCTGCCGCCCCAGGCCCTGGAGCAGGTCAACCCGGTGATCGACCAGTTGCAGCAGTCCAAGGGCGGGCTGCTGTCGGTCGGTATCGTGATTGCCTTGTGGACTGCCTCGGCGGGCGTGCGCCTGATGATGAGCGCGATGAACGCGGCCTACGACGTGCCCGAGGGGCGGCCGGTGTGGAAGCGCATTCCGCTGTCGGTCATCTATACCGTCGGCATCGCCGGCATGCTTCTGGCCGCGGCGGCGCTGATGGTGCTGGGGCCGCAGGTAATGGAGTGGATCGCTTCCCAGGTCGGGCTGGAGGAGGCGGTCGTCATCGTCTGGACCATCCTGCGCTGGCCGGCGATCATCATTCTGATGATGGTGGCGGTGGCGCTGATCTACTACGTGATGCCCGACGTGAAGCAGAAATTCCGTTTCATCACCCCAGGTTCGGTGCTGGCGGTGGTGGTGTGGATCGTCGCCTCGCTGGGCTTTGCCTACTACGTGAAGACCTTTGCCGACTACAACGCCATGTATGGCAGTATCGGGGCGATCATCGTGCTGTTGCTGTACTTCTACATCTCCGCTGCAGTGCTGCTGCTGGGCGCCGAGATGAACGCGGTGATCGAGCACATGTCGGCCGAGGGCAAGAACCCCGGCGAAAAGGAATTCGAGGAGGACAACCCGCAACAGAGCATCACCGTGCTCGGCCATGAGCACCCGGTGACATCCGAACCCCAGACCCGCGAGCCGAATACCTGATGATCCGCGACATTCTCAAGATGGGCGATGAACGCCTGCTGCGCATCGCCCCGCCGGTTCCCGAGCACATGATCGGCAGCCCGGAGCTTGCGCAACTGATCGACGACATGTTCGAGACCATGGCCCATGTCGGCGGTGTCGGCCTGGCCGCGCCGCAGATCGGCATCGACCTGCAACTGGTGATCTTCGGCTTCGAGCGCAGCGAGCGTTACCCGGACGCCGAGCCGGTGCCACGGACCATCCTGCTCAACCCAGTGATCACGCCGCTGGCCACGGAGGTCGAGGACGGCTGGGAGGGTTGCCTGTCGGTGCCCGGCCTACGTGGCGTGGTGCCGCGCTACAAGCACATCAGCTATTCGGGCATCGATCCGCAGGGCAACCCGATCAACCGCTTTGCCGACGGCTTCCATGCCCGGGTGGTGCAGCATGAGTGCGACCACCTGATTGGCCGTTTGTATCCTTCGCGCATCCAGGACTTCAGCAAGTTCGGCTATACCGAGGTGCTGTTCCCCGGGCTCGACGTGACCGACGACTAACCCCGCCTCATCGCCAGCAGCGCCTTGCTGCGCTGGTAGCGGGCCAGGCGTGAGGCCAGGGCCTGGGGCAGGGTGGTTGTCGGTGTGAAGGCCAAGCGTTGGTAGAAGGGCGCCAAATCCGGGTGGCAGAACAGCCAGGTCGCAGCGTTGCTTTCGGCCAGCGCCGCGTCAATCAGCCGGGATGCGATCTGCTGGCCGCGCCACTGCGGGGCAACGAACAGGCCGGTCAGCCAGTGATCGCCACCGATGGGCGTCAGGTTCATCCCACCGATTATTTCTGCGGTACGCGCCACCCATTGCTCGCCTTCACCGGCGGCGCGCATGCGCGAGCCGTGCTGGCGGTAGAAATGGTCCAGCAGGCGGCGCTGGGTTGGGGGAAGGCGAGTGCAGGTCAGAGGGAGCATGCTTGGTTCACGCGGTGTGGCAATCTCAGGCAGGAATTCATCGGTGCTTTGTCGCAGATTGTTGCAAATGCGGCAAGGGTGAATGTCCGACTCCGGGGTTCAACTATTTCAGGCGGGGAGTAGACTTTCACTCATCCCCCCGGCAGTACGATAAAGCGGGATCGGTACTTCGTGTCATCTTCGCAGTCGATGACAACTTCTCCGGGCCATTGACGGCGTCAGAAGTCACGCGATCAGCTTGATAGCCATCAAGGTCGACACCCATGAAAGCCTTACTGATTCTTGCATTGGTCGGTATGTCCCCGTTCGCCTTTGCGGACCAGGCCAAGACCGCAGACACCCAGCCCGTGGTCGAGCAGTACGACTATTCCACCAACCTCGACATCAAGCGCGTGATCAGCCTGTCGACGATCCCCAACGTCTGCGAAGTGGTGCCCGCCACCATGACCTACGAGGATCATCAAGGGCAGGTCCATACCCTCCAGTACCGTGCATTGGGGGAGGGTTGCCGGCTGAATTGAGCCGCGTGGCCGAGACAAGGTTCGTGGGAACGGGCTTGCCCCGCGATGGCGTTCAGCTGAGTATCACGTGCAATCGCGGCTCAAGCCCGCTCCCACCAGTTCCAGTCCTTGCTTCAACTGTGCCCGGCTGTGCGCCGCCGACAGGCTGATCCGCACGGCCCTGACGCTGTCGGTGCCTACCGCGAAGACGCTGGCCGGCACGATCTCCACCCCGTGTTCCCGACACCGCGCAACCAGCGCCTGGGCGTCTCCAGGCGTGGCCAGCCAGATGTGCGGCGACGGCACGCCCTCGGCGGGCAGCGCCTCGCCCAGCACCGCCCGCGCCAGGCGCCAGCGTTCGCCCAGTTCCTCCCGTTGCCAGGCCAGCCGCCGTGCGGCGGTGCCATCCGCGATCCATTGGCAGGCGATGCGCAGGTTCAGCGGCGACACCGACCAGTGGGTGGCCTGGGCATAGGGGTCGATCTGCTCCAGCAATGCTGGCCGGGCCACGATCCAGCCCAGGCGCAAGCCGGCGGCGACGGTCTTGGACAGGCTGCTGATCAGCACGCCACGGCCTTCGAGCAAGGGGTAGAGGGGTGGCCGGTCGGTCAAGGCGCCATACACGTCATCCTCGATGACCAGCAGTTGGTGGCGCCTGGCGACTTGCGCCAGCGCCAGGCGCCGGGCCTCGCCCATGCACGCGGCGGTCGGGTTGTGCAGGGTAGGGGTGGTGACCAATACCCGCGCGCCGCTCGCGCGGACCACACGGTCCAGTTCTTCCGGAAGCAGGCCTTGCTCATCCAGGGCCACGCCGTGCACGGGCAGGCGCAACTGGCGACAGGCCGCCTTGATGCCCGGGGCGGTCAACGCCTCGACCATCACTGGCTCGCCCGCCTGGCACAACGACTGCAACACCAGGGTCAGCGCCTGCTGGGCGCCCCCGCAAAGCAGCACGTCCTCTGGCGCCAGGTCCAGACCGCGGTTGCCCAGCCAGCGCGCCCCCTCGATCCGCCCCAGCAGCAACTGCTCGGGCCCCAGGTAATGGTCGAGCAAGGCGGTATCGCCCTGTTCGAGCAGCCTGCGCAGGCTGTGCTCGAGGTCGAGATTGCAGGGATCGGCCACCGGCACATTGGTCGACAGATCGATCACTGGGTGCTGGCGGCTGGGTTGCTTGAGGCGAAACAGCGTCGCTTCCTTGCTGCTGGCCAGCACATAGGTGCCGCGTCCCACCTCCCCGGACACCAGGTGCCGCGCGGCTGCTTCTCGGTAGGCCTGCTGCGTGGTGCTCGGATTCAGGCCCAGCGCCCAGGCGAGGCGGCGTTGCGGGGGCAGGCGTTCACCGACCTTCAGTTCACCCTGTTCGATGGCGTTGGCGATGGCCTCGACCAGTGCCTGGTAGCGCGGCTGGTCGTTGGCCGGGAGGCTAGGAATCCACACGAAATTGCTACCCATGCAATATTTATTTGGACCCATACAATGCCCGGCGCTTAGGATCGGTTCAACCCCATACCGATGAAGGACGTTCGCCATGTTCGACTTGCCCGCCCTGCGCGAAGCCGCCGCTTTCGTTCACCAGCACGTGCCGCCGACCCCACAGCACGCCTGGCCGCTGCTGGCCGAGCGGCTGGGTTGCCAGCTGTGGGTCAAGCACGAGAACCATGCGCCCACGGGGGCCTTCAAGGTGCGCGGCGGGCTGGTCTATGTCCGCTCGCTGTTGGCCAGTGGCGCAGTCCCCCGTGGCCTGGTTACCGCCACGCGCGGCAATCACGGCCAGAGCATGGCCCTGGCGGCGCGCCAGGCTGGTTTGCCGCTGGTGATCGTGGTGCCGGAGGGCAATTCACGGGAGAAGAACGCAGCCATGCGCGCCCTGGGCGCGGAGCTGGTGGAGTATGGCGTGGACTTCGACGTGGCCCGGGAAGAGGCGGCGCGCCTGGCCGATGCGCGGGGCTTTGCCATGGTTCCCTCGTTCCATCCGGAACTGGTGCGTGGCGTGGCCACCTACGCCCTGGAGCTGTTCGAGGCGGTGACCGACCTGGATTGCGTGTACGTGCCGATCGGCATGGGGTCGGGCATCTGTGGGCTGATCCAGGCGCGCAACCTGCTTGGGTTGTCCACTGAAATCGTCGGCGTGGTATCCACTGCGGCAGACGCTTATGCCCAGAGTTTCGAGCTGGGGCGCATCGTCACCACCGCCAGCGCCGATACCTTCGCCGACGGCATGGCCTGCCGCGTGCCGCATCCCGACGCCTTTGCCCTGGTACGCGAGCATGCTGCACGCATCGTGCGGGTGAGCGACGAGGCGATCGCCGAAGCCATGCGCCTCTACCACGAAACCACCCACAACACCGCCGAAGGTGCCGGCGCCGCCGCCCTGGCTGCACTGATGCAGGAGCGTGGGCGTCAGGCGGGCAAGCGGGTGGCGGTGGTTCTCAGTGGCGCGAACGTGGATCGCGGGCGCTATGCGCAGGTGTTGATGGGGACGAAAGATCCTGTATGAAAGTGTCGAAAGGAAGTGCTATCTTTATTTGATAGCATTTTCCGATGAACACTCGATATCGCAAGATTCTGGACAGCATCTTCAGAGCCCCGACCACACCCACATTGCCGTTCGCCGAAATCGAGGCTCTGGTGCTGCATCTTGGCGGCCAGGTGCTGGAACGGCAGGGTTCCAGGGTCAAGATGCTGTTGGGCGAGCAGTGCTGGCGCTGCCACCGCCCCCATCCTGGCAAGGACGCCAGGCGATATCAGATAGAAGAGGCCCGCGAGTTCCTGCTGCGGGCGGGAGTCCGACCATGAGCTGCATGCGATACAAAGGGTATGCCGCCCGCATCGAGTACGACGCGCGTGACGATATTTTCGTCGGCCGCGTGCTCGGCCTGCGGGACATCATCAGCTTCCACGCCAGCGCCGTGCCTGCGTTGCACGAGGCGTTCCGTGAGGCACTCGACGACTACCTGGCCGATTGCGCCGAACAGGGCGTCACTCCCGAAAAACCGGCCTCGGGCAAGGTCATGTTGCGCATCCGCCCAGAAGTGCACGCTGCCGCCAGCCTTGCCGCCAGGGTAGCCGGCAAGAGCCTGAACCAATGGGCCGACGAGGTCTTCGAGCAGGCGGCGATGGCCTGACCTGCAAATTCCTCCTGTACCGCCAGGGGGCATTCAGGTTCAATCGCTGACTTTCGTCCGCAGTCGAGCCTGCCATGCCCTTTTCCAATGGTTTCCTCCTCAGCCTGTCCCTGTGCCTGGACATCGGCGTGGCCAACATCGCCATGATTACCCTGGCCATGCAGCGGGGGTTTCTTCAGGGCTTCTGGCTTGGACTGGGGACCTGCGTCGGCGATCTCATCTACGCCATTGCGGCCCTGGCCGGCATGACCGTTTTGCTGCAGTTCGAAAGCGTGCGTTGGACGTTGTGGCTGGGGGGCTCCGCGTTATTGGCGTGGTTCGCGGTGAAGATGCTGCTGGCGGCGTGGCGCGGCGGGCACCTGGAGTCGCGTGGCCAGGTAGTGGTCGAATCAGGCTGGCGTGAGTTCCTGCGCGGGATCTTCCTGGCCATGTCATCGCCCAGCGCGATTCTCTGGTTTGCCGCAGTCGGCGGCGTGCTGATCTCCCGCTCCGGCGCCGGCAGCGCGCTGGATGCGGGCCTGTTCCTCGGTGGCTTCTTTGCCGCCGGGCTGCTCTGGTGTGTCTCGTTGTGCGGTATCGCCAGTCATGGCGGGCGACTGCTTGGCGATCGCCTGCTGACTTGGTCGTACCTGTTGTCGGCGGCGATCTTCTGCTATTTCGCCGGTTACGTGGTGCTTTCCGGTTACCGCGAATTCATCCTGGCAGTACCGGTCTGATTATTCTGGAGATTCTGTGCTGCTGACTTTTTTCTCATCGGGTTGTCGATTCTCCATTTTCCCGTTCGACCATGGGTGAAGGCGCCGGAATGCACCGGCGCCAATCATTGTTGAACGCTGGGAGGAAGCACCGATGAACAGCGCAGCCGAAACTGAACTTCGTCAATTGATCGAACAGTGGATGCAGGCCGTGCGCGAGCGCGACGTGGACCGTATCGTGGCACCCTATGCCGACGACATTCTCGCCTTCGATGCCATCCAGGCCCTGCAATTCAAGGGCAAGGCCGCCTACCGTGCACACTGGGAAATGTGCATGGGCATGTGCACGGGGCCGATGGTCTTCGAACTGGCAGAGCTGAAGGTATACGCCGACGGCGACCTGGCCCTGGCCCATTGGCTCAACCGCTGTGGCCCGGGCGACGACGAAAGCCAGTGCGGTTTCATGCGCGCCACGGTCGGCTATCGGCGCAGCGGCGGTCAATGGCAAGTGATCCACGAGCATTGGTCGGCGCCGTTCGACATGGAAACGCAAAAAGCCTTGTTCGACCTCAAGCCCTGATACCGCTCATCGCCCACCGCACCGAGCCGACCTGCTGGAGACGATCATGAAATACCTGTGCCTGGTCTATTGTGATGAAGCGCTGTTGCACAGCCTGCCAGACAGCCCCGAAGACGCCGAATGCATGGCCTACGCCGAATCCATCCAGGGCAGCGGGCGCATGCTCGCCGCCGAGGCGCTCAAGCCTGTGCAAACGGCCACCACGGTACGTGTACGCGCCGGTCGCATGAGCCTGACCGATGGGCCGTTCGCCGAGACCAAGGAGCAACTGGCCGGTTTCTACCTGGTCGACGCCCGTGACCTCAACGAGGCGCTGAACATCGCCAAGGGCATCCCGGCAGCCCGGGTGGGCAGCGTCGAGGTTCGGCCGGTGCGTGAACTGCAGCCCTGACGCAACGGGAGAAAAGCCGCATGAGTCACCAGGGAAAGCCCGATTGATGGTGGGGGAAGCGCAAGTCCGCCAGGAGGTGGAGGCTGTCTACCGCCGTGATTCGCGGCGGATCCTGGCGACCCTCATCCGCCTGCTGGGGGACTTCGACCTGGCCGAGGAGGCCATGCACGATGCCTTCTTCATTGCCGTGCAGCGCTGGCAGCGCGATGGTATCCCCGACAATCCGCGGGCCTGGCTGGTGTCTGTCGGCCGCTTCAAGGCCATCGATGCGCTGCGCCGAAGTGCCCGTTTCGACCGCTCCCAGGCCGACTTGATCATGTTGCTCGAACGCGAAGCCGACGATCCGGGCGAGCAGACGTTGCTGGCCGATGACCGTCTGCGGCTGATCTTTACCTGCTGCCACCCGGCACTGGCCTCTGACGCCCAGGTACCGCTGACCCTGCGCGAGGTGTGTGACTTGACCACCGAGCAGATCGCCCGTGCCTTCCTGCAAAGCCCGGCCACCATCGCCCAGCGCATCGTGCGTGCCAAGGCCAAGATCCGCGATGCGAAGATTCCCTATCAGGTGCCGGAACTGAGCGAGCTGCCCGAGCGCCTGGAAAGCGTGCTGCGGGTCATCTACCTGGTGTTCAACGAAGGCTATTCGGCCTCGGCGGGCGAAGATGTCACCACCCGCGAGCTGACCGATGAGGCGATCCGCCTGGGGCGCCTGGTGGCCCAGTTGCTGCCCGATGCCGAAGTGCATGGCCTGCTGGCGCTGATGCTGCTGCAGGCATCGCGGCAGAGGGCGCGCAGCACCGCCGATGGCGAGCTGGTGCTGCTGGATGAGCAGGATCGCAGCCTGTGGGATCGCGGGCAGATCAATGAGGGCAGCCAGCTGGTCCAGCAGGCATTGCGCAGTCGCGACTTCGGGCCGTATACCGTGCAGGCGGCCATAGCCGCGGTGCATGCCGAAGCGCCTTGCGCCGAGGCCACGGATTGGGACGAGATCATCGGCCTGTACGATGTGCTGCAGCGCCACTGGCCATCAGCGGTGGTGGAGCTGAATCGGGCGGCGGCGCTGGCCAGGCGGGACGGCGCGCAGGTGGGGTTGCAGGCGGTGGAGGCAATCCTGCAGCGCGGCGAGCTGGGTGATTATCACCTGGCCCATGCCGCGCGCGCCGAACTGCACCGGCAGCTGGGCAACCTCGATCAGGCCCGGGATGCCTGGCAGCAAGCGCTGACGCTCACCCGCCAGGGGCCGGAACGGCGGCATATCGAACGGCGGTTACGCGAACTGGGCTGAGCTATCGCCAGCGTGCCCGCGATGGCCAGCTAGGTGAATCAGCTGGCGACAAAGTTCGGCGGGCTGACCAGCTCGACCGTCTGCTGCTTGCGCGGCGCGAGGATCTCGGCTTCGCCACTGACGACCAGCTCATCGTTCTGGTTGTACACATTGGTGGCGATGCGCACCTTGAACTTGGGCAGCTTCTCGAGAATTTCCAGGCGCACGGTCAGCTCATCGCCGATCTTCACCGGCTTCTGGAAGCTCATCTGCTGGCCCAGGTAGATGGTGCCCGGGCCAGGCAGGGTGCAGGCCACCGCAGCACTGATCAGCGCGCCACTGAACATGCCATGGGCGATGCGCTCGCGGAACATGCTCTTGGCGGCGAATTCGGCGTCCAGGTGCACCGGGTTGTGGTCGCCGGACATGGCGGCGAACAGCTGGATGTCGCGCTCTTCGACAGACTTCTTGTACTCAGCTTTCTGGCCGACTTCGAGGGCTTCGTAAGGGGTGTTGGTGACCTGGGGCATCGAGGCTTCCTTGTGGGGCGGCGAGGTGGCCGATCATTCGCTGCGGGCAGGGCGGCCAAGGGCCAGCGCCTGCTCCAGCCAGCCGATGATCTCGGCGGTGACCTCGTCGCGATGGGTTTCGTTGAGCACTTCGTGGCGTGCGCCGGGGTAGATGCGCAACTGTACATGACGGTTGCCGGTCGCGCGCAGGGCGTCGGCCAGATGGGTGAGACGCTTGCCGGCACTCACCGGATCACATTCGCCGCCGATCACCAGGATGGGCAGGTTCGGGTCGATCTGCCCGAGATGCCTGGGCTGGCTGATCTGCGCCAGCCCCTGCAGCAGGTCGAGCCACAGCTGGTTGCTGCAGCGAAAGCCGCACAAGGGGTCGGCGATGTACTTGTCCACTTCCTCGGCATCGCGGCTGAGCCAGTCAAATGCCGTGCGGTTGGGTTTGAAAGCCTTATTGAACGAGCCGAACGACAGCCAGTCGATCAGTGCGCTATTGCCAAGGGGGCCTTGGCGCCAGGCTTCGAAACGGGCGATCAGGCGCGCGGCCCGGTACAGTGCCGCCGGCTGGAAGTTCGAGCCGCTGAGGATCGCGCCTTGCAGGCTGGCGCTGTGGTGGAGCAGGTAGGCCTGGGCGATGTAGCTGCCCATGCTGTGGCCGAACAGGAATAGCGGGGTGCCCGGGAACTGCTGGCCGACGTGCTGGGCCAATAGCCCAAGGTCGTTGACTACGGCATTCCAGCCATTATGGCGGGCGAACAGGCCCAGGCTCCCCAGCTCGGCGGTACGTCCATGTCCGCGCAGGTCGGGGGCGAGGAGTCCGTAGCCGGCAGCGTTGAGCGCATGCCCCAGGCGCTGGTAGCGCCCGGCATGTTCTGCCATGCCGTGGGCCAGCAACACCACGGCCTTGAGCGGTGTGGAGGGCAGCCATTGATGAACATGGAGGCTGCAATGCTCGCTGGCGGGGAGCCAGAAGGCGTCATGGGGCATGGCGGATCCTTGCGCGCGGAGGTTCGCCAACAGTGTATGCGCAAAGCGCCCGATTGCAGGAAGGGCAGAAAAGAGATTCACAATGTTAATGGCGGCACTTGGCGTATTTGCCACCCTCGACAGAGCTGCTAACGTCGGCTGAACACCTTTTTGCCATCAGGCGATCAGGTCAGGGACGTCCCGGTAGAGGAACAACAATAAATGCAAGCCAATTTCTGGAACGACAAGCGCCCGGCGGGCGTGCCTTCCACCATTGACATGAATGCCTATACGTCAGTCGTCGACGTTTTCGAGCGCTCCTGCAAGCGCTTCGCCGACCGGCCGGCATACAGCAACCTCGGCGTCACCCTGAGCTACGCGGACCTCGACCGTTACTCGGCGGCCTTCGCCGGCTGGTTGCAGCAGCACACCGACCTGGTGCCGGGCGACCGCATCGCGGTGCAGATGCCCAACGTTCTGCAATACCCGATAGCCGTTTTCGGCGCCTTGCGCGCCGGGCTGGTGGTGGTCAACACCAACCCGTTGTACACCGAGCGCGAGATGCGCCACCAGTTCAAGGACTCCGGCGCTCGCGCGCTGGTGTACCTGAACATGTTTGGCAAGCGCGTTCAGGAGGTGCTGCCCGACACCGGCATCGAGTACCTGATCGAAGCGAAGATGGGCGACTTGCTGCCGACGGCCAAGGGCTGGCTGATCAACACCGTGGTCGACAAGCTGAAGAAAATGGTGCCGGCCTACCATTTGCCCCAGGCGGTGTCGTTCAAGCACGTCCTGCGCCAGGGGCAACGTCTCGGTCACCAGGCGGTGGCGCAGACACTCGACGATGTCGCGGTGCTGCAGTACACCGGCGGGACCACGGGCCTGGCCAAGGGGGCCATGCTCACCCATGGCAATCTGGTGGCCAACATGCTTCAGGTACTGGCCTGTTTCGGCCAGCACGGGCCAGATGGCCAGCCGCTGATCAAGCAAGGGCAGGAGGTGATGATCGCGCCGCTGCCGCTTTACCACATCTACGCGTTTACCGCGAACTGCATGTGCATGATGGTGACCGGCAACCACAATGTGCTGATCACCAACCCCCGCGACATTCCGGGGTTCATCAAGGAACTGGGCAAGTGGCGGTTCTCGGCGTTGGTAGGCCTGAATACGCTGTTCGTCGCCCTTATGGATAACCCGGGGTTCAAAACCCTGGATTTCTCTGCACTGAAAATCACCAATTCTGGCGGCACCGCCCTGGTCAAGGCCACCGCCGAGCGCTGGGAGGCGCTCACGGGTTGCCGCATCGTTGAAGGCTATGGGCTGACCGAGACCTCGCCGGCGGCCAGCACCAACCCCTATGGCCAACTGGCGCGCCTTGGAACGGTGGGGATTCCGGTGCCTGGCACCGCGTTCAAGGTGATCGACGACGACGGCCTTGAGCAACCTTTGGGTGAGCGCGGCGAACTGTGTATCAAAGGCCCGCAAGTGATGAAGGGCTATTGGCGGCAGCCTGGGGCCACCGATGAGGTGCTGGATGGGGAGGGCTGGCTGAAGACCGGCGACATCGCGGTCATTGACCCAGATGGTTATACCCGGATCGTCGACCGCAAGAAGGACATGATCATCGTCTCGGGCTTCAACGTGTATCCCAACGAGATCGAGGATGTGGTGATGGGGCATCCGCAAGTGGCCAGCTGCGCGGTGATCGGCGTGCCGGATGAGCGTACTGGCGAAGCGGTGAAGTTGTTTGTGGTATCGCGCGCGGGCGGGGTGAGCGTGGACGAGCTGAAGGCATTCTGCAAAGCCAACTTCACCGGCTACAAGGTGCCCAAGCACATTGTATTGCGCGAGTCGCTGCCGATGACCCCGGTGGGCAAGATCCTGCGTCGGGAATTGCGGGACATCGCCTGAAAGTAAGAGCGGCGGTGTGCCGTGTGACTTGTCCCGCGATTGTGTCAGCCTGGACGACAGTTTCCCCCAGAGTCGACGCCATCGCAGGTCAGGTTCACTTTCACAGACCCTCTAGGCCAGGGCTTTCAGGCGGATTTGCGACATTTCGTATAATTACTCTAAAAATGACCTGAAGTTTTCATTGAGTCATTTTTGTGACCTGTCGGCCCATTTCGGCCTCTAGGCGACCCCTTTCAAAGCTGTTACTCTCGGCGCGCTTTCAGAGGATCCGGTTTGCAATGAGCCGGCCTCTCATATCAATAATAAGCGCATCGTCGCGTACCGAATTCGCTGTTGCTGAAGGAGCGGGCTTCCATGATCGAACATTTTTGGAAGGATAAGTACCCAGCCGGGGTCACGGCGGACATCAATCCTGACGAGTTCCCCAATATCCAGGCGGTACTCAAGCAATCCTGCCAACGCTTTGCCGACAAACCTGCCTTTAGCAACTTGGGCAAGACCATCACCTACGGCGAGCTGTATACCTTGTCCGGCGCCTTTGCCGCCTGGCTGCAGCAGCACACCGACCTGAAGCCGGGTGACCGCATCGCGGTCCAGTTGCCCAACGTCCTGCAGTACCCTGTAGCTGTCTTCGGCGCCATGCGTGCCGGGCTGATCGTGGTCAATACCAACCCGCTGTACACCGCGCGTGAGCTGGAGCACCAATTCAACGACTCCGGCGCCAAGGCACTGGTGTGTCTGGCCAACATGGCGCATCTGGCTGAAAAGGTGGTGCCCAAGACCCAAGTCAAACACGTCATTGTCACCGAAGTGGCCGACCTGTTGCCACCGCTCAAGCGCCTGTTGATCAACAGCGTGATCAAGTACGTGAAGAAAATGGTGCCGGCCTACCACCTGCCGGGCGCGGTGCGCTTCAATGACGCGCTGGCGCTAGGCAAGGGCGGCGCTGTCACCGAGGCCAACCCGCAGCCCGGCGACGTTGCTGTGCTGCAGTACACCGGCGGTACCACTGGCGTGGCCAAAGGCGCGATGCTCACCCATCGCAATCTGGTGGCCAACATGCTGCAGTGCCGTGCGCTGATGGGCTCGAACCTGCACGAAGGTTGCGAGATCCTCATCACTCCGCTGCCGCTTTACCACATCTATGCCTTCACCTTCCATTGCATGGCCATGATGCTGATCGGCAACCACAACGTGCTGATCAGCAACCCGCGTGACCTGCCGGCAATGGTCAAGGAGCTGGGCAAGTGGAAGTTCAGCGGCTTTATCGGCCTTAACACGCTGTTTGTCGCCCTGTGTAACAACGAGGCTTTCCGCAACCTCGATTTCTCGGCGCTGAAGATCACACTGTCCGGTGGCATGGCGCTGCAGATGAGCGTGGCCGAACGCTGGAAGGCGGTGACGGGTTGTGCCATCTGCGAAGGTTACGGTATGACCGAGACAAGCCCGGTGGCGGCGGTCAATCCGATCTCGGCCAACCAGGTGGGCACCATCGGTATCCCGGTGCCGTCGACCCTATGCAAGATCATCGACGACAACGGCCAGGAACTGCCCTTGGGTGAGGTGGGCGAGCTGTGCATCAAGGGGCCACAGGTGATGAAGGGTTACTGGCAGCGTGAAGATGCCACCGCCGAGATCATCGACGGCAATGGTTGGCTTAAAACCGGTGACATTGCCTTGATCCAGCCAGATGGCTACATGCGCATCGTCGATCGCAAGAAGGACATGATCCTGGTATCCGGCTTCAACGTGTATCCCAACGAACTCGAAGACGTGCTCGCCACGCTGCCGGGTGTGTTGCAGTGCGCGGCCATCGGTGTGCCGGACGAGAAGTCCGGCGAGGTGATCAAGGTATTCATCGTGGTCAAACCTGGCATGATGCTGACCAAGGAACAGGTCATGGAGCATATGCGCGCCAACGTCACCGGCTACAAGGTGCCCAAGGCCATCGAGTTCCGCGACGCGCTGCCGACCACCAACGTCGGCAAGATCCTGCGCCGCGAGCTGCGTGACGAAGAACTGAAGAAGCAGGGGCTGAAGAAGATCGCCTGATCTGCAGCCTGGTTTGGGATTGAAACGTGGGAGCGGCGGTGCGCCGGTGCGACTTGCCCCGCGATAGCGTCAGGTCAGGCAACGTAGTTGCCCGAGCCGACGCCATCGCTGGTCAAGTCGCACCGGCGCACCGCCGCTCCTGTTTTGCGAAATGAAGCTCAGCGCAGCTTCTCCAGCATCTGGTAGTACCACATCCCCGCCGCCAGCAGCGGATTGCCCAGCAAGTCACCCATCGGCACCTTGATGTGCCTGCATGCCGCGAAGGTATCGAACTTCTCCAGCGTCCCGGTCAAGGCCTCGGCCATGATCTCGCCCATGATGTGGCTGGTGGCGATGCCGTGCCCGGAGTACCCCTGGCAGTACCAGACGTTGTCCGACAGCTTGCCCAGTTGCGGGATACGGTTGACCACGATGCCCATGGCGCAGCTCCACTGGAACTCGATCGGCACGCCCTTGAGCGCCGGGAAGGTGCGCTCGATGCATGGGCGCAGCTCGCCCTCGATGTCTCGCGAATCGCGCCCGGAGTAGTTGGCGCCGCCGCCGAACAGCAGGCGTTTGTCGGCGGTCAGACGGTAGTAGTCGAGGACGAAGCGGCAGTCGTACACGGCCAGATCCTGCGGGTTGATCTGGTCGGCCAGGTCACCCAGTGGCGCGGTGGTGACGATGCCGCCCATGGCCGGGAAGATCTTGCCCTTCAGCTGGCGTTTTTCCAGTTTGTGGTAGACGTCGCCGGCCAGCATCACCTGTCGTGCCTCGATGCGCCCGCTGGCGGTAACCACGGCCGGGCGGGGGCCGTGGATGATCTCCAGCACTTCGGAATTCTCGAACACCAGCGCGCCGAGGCCATGGGCGGCGCGGGCCTCGCCCAGGCACAGGTTGAGCGGATGCAGGTGCAGGTTGCGGCGGTTCTTCAACGCGCCGAGGTACAGCGGGCTTTGCAGGTGCTGCTGCATGGCCTCGCGGTCGAGCAATTGCACCAGGTCGCCCATGCCGCGGCGTTGGGCTTCGGCCTCGAAGGCGCGCAGTTCGGTCATGTGCGACGGTTTCATCGCCGCGTGCAGGTGGCCGTGCTTGAGGTCGCACTGGATGCCGTAGCGCTCGACCCGCTGTTCGATGATCTGGTGGCCGCGCCAGCGCAGGTGCCAGATGAAGTCGTCCACCTCGGCGCCCAGGCGGTCGCGCATCTGCGTGCGCATGGCCTCGTCGCCCGACAGGCTGCCGGTGACCTGGCCACCGTTGCGCCCGCTGGCGCCCCAGCCGATGCGGTTGGTCTCGACGATGGCTACCTTCAGGCCACGCTCGGCCAGCTCCACCGCAGTGGCCACGCCGGTGAAGCCGCCGCCGATGATCGCCACGTCGACCTGCACCGTGCCTTTGAGCGTGGGGTATTCGGTTGCATCATTGAGGGTGGCGCTGTAGTAGGACGGCGCGCGCTGGGCCGGCCTGTTGTTCAGTGCTGCGTTCATGGGTGTTCCTTGTTGTAGTTCGTCTGTCAGGCCTGATGCAGGTACCAGCGCCAGTCCTGTTCGCCGACTTCGGCCATGAACTGGCGGTACTCGGCACGCTTGACCTTCAGGTACACGCCGAGGAAGGCCTCGCCCAGCGCCTCCCTGGCCCAGGCCGACTGTTCCAGAGCTTCCAGGGCAGTCAGCCAGTCGGTGGGCAGGTACTCGCTGGCCTGGGCATAGCCGTTGCCTTCGACCGGCGCGCCGGGATCGAGCTGTTCGCGGATGCCCTGGTGCGCGGCAGCAAGTATCGCGGCGGCGGCCAGGTAGGGGTTGGCGTCAGCGCCGCAGATGCGGTGTTCCACATGTCGGCTGTTGGCCGGGCCGCCGGGCACGCGCAGGCTGACGGTGCGGTTGTCCACACCCCAGGTCGGTGCCAGCGGGGCATAGCTGTTGGCCTGGAAGCGGCGGAATGAGTTGGCGTTGGGGCAGAACAGCAGCAACGACTCATGCAGGTGACGCAGCATGCCAGCCACCGCTTGGCGCAACAGTGGGGTGCCAGCCTTGTCTTCGCTGGCGAACAGGTTGTTGCCAGCGGCGTCCGCCAGGCTCAGGTGCATGTGCATGCCGGTGCCGGCCAGTTGGGTGAACGGCTTGGCCATGAAGCAGGCCTGCATGCCGTGGGCGTTGGCGATGCCTTTGACCAGGCGTTTATAGCGCACGGCCTGATCCATCGCCTGGAGCGCATCGCCGTGCTCCAGTGTGATTTCGACCTGGCCGGGGGCGTACTCGGAGATCGCCGTGCGGGCCGGGATACCCTGTGCCTTGCAGGCGGCATAGAGGTCGGCAAGAAACGGTTCGATCTGCTCGAGTTCGCGCAGGCCGTAGACCTGGGTCTCGCGCGGACGGCCGCCGTCGCTGTCCAGCGCCGGCTGCGGGCGGCCCTGGGCGTCGCGCTGCTGGTCGAGCAGGTAGAACTCCAGCTCGCAGGCCATCACCGGGTGATAACCCTCGGCCTTGAGGGCGTCGATCACCCGCAGCAGCACATGACGCGGATCCGCCACGCTGGCCGGCAGGCCTTCGCTGGGGTGCATGCTGACCTGCACGGCGGCGGTCGGCACCCGGCGCCAGGGCAGGCGCACCAGGCTGCCCTCCAGCGGGTAGGCGCGGCAGTCGATGTCGCCGACGTCCCAGACCAGACCGGAGTTTTCCACGTCGTCGCCATTGAGGGTCAGGCCGAGGATGGTGCTGGGCAGCGGGCGGCCGCTGTCGAACACCGCCAGCAGTTCCTCGCGATGCAGCAGCTTGCCACGGGGTACGCCGTTGGCGTCGAGGATGAACAGTTCGATCAGGTCGATATCGGGGTTGTCGGCCAGGAAACGCCTGGCTTGCTCGGCAGGGGCAAAGTGCATGGTGGATTCGCTCTGAGGCACGCAGGACCGCCGCGCAGGTGGGCGGTCAGGCTGAGTCAATCGGCCAGTGGTGGCCGGGTAGGGTCAGGGATGCGTGAGCGAAGTGTCCGGTGGGCGCGCGTGGCGGCAGTGCCACAGGGCCCAGAAGGCGAGGATGATGTGCACCAGCGGATTTTCGCCGGCACGGACCCTGGCCTTCGGCAGCGAAGGTTGGGGCAGCGGGCGGGCGATCGTCGGGTCGGGAAGCATCGCTCGATACTCACATGGCCGGTAAGGTTGATTAAATCAGTGAATGGCGACGTTCATTCCATTGATTGTTAAACATTCGAGTTGCAGTGCCCAGGGCGGACCTGGCCTGTGTCACAGCCGCAACAGGCAGCATCCCGCTGGCAAATCTGCGACAATCGTGCCCCTTACGCCTGCCGATCATGAAAGAGCAGCACTCGCCTGCATCATTAAAAAAGTCCCATGACAGACCACGCCATCGACCAACTGCTGAAGAACCTCGACCACGCCATGATCGCCGACCGCCATCGGTTGCGCCGGCAATTGCACGAGCTGCGCAAGCGTCCCGATGAGGGCAAGCTCGCGCAGTGGGTGGAAAAGGTCCAGGCCTCTTGCGCCCAGGTCACCGCGCGCCAGCAGAGCGTGCCGAGCATTCGCTACGACGACAATCTGCCCATCGCCGCCAAGCGCGACGAGATCAAAAAGGCCTTGGCCGAGCACCAGGTGCTGGTGATCGCTGGCGAGACCGGCTCGGGCAAGACCACCCAGTTGCCGAAGATCTGCCTGGAGCTGGGTCGCGGCAGCCATGGCCTAATCGCTCACACCCAGCCTCGGCGGATTGCCGCGCGCAGCGTGGCGGCGCGGGTCGCCGAGGAGCTGGGCACGCCGTTGGGGGCGCTGGTGGGCTACCAGGTGCGCTTCGAGGACCAGAGCGATTCGAACACCCTGGTCAAGCTGATGACCGACGGTATCCTGCTGGCCGAGACCCAGCACGACCGCTTCCTCGAGCGCTACGACACGATCATCGTCGACGAGGCCCACGAGCGCAGCCTGAACATCGACTTCCTGCTCGGCTACCTCAAGACCCTGCTGCATCGCCGTCCGGAACTGAAGCTGATCATCACCTCGGCGACCATCGACCTGGAGCGCTTCTCCAAGCACTTCGACGGCGCGCCGATCATCGAGGTGTCCGGCCGTACCTACCCGGTGGAAACCTGGTACCGCCCGCTGACCAGCGAACAGGACGAGGAGGGCAACCAGGTCGAGGAAGACCTCTCGGTCGACCAGGCGATCCTCGCCAGCCTCGACGAGATTGCCCAGTACGAGCGCAGCCAGGGCAAGGGGCCGGGCGATGTGCTGGTGTTCCTGCCCGGCGAGCGCGAGATCCGCGATGCCGCCGAGATCCTGCGCAAGGCGCAGTTGCGCCACACCGAGATACTGCCGCTGTATGCGCGGCTGTCGCCGGCCGAGCAGCAGCGGATCTTCCAGACCCACAGCGGCCGGCGGGTGGTGCTGGCGACCAACGTCGCCGAGACTTCGCTGACCGTACCGGGCATCCGCTATGTGATCGACAGCGGCACCGCCCGCATCAGCCGCTACAGCTACCGCGCCAAGGTCCAGCGCCTGCCGATCGAAGCCGTTTCGCAGGCCAGCGCCAACCAGCGTAAAGGCCGCTGCGGCCGGGTCGAGCCGGGCATCTGCATCCGCCTGTACAGCGAGGATGACTTCAACGGCCGGCCGGCATTCACCGATCCCGAGATCCTGCGCACCAACCTGGCGGCGGTGATCCTGCAGATGCTGCACCTGCGCCTGGGCGCCATCGACGCCTTCCCGTTCATCGAGCCGCCGGATGGCAAGGCCATCAGCGACGGCTTCAACCTGCTGCAGGAACTGTCGGCGGTCAACCGCGAGAACCAGCTGACACCGCTGGGCCGCCAGCTGGCGCGTCTGCCGATCGACCCTCGTATGGGTCGCATGCTGCTCGAAGGTGCCCGCCAGGGCAGCCTGCAGGAAGTGCTGATCGTCGCCAGCGCACTGTCGGTGCAGGACCCGCGCGAACGCCCACCGGAGCGCCAGCAGGCCGCCGACCAGGCCCATGCCCAGTGGAAGGATGTCGACTCCGACTTCGCCGCGCTGGTCAACCTGTGGCGCGGTTTCGAGGAGCAGCGCCAGGCGCTGACCGCAAACCCGCTGCGCAACTGGTGCCGGAAGAACTTCCTCAACTATTTGCGCCTGCGCGAGTGGCGCGACGCCCACCGCCAGCTGGCGCTGATCTGCCGCGACCTGCAACTGACGGTGAACAAGGATGCCTGCGACTACCAGCGCATGCACAAGGCGATTCTCAGCGGCCTGCTCAGCCAGATCGGCCAGAAGACCGAGGAGGGCGATTACCAAGGCGCACGCCAGCGGCGGTTCTGGATTCACCCGTCGTCGGGCATTGGTCGCAAGCGGCCGCAATGGGTGATGGCCGCCGAACTGGTGGAAACCACCAAGCTGTATGCGCGCATGGTGGCCAAGATCGAGCCGGACTGGATCGAGCCGCTGGCCACCCACCTGATCAAGAAGAACCACTTCGAGCCGCACTGGGAGAAGAAGCGCGGCCAGGTAGTGGCCTACGAGCAGATCACCTTGTACGGGTTGATCCTGGTCGGACGCCGCCCGGTGCATTTCGGCCCGATCGACCCCGTCACTTCCCGCGAGCTGTTCATCCGCGATGGCCTGGTCGGTGGCGAGATCCAGTCTCGGGCCAAGTGCCTGGCGGCCAACAAGCGCCTGCTGGAGCAGCTCGACGAACTGGAGGCCAAGGCCCGTCGGCGCGACATTCTGGCTGACGAAGAAACCCTGTACGCCTTCTATGAAGCGCGCCTGCCCGCGGAGATCCACCAGACCGCGACCTTCGATGCCTGGTACCGGATGACCAGCCAGAAGGACGCCAACCTGCTGATCATGCGCGAGGAGGACGTACTGGCCCGCGAGGCCAGCGAGGTCACCGCAGCGCAGTACCCGGATCACTTGCAGGTGGGCGAACTGCGCCTGTCGCTGAGCTACCACTTCGAACCGAACCATCCACGTGACGGCGTGACCGTGCGGGTGCCGGCGCCGTTGCTGCCCAACCTGCCGGGCGAACGCCTGGAATGGCTGGTGCCGGGCCTGCTCGAGGCCAAGTGCATCGCCCTGGTGCGCAACCTGCCCAAGGCCCTGCGCAAGAACTTCGTGCCGGTGCCGGACTTCGTCAAGGCGGCACTGTCGCGCATGGTCTTCGGCCAGGGCGCGTTGCCCCAGGCACTGGGCCATGAGCTGCTGCGCATGACCGGGGCGCGGGTGTCCGACGAGGCCTGGGCGGAAGCGACCGCGCTGGTGGAGGGCCATCTGCGCATGAACATCGAAGTGGTCGATGCCCAGGGCAAGTTCCTCGGCGAGGGCCGCGACCTGGTCGAACTGACTGCCCGTTTTGCTGCCGCCAGCCAGGCCGCCCTGGCCTTGCCGCGCAACGACAAGGCCGAGCAGCCGGTGCAGGCCAAGGTATTCGAGCAAGTGGCGCAGACCGCCCAGCAGAAGATCGCCGGGCTGTCGATGACCGTGTATCCGGCACTGGTCGAGGACAATGGCACGGTGCGCGAGGGGCGGTTCTCGACCCAGGCCGAGGCCGAGTTCCAGCACCGACGTGCCCTGCAGCGGCTGTTGTTGCAACAGTTGGCCGAGCCGGCCAAGTTCCTGCGCGGCAAGCTCCCGGGCTTGACCGAGCTGGGCTTGCTGTATCGCGAACTGGGCCGGGTCGAGGCACTGGTGGAGGATATCTTGTTGGCCAGTCTCGACAGTTGCGTGCTCGAAGGCGAAGACCCGTTGCCCCGTGATGGCGCCGCCCTGGCCTCGCTGGCCGAACGTAAGCGCGGCAATTGGAGCGAGCATGCCGAACGCCTGGCGCGCCTGACCTTGGAGGTGCTCAAGCTATGGCATGGCTTGCAGAAGCGCTTCAAGGGCAAGATCGACCTGAGCCAGGCGGTGGCACTCAACGATATCAAGCAGCAACTGGCCAACCTGGTGTATCCGGGCTTCGTGCGCGAGACGCCGGGGGCCTGGTTCAAGGAATTGCCGCGGTATCTTAAGGCAGTGGAACTGCGCCTGGAGAAGCTGGGCTCGCAGGTACAGAAGGACCGGGTGTGGAGTGGCGAGCTGGCCAATTGCTGGGCGCAATACCAGGCCCGTGCCGACAAGCATGCCCAGGAAGGCAAGCGCGATGAGCAACTTACCTTGTACCGCTGGCTGCTGGAGGAGTACCGGGTGTCGTTGTTTGCCCAGCAGTTGGGGACCAAGGTTCCGGTTTCCGACAAGCGACTGAGCAAGCAGTGGAGTCAGGTGGAAGCCTAACCGTTGCAACTTGTGGCAAACTTGACGGAATTTGGGGCCGCTTTGCGGCCCATCGCTAGTAAGCCAGCTCCCACAGGGTACGCATTGAACTGAGGGGAGCTGGCTTGCCAGCGATCGAGGGCCCAGCCCTCGTCTGCGAATTGGTACCAAGGTGCCATTATGTTGCCCTTTTCCCGGCCTGCGCCGCATGGCGATGGCCTTTGACCAGAGGAACGACCGTGCACAACGTCGTCATCAGCGGCACCGGCCTATACACCCCGGCCCAGAGCATTTCCAACGAAGAACTGGTGGAGTCCTTCAACACCTGGGCACAGCGTTTCAACCGTGACAATGCCGCCGCCATCGAGCGTGGCGAAGTCGAGGCGGCGCCGCTGTCCGATGCCGCCTTCATCGAAAAGGCCTCGGGCATCAAGAGCCGCTTCGTCATGGACAAGGCCGGCATCCTCGATCCGCAGCGCATGAAACCGCGCCTGCCGGAGCGTTCCAACGACGAACAGTCGATCCTCTGCGAAATGGGCGTTGCCGCTGCGCGTCAGGCGCTGGAGCGCGCCGGGCGCACTGCCGCCGATGTCGACGGGGTGATCGTCGCCTGCTCCAACCTGCAGCGCCCGTACCCGGCCATCGCCATCGAAGTGCAGCAGGCGCTCGGTATCGAGGGTTTTGCCTTCGACATGAACGTCGCCTGTTCGTCGGCCACCTTCGGCATCCAGACGGCCGCCAACAGCGTGCAGTTGGGCCAGGCCCGCGCGGTGCTGGTGGTCAGCCCGGAAATCTGCACCGGCCACTTGAACTTCCGTGACCGCGACAGCCACTTCATTTTCGGTGACGCCGCCACCGCGGTACTGATCGAACGTGCCGACCTGGCCACCTCGGCGCACCAGTTCGATATCGTCAGCACCAAGCTGTGGACCGCGTTCTCCAACAACATCCGCAACAACTTCGGCTTCCTCAACCGCGCCGCGGAAGAGGGCATCGGCACGCGCGACAAGCTGTTCGTGCAGGAAGGCCGCAAGGTGTTCAAGGAAGTCTGCCCCAAGGTCGCCGAGCTGATCGGCCAGCATCTGGAAGAGAACGGCCAGCAGCCGAGCGACGTCCAGCGTTTCTGGCTGCACCAGGCCAACCTGAGCATGAACCACCTGATCGTCAAGAAACTCCTGGGCCGGGAAGTGGACGAGCAAGAGGCGCCGGTGATCCTCGACCGTTATGCCAACACCAGTTCGGCAGGGTCGGTGATTGCCTTCCACCTGTACCAGGATGACCTGGCCAAGGGGGCGCTGGGTGTGCTGAGCTCGTTCGGCGCGGGTTATTCGATTGGCAGCGTGATCCTGCGCAAGCATTGATGCTTGTCTGACTCGTGGGAGCGGGCTTGCCCCGCGATGGCGTCATCAGCCCTTGCACAGCGGTAGGGTTGATGACGCCATCGCGGGGCAAGCCCGCTCCCACGTTCATTGCAGGCAAAAAAAAGCAGGAAATGCTGGATGGGGTCAGCATTTCCCGCTTCAGGGTGGAGCAAAGGAGCCTGGCGCTTAGAACTTCGCTTCCAGATCCACCTGCAGGGTGTCTACGTCAGCATCGCTGTTCGGCAGGTTGGAGAAGTCGGTCTTGGCCATCAGGTAGGCCGCGCCCAGGGAGAAGTTCTTGTCGATCTCGTAGCCGACCTTGAACTTGTGGCCACGCGAACCGGTGAAGCCGTTGCCGAAGTCGGAATCGGTGAAGGCGCTGACCACCGCGTTACGCTGCACGTCGCGGTAGTTGTAGTCCAGGCTCCAGGCGCCGACCTTGGTTTTCAGGCCCGCCAGCCAGGCCTTGTCCTTGCCGTCAGTGCTTTCGGTGTTCTTGACGAACTGGCCATAGGCCGAGAGCGGGATGGCAAAGCCGGTGAAGTCCACCTGGCCGAAACCTTCCACCAGGTTGAACTCGTTAGTGGTGTTGCCCAAGGCACGCAGGACGGTCGACTCCTTGTCGTTGTCGTAGCCGTAGATGCTGCCGCCCACGGTGAACTTGAGGGTGTCGGCCGCGTTGAACTTGGCACCCAGCTGGCCGTGGTACAGCTGCGCGTCGTGCTTGAACTGCACGCCGTCGCCGTCGACGTTGTCCTTGAGGGTGTAGTGGCCGGCACTGCCGAACAGTTCGGTGGCGCCCAGGTTGGTCTTGTAGGTGACCGCCACGCCTTCGGGGTTGATGTCGCTGTCCCAGATGATGTCGCCCATGCTCACCCATGGCTGGGCCATCTTGCCGCCGATCAGGTGCAGGTTGGGGATGGCGGTCGGGTGCCAGTCGAGGTAGGCCAGGTCGACCCACAGCGATTTCTTCTCGAAGTAGTTGTCCAGGCTCTGGTTGGTCGAGCGGGCATCGGCGCTGCTGCCGGTGGCCACACGCACGCCGGCATCCACTTGCGGGTTGATCTCGCTGTAGAAGCCGACACGGGCGCGGACGCGCTCACGGTCCTGGTTGCCACTGCGCGAGATCGGGTTGTCGACGTTGACGTCTTCGTAACGCAGGCGCACATCACCCTTGATCTGGGTCTTGGCGGCCCACGCCACTTTCTGTTCGAACGAGCTCATGCGCTCGGACTGGGCTTTCTGGTCGGCCTTTTCCTTGGTTTCCTTTGCCAGGTCGCCCTGCAGTTCGTTGTACTGCGCCTGGTTGATCGAGCCATTGGCGCGGAGCATTTCGAGCAGCTTGGCGTCGACAGCAGCACTGGCCGGAGTACTCAGAGCCAGCATCATGCCGGTGAGGCTCACTCCGGTAAGTGTAGAAACAAGACGCATAAGGTTCTCCCTGTTGGAAAAAGTGGGGAGGCTCAAGCGCCCGCCCCCAAGTTGGCATGTCTTCGGAAAGGGCCTGACTAGACAGGTTCTGGGGTTCCGGAAAACAGGCGCAAGTATTGCGGGGGCTAATGACAGAATAATGTCTAAACAGTGGCACTGTTGTTAAGTAAAGCGGCCGTCATTTGAGTGTCACGGTCGACTTGGCAATACTGGCACTCTCTTTTCAGCGAGTTGCAAACGTGATCAGCCTCCACAGCCTTGCCCATCTGCGCGACCTGCCGGCGACCACCTGGGACGCGCTGGTGCCTGACGCCCAGCCGTTCCTGCGCCATGCCTTCCTCACGGCCATGGAGGACAGTGGCAGCGTGGTGCCTGACACTGGCTGGGCCGCCGAACACCTGGTGCTGGAACGCGACGGTGAGGTGCGGGCGCTGCTGCCTGCGTACCGCAAATGGCATTCCTTCGGCGAGTACGTGTTCGACCACGGCTGGGCCGATGCCTGCGAGCGCGCAGGTATCGCCTACTACCCCAAGCTGCTGGGTGCGGTGCCGTTCAGCCCGGTGAGCGGCCCACGCCTGTTGGCCGCCGACCCGAGCGATGGCCTGTTGCTGTTGCAGGCCATCCCCGAGTATCTGGGTAAGGGGGGGCTGTCGGGTGCGCATATCAACTTCACCGACACTGCGCTGGATGAGGCCCTCGCCGGTCTGCCAGGCTGGATGGAACGCCTGGGTTGCCAGTTCCATTGGCGCAATCGGGGTTATCGGGACTTCCAGGACTTTCTCGACACCCTCAGCTCACGCAAGCGCAAGCAGATGCGCAAGGAGCGCGAACAGGTGGCGGGGCAGGGGATCGACTTCGCCTGGTATCGGGGCGACGAGCTGAGCGAGGCGCAGTGGGATTTTGTCTACCTGTGTTACGCCAACACCTACGCCGTGCGCCGGCGCGCGCCCTACCTTACCCGTGAATTCTTCAGCCTGATCGCCGAGCGCATGCCCGAGGCCATCCGGGTGGTCATCGCCCGCCAGCAGGGGCGCGAGGTAGCCATGGCGCTCAGCCTGATCGGCGGTGACAGCCTGTATGGGCGGTACTGGGGGTGCCTGGATGAGTTCGACCGTCTGCACTTCGAGACGTGTTTCTACCAGGGCATGGATTTCGCCATAGGCGAAGGGCTGCAGCGTTTCGATGCCGGGGCCCAGGGTGAGCACAAGCTGATTCGCGGCTTCGAGCCGGTGATCACGCGGTCGTGGCATTACCTGCTGCATCCGGGATTGCGCCGGGCGGTGGAGGATTTTCTGCTGCAGGAGCGGGCGGGGGTGAGGGCGTATGCCGAAGAGGCGCGGCAGATGTTGCCGTACCGCCAGGACTGATTCCCCTTCCACAAGAAATCGGGGCGTGGGAGCGGGCTTGCCCCGCGATGGCGTCCGCCCTGGCCACCGCCATCGCGGGGCAAGCCCCACGTCTTCCAACCAGGCAGGCTTCAATCCACCCCGACGAACCCACCCGTCTGGTGATGCCACAGTCGCGCATACAGGCCACGCTGCGCCAATAGCTCGGTGTGGCTGCCACTCTCGACGATATGTCCCTTGTCCAGCACGATCAGCCGGTCCATGCGGGCGATGGTCGACAGGCGGTGTGCGATGGCTATGACCGTCTTGCCCTGCATCAGCGTCTCCAGGCTCTCCTGGATCGCCGCCTCCACCTCTGAGTCCAGCGCCGAGGTGGCCTCGTCCATGATCAGGATCGGCGCGTTCTTCAGCAGCACCCGGGCAATGGCGATGCGCTGGCGCTGGCCGCCGGAGAGCTTCACGCCGCGCTCGCCGACATGGGCATCGAAGCCTGTACGGCCCTGGGCATCGGACAACTGCGGGATGAACTCGTCGGCCCTTGCCCGGCGTACAGCCTCCCAAACTTCCTCGTCACTGGCATCCGGCCGGCCGTACAGCAGGTTGTCGCGGATCGAGCGGTGCAGCAGCGAGGTGTCCTGGGTGATCATGCCGATCTGCGCGCGCAGGCTGGCCTGGTTGACCTCGGCGATATCCTGGCCGTCGATGAGGATGCGCCCGCTGTCGATGTCGTACAGGCGCAGCAGCAGGTTGACCAGGGTCGACTTGCCGGCGCCGGACGGGCCGATCAGGCCGATCTTCTCGCCGGGGCGGATATCCAGGTTCAAGGCATCGATCACCTTGCCGCCCTTGCCGTAGTGGAAGTCGACATGGTCGAAGCGCACCGCGCCGCGGCTGACCTTGAGTGCCGGCGCGTGGGGCCTGTCGCTGACGGTGACCGGCTGGGCGATGGTCTGCAGGCCGTCCTGGACCATGCCGATGTTCTCGAAGATGCCGTTGACCACCCACATGATCCAGCCGGACATGTTGACGATGCGGATCACCAGGCCGGTGGCCAGGGCGATGGCACCGACGCTGATCAGCGACTGGCTCCACAGCCACAGGGCAAGGCCTGTGGTCGCGACCACCAGCAGGCCGTTCAGCGAGGTGATGACCACGTCCATGCTGGTGATCACCCGCGAGGCCAGCTGGGTCTTCTCGGTCTGTTCGCTGATCGCCTCGCGGGCGTACTGCTGCTCGTAGTCGGTGTGGGCGAACAGCTTGAGCGTGGCGATGTTGGTGTAGCCATCGACGATGCGCCCCATCAGCTTGGAACGGGCGTCGGAGGAGATCACCGAGCGTTCCTTGACCCGTGGCACGAAGTAGTACAGCGCGCCGATATAGCAGGCGATCCACACCAGCAGCGGCAGCATCAGCCGCCAGTCGGCCTCGGCGAACAGCACCAGTGCGCTGATGGCATAGATCAGCACATGCCACAGCGCGTCCACCGCCTGCACCGCCGAATCGCGCAGGGAGTTGCCGGTCTGCATGATGCGCTGGGCGATGCGTCCGGCGAAGTCGCTCTGGAAGAAGTTCAGGCTCTGCTTGAGCACATAGGTGTGGTTCTGCCAGCGGATCAGGCTGGTCATGCCCGGGCTGATGGTCTGGTGCACCAGCAGGTCGTGCAGGCCAAAGAACACCGGCCGCAGCACCAGCACCACCACCAGCATCCAGATCAGCTCGCCACTGTGCTCGCTGAAGAAGTTGGCGTTGGGCGTGCCCTGGGCCAGGTCGATGATCCGGCTCAGGTAGCTGAACAGCGCCACCTCGATCAGCGAGGCGATCAGCCCGACGATCAGCAAGGCAACGAAGCTCGGCCAGACCTGGCGCAAATAATAGAGATAGAAGGGCCAGACCTTGCCGGGAGGCGCCTCGCTCGGCGCCTCGCGGAAGATGTCGATCAACTGCTCGAAACGACGGTACAGCATGGGTGACGACACTCCTGTTCGACCCGACTCACGTCCCTGTGCGGCGCGGGATCAATCGATGCGTTTGGCCGACTTGATGTAGACCGGATCCGCCGGCACATCGCGCATGCCTTTCTTGACGGTGGTCGGCGAGTTGACGATCTGGTCGACCACCTCCATGCCCTTGGTCACCTTGCCGAACACCGCGTAGCCACGGTCGCGGCCCGGGTTGAGGAAGTCGTTGTCGGCGACGTTGATGAAGAACTGGCTGGTGGCCGAGTTCGGGTCGGAGGTACGCGCCATGGACAGGGTGCCACGGGTGTTCTGCAGGCCGTTGCTGGCCTCGTTGCGGATTGGGTCCTGGGTGCTCTTCTGCACCATCTGGTCGGTGAAGCCACCGCCCTGGACCATGAAGCCCGGGATCACACGGTGGAAGATGGTGTTGTTGTAGAAGCCGCTGTCGACGTACTGGAGGAAGTTCTTGGTACTGATCGGCGCTTTTTCTGCGTTCAGCTCGATTTCGACCTGGCCGAAGCTGGTGTCCAGCAGCACATGCGGGGTTTTGTCCGAGGCCATGACGCTGGTGGCGAAGGCGACCGAGCAGGCGGTGAGCAGAAGTTTTTTCAGCATGGGCTCAATGATCCTTGAGGGGTGGAAGCGGCTGCGAGGAACTGCAGCAGGGTCTGGTTGAAGACCTCAGGTTGGTCCAGGGGCGTAGCGTGCCGCGAATCGTCGATGACCGCCAGTCTGGCGTTGGGCATCAGGGCGACGTAACGCTCCTTGAGTTGTATCGGTGTGTAATCGTGGTCGGCGGCGATCACCAGGGTGGGACAGCGGATCTGGCCGATGCGTTCCTGTACGCCCCAGTCGACGATGGCGTCGAAGCTTTTCAGGTACGCACGCTTGTCGTTGCGCGCCCAGCGTTCGGCCATCTTGCGCCGCAGTTCGGCCTGCTCCGGCTTGGGAAACAGCCGTTCGGCCAGGCCCTTGCCGACGGTCTCGACGCTGAGCAGGCGCGCCAGGCTCCAGCGCTTGAGCCACCAGATCCAGTCGCTGCGGGTGCGGCGCTTGACCTCCGGGGCGCTGTTGACGATGCACAGGCTGCGCAGCCACTCGGGGTGGTCGACGGCGAACTGGAAGCCGAGCATGCCGCCCATGGACAGACCGACGAAGTGCACCGGGCCGGTGTCCAGGTGACGGAGCAGAGCCAGGAGATCCTCGCTGAAGGTCTTTATCTGGTAGCCCGAGCGAGGCTTGGACGATTGCCCGTGGCCGCGGATGTCCATGAGGATCACCCGGTACTGGCGGGCGAGCTCGGGCACCTGCAGTTCCCAGTCCTGGCTGCTCGAACCCAGCCCGTGCAGTAGCACCAGGGGCTCGCCCTGACCGTGTTCCTCGTAATGCAACTGGCATCCTTGGTGTTCGAAAACGGCCATGGGCGCGGTCCTCTCAGGCTTGCGGGGGGGCTGCGAAGGGCACGTCCAGCGGCGCGGTGTCGAAGTTGCGCAGCAGTTCGATAAGGATCTGCGTGGCCGGGCCCAAGGTCTTTTCCTTGCTGGAGTAAAGGTAGAACAGTGGATGGCGGCTGCCCCCCTGATCCAGCGGCAGGGGCTTGAGCACGCCTTCGCGCAGCTCGCGCTCGATCATGTGCCGGGGCAGCCAGGCAAAGCCCAGGCCGCTGCCGACGAAGGTCGCCGCGGTGCCCAGGCTGCCTACCGTCCAGCGCTGCTCGGCGCCTAGCCAGCCGACATCACGTGGCTGGGCCCGACCGGAGTCGCGGATCACCACCTGCAACTGGCTTTCCAGGTCCTGGAAGGTGATTTCGCGGCCCATGCGGTGCAGGGCGTGTTCAGGGTGGGCGACGGCGATGAACTCCACCGGGCTGAGTTCGGTACCCAGGTAGCCACCGATGTTGAAGCTGCTGATGGCAAGGTCGGCGATGCCTTCGTGCAGCACTTCCTCGACGCCGGACAGCACCTCTTCGCGCAGGCGCACCCGGCACCCGCGACTCTGCGGCATGAACGCTGCCAGGGCGCGCACCAGGCGGGCGCTGGGGTAGGCGGCGTCGACCACCAGGCGCACCTCGGCTTCCCAACCCTGCTCCATGTGATGCGCCAGGTCTTCCAGCTGGCTGGCCTGCTTGACCAGTTGCCGCGAACGGCGCAGCAGCACGCTGCCAGCTTCGGTCAGGACCGCCTTGCGCCCGTCGATGCGCAGCAGCGGCACGCCCAGCTGCTCCTGCATGCGCGCCACGGTGTAGCTCACCGACGATTGCGAGCGGTGCAGGGCCTCTGCGGCCTGGGCGAACCCGCCGTGGTCGACCACCGCCTGCAGGGTCCGCCACTGATCCAGGGTAACGCGCGGTGCTTTCATCCAGGGCTCCTGTTGTCCTAAGCTGCGCTCTTCCCAAGGAGAGCGCCCGTATGAAGAAATGTTGTGCGGCTTTGCTGTTGTGCCTGCCCCTCGGGGCAATGGCTTACCCGATCGACGTGGAGAAGGAGCTGACCGGGGTCAAGGTCGACTACACCGCCTACGACACGGCCTATGACATCGGCTCGATCAGCCTCAACAACTATGGGCAGGTGCCGGCGGCGTGCAAGGTCACCTTCCGCAACGGCCCTGAGGCACCGAGGGTGCGCCGGGTCAACGTGCCTGCGGGCAGAAGCGTGGATGTCACCGCGAAGTTCAACCGGCAGATCATCAAACTGCGCATCGTGCTCGACTGCAAAGCGGAATAAAACAGGTTAATCGATAGGTTGATCCCACTTTTTACGCTTTTTTATCGATAGGTCAACCTCTAATCTCACCTCCATCGAATCGCCACCCTTACCGCCGATGGAGGCACACATGTCCCGCGTACTGATCATCGAAAGCAGCGCCCGCCAGCAGCATTCCGTTTCTCGCCAACTGACCCTGGATTTCATCCAGCAATGGCAAGCGGCGCATCCGGCCGACGAGATCACGGTGCGCGACCTGGCGGTGAACCCCGTGCCGCACCTGGACGCCAACTTGCTCGGCGGCTGGATGAAACCCGAGGAGCAGCGCAGCGCCACAGAGCGTGAGGCACTGGAGCGCTCCAACGCGCTGACCGACGAGTTGCTGGCCGCCGACGTGCTGGTGATGGCCGCGCCGATGTACAACTTCACCATCCCCAGCACCCTGAAGGCCTGGCTGGACCACGTGCTGCGCGCCGGCATCACCTTCAAGTACACCCCGACCGGCCCACAGGGCTTGCTCAATGGCAAGCGCGCCATCGTGCTGACCGCCCGCGGCGGTATCCATGCCGGTGCCAGCAGCGATCATCAGGAACCCTACCTGCGCCAGGTGATGGCCTTCATCGGTATCCACGATGTGGACTTCATCCATGCCGAAGGCCTGAACATGAGCGGCGAGTTCCACGAAAAGGGCCTGAACCAGGCCAAGGCCAGACTGGCCGCGGTGGCCTGAGCCGCGACGAATTCCCAACCCTGACACCTTGTTGCTCCTTTGGGTGTGCCTGCCCGGCCATAGAGATGGCCGGGCTTTTTTTGCTCGCAGAAAGTGCGCATCCTGTGCTGGCCTGATCGCCGACAAGCCAGCTCATCGATACAGCGCAGTCCTTGAAAATTGTGCGGTCGGTGTGGGAGCAGGCTTGCCGGCGATGGGCTGCGCAGCAGCCCCACAATCCCCATGGTTGAACTGCCCAGGCCCAACCCGCTAAGGTCCCCGCCTTGATCCACGAGGGCCAACCATGGGCTACCTGATAATCGTCGCGCTGATCCAGGCGTATTCCTTCAACCTGATCGGCGAATACCTGGCCGGCCACGTCGATAGCTATTTCGCCGTGCTGGCCCGCGTGCTGCTGGCCGGCTTGGTGTTCCTGCCACTGACCCGCTGGCGCCAGGTCGAGCCGCGCTTCATGCGCTCGATGCTGCTGATCGGCGCGCTGCAGTACGGCATCACCTATGTCTGCCTGTACCTCAGCTTCCGCGTGCTGACGGTGCCGGAGGTACTGCTGTTCACCATCCTCACCCCGTTGCATGTGACCTTGATCGAGGATGCCCTGAACCGCCGGTTCAATCCCTGGGCGCTGCTTGCCGCCCTGGTGGCAGTGGCCGGCGCGGCGGTAATCCGTTTCGACACGGTTACCGGCGAGTTCTTCATCGGTTTCCTGCTGCTGCAGCTGGCCAACTTCACCTATGCCGCCGGGCAGGTGCTGTACCGCCATCTGGTGGCCCGCCACCCCAGCGACCTGCCGCACTACCGCCGGTTCGGCTATTTCTACCTGGGCGCGTTGCTGGTGGTATTGCCGGCCTTCCTGCTGTTCGGCAATGCCCAGCACCTGCCGAGCACCGACACACAGTGGCTGGTGCTGCTGTTTCTCGGCCTGTGTCCGACTGCATTGGGGTTGTACTGGTGGAACAAGGGTGCCTGCCTGGTCTCCGGCGGTACCCTGGCGGTGATGAACAACCTGCATGTGCCGGTGGGCTTGCTGCTCAATCTGCTCATCTGGAACCAGGACGAGCCGCTGGGGCGCCTGGCCATTGGCGGTACGGTGATCCTGGCGTCGGTCTGGTTGAGCCGCTTGGGCGGTCCGCGTGCAGGGCTGCCGGGGACCGCCTCGTCGCGCTGAGATATCTGCGCAAGAGGCGCCCGCATGGGCGCCTTGGTCATTCACGCGGGCAATACCAAGGCAGGCTTTGCCCGGCCGGCGGTGACAGGCAAGATGGACGCAGGCGGCTCAAGATCGCCCGTACCGACAATGGATTTGCCTGACACTACAAGGAAGAGACCGTGAACCTTGACCTGACCGACCTGAAACTGTTCATCAAGATCGCCGAGTCCCCCAGCCTGACCCAGGGCGCCAAGCGTGCATGCCTCTCGCCAGGGGCCGCCAGCATGCGCATCAAGTCGATGGAAAACGAGCTTGGGGAGGGGCTTTTTCATCGCCAGCACAAAGGGCTGGTGCTGACCCTGGCAGGTCAGCGGTTGTTGATCCATGCCCGCAAGATCCTGCGCCAGCTCGAAGTGCTCAAGGCCGAATTCGACCACCGCGAAGAGGCTGACGGGGCAAGCATGCGCATGTATGTCGCAGGCTTCAGCGCATTCGAGTCGACCCAGCGCCGGTTGGTGCGCTATCTCGCCGATCACGCCAATGTCGCCATCGACCTGCAGCAACGCACGGCCGGGGATATCGTGCGCGGCATTCGCGAGGGCGCCGTTGACATGGGCGTGGTGGTCGGCAGCGACCCTGTCGAGGGGTGCGCCTCGATCACCCTGCCGGTGCTCAACTATGTCGCGGTGCTGCCCAGGCATCACGCATTGGTTGCCAGCGCTTCATTGCGCCTGGGCGACGTGCTGCGCCACCCGCAGGTCGGGTTGGCGACCGACAGCACATTGTGCCGTCTGATCGAGCAGCAGGCCGATATCGATGGCATCGTGGCCCAGTTCAGGATCAAGGTGTCCGGGGCCGAGTCGCTATGCCGGATGATCGCCGAAGGAGTCGGTATCGGTATCGCATCGGATGCGGCGGTGCAGCCCTATCTCGATGTCTGTGGCCTGGTGGCCCGACGCCTCGATGAAACCTGGGCGCGCCAGCAGCACATGATGTTGGTCAGGCATTTCGAACGCATGCCTCGGCATGTCACCGACCTGGTTTCCTACCTGAGCGCCGCCTGAACAAAACCGGCAAAGGGGCCGTGCAGCGGCCCCGATGGCGTGGTCATCGTGTACCGGGCACCAGGCTGAGGATTTCATCGATGGGCATGCAGGCCGGCTCGATTTCATAGGCCCGGTCGTGCTCGAGGATGCTGGTGGCGACCTGGCGCATGGCCGAGTAGGCGCCGCGCAGCATGTGGTTGGCGTAGATCACCGCATTGAAACCGGCATCGGCCAGGCACGAGAAGGTCAGTTGCGGATAGCTGGTCGGCACGCAGACCAGGGGTGTGTGCGGATGGGTCTGCTTGAAGCGGCGGGCGAATTCGAGGATCTCCTCGCCTGTGCTCTTGCGGCTGTGGATCATGATGCCGTCGGCGCCGGCCTGGGTGTAGGCCCGACAGCGCGCGAGGGCGTCGTCAAGGCCTTTTTCCAGGATCAGGCTCTCGCAGCGGGCGAAGATCATCATCGAGCCTCCCAGGCGATGATGGGTGCCGACCCTGATCTTGTCGCAGAAGTGTTCGACGGTTTCCTGCTCCTGATGCACGCTCAGGCCCAACAGCGAGTTCTTTTTCAGCCCGCATTTGTCTTCGATGACTATCGCCGACACCCCGGCGCGGGCCAGCCATTGCACATGGATGGCGAAATGCTCGATCTTGCCGCCGGTGTCGGCGTCGTAGATCAGCGGCAGGTCGCAGACCGCGAGGATTTCGTTCAGCCGTTCCAGGCGGTCGCTGGGCGAGAGAATCTCGATGTCCGGCAGGCAGCGCTGGGTCGAGTCGGTCAGCGAGCTGGACCAGATGGCATCGTAGCCCAGGCTGGTGTCGCCGGCGCCGAGGCGCACGCTCTTGGCCAGCATGGCCGAGATCGGGCTGTGTGCCTCGAGTACCCGCAGGCAGGCTTTTTCACTGAGCAACTGCCGCAGGTCGATGCGTGCGTCACGCTTGATCACGTTCATATGCCTCATCCCTGTTGTGAGGTGTTCTTCAGGCGGCGAGCACCGACTCCATCTTGTTCAGGTGTTCGCAGGCTCTTTTCACGTATTCGCAGGACAGTGCCTCGATGCGGGTGTGGTCCAGTGCCTGGTGGGTGGCGCGGCAATAGAGTTCGAGGGCGCTGGTGGCATGGAAGAAATGCTGTGCCTCGACCGCGCCGCAATGCACGCTGAGGAACGAGGCGATGCGATGCGCCTCGCCCGCCGTCTTGCCTTGCGCCTCCTTGAGCCAGTCCTTCCACAGGGGCGTCATCATGTTGTACTCCCCGGTATTGAACAACTCGGTCATCGCCATCATCTCGATGGCCTCGACCAGTTGCGGGGCGAGCGGCCGCTTGCTGCCTACCCAGGTGGAGAATTCCTTGGTCACCGGGTTCAGGTAGCGGTCCTGCAGACGCCAGTCCTCCGAACCGCAGATGGCGGTGGCCATGCGCGCATACAGCTTGGAGTGGTGCGGGTGGCCGTGCATCTCGCCCAGGCCGATGTCCTCGACGATGATCTCGCCGCAGTGACGGGCGGCGTCCAGCAACAGCAGCCGGGCCTGGGGATCGTCGATGGCCTCGGACTCCTGCAGCAAGCGCACGATGATGCTTGAAACTGCATGGGCGGCACCGTCCGGGCTGCGCCAGCCACAGAAGAAGGTGCACAGGCTTTCCCGTGACCAGGGCCTGGCGGTGATGCGCTGGTAGGTGTCGAGGTAACCCTCCAGCAGGTCGGCGTGCACCTCGAAGCCTTTTTTCAGGGCGCTGGCCAGCCGTTTGTCCTGCACATCGGTCAGGGCCTGGTCGACGAATGACAGCATGAAATCCGTTTTCTTCATGTCATGTTCTCGCGGGTGGTGGAAAGTCCGGGGTCAGGCAAGCGTTGCTATAAAGTCGGTGAAGCGTCTTAGGCCCTCCTCGAGGTCCTGCGGGCTTACCGAGTAGGACAGGCGCACGGCGCACGGGTCGCCATTGCTGCAGCCAGGCACCAGGGCGATGCGCGCCTCGGTCAGCAACAGCTCGCAGAGGTGGCTGGCGTCGCGGATCGCCTCGCCCTGGTAGCGTTTGCCGAGCAGGCGGGTGATATCCAGGTAGAGGTAGAACGCGCCCTGCGGTGGCGAAAAGCGGATGGACTCGAGCTTGCCAAGCAGCGCCGTGGCGATAGCCAGCTGCCGATCAAGCTGGGCATTGACCTCCGCACCGAACTGCCGCGCACCGTCGCCATGCAGTGCGTTGAGCGCCGCGTACTGGGCCAGGCTGCTGGGATTGGAGGTGGTGTGGGCCTGCAGGTTGTGCATGGCCGTGATCACCGCCTTCGGCGCACAGGCATAGCCCAGGCGCCAGCCGGTGACCGCCTGGCTCTTGGAGAACGAGTCGATGATGATGGTCGAGGCCTTGAGCTCGGGCAGCAGTGCGACCAGGTTGTGATGTTGCTGGCCATCGCGCAGCAGGCTGCGGTAGCACTCGTCGAAGATCACCCAGAGCTTGTGTTTCAGGGCCAGCTCACCGATGGCGACCAGTTCCCGCGGGTCATAGACCACCCCGGTGGGGTTGTTGGGGGTGTTGATGATGATCGCTTTGCTGCGCGGCGACACGGCGGCCTTGACCGCCGCGCCGCGCAGGCTGTGGTTGTCGCCTTTGGTGTCGACGAACACCGGACGGGCGCCGGTCAGTTCGACCTGGGTGGGGAAGGTCTCCCAGTAGGGCCGCGGGATGATCACTTCATCACCCGGATCGAGCAGTACCATGGCGCTGTTGAACAGGGCTTGCTTGGCACCACTGGACACCGCGATCTCATCGGCGTCGTAGTCGACGCCCAGGCGCTGGCTGACGCTGCTGGCCAGGGCCTGGCGCAGCCGCGGATTGCCCAGTGGCGGGGTGTAGCGGTTCCACTGTTCGTGGACCGCCGCGATGGCGCCTTGGCGCATGTCCGGGGCGGCGTCGCTGGACAGCTCGCCGGCGGCGAAGTTGATCACCTTGATGCCGGCGTCACGCAGGGCGTTGGCCTTGCTGCGCATGCTCGAGGTGCCGGGCGCGCTGATACGCGCGGATCGTTGCGACAGTCCGTTGCTCATGGTTCACGTCCTTGTTGTTCTCGATCTGGACCGATGTTGCGGATCAGCGGCGCGGCAGTCCCTTCATGCCGTTGTAGATCACCAGGCACAGCGGCAAGGTCAGCAGCAGCACGCAGGCCAGCACCACCAGGCCTTCGGTGACGCCGGCCTGGTCGGATATCGCGCCGATCAGCACCGGGGAGAGGGCGCCACCCCCAACGGTGCCGGTGTAGAACCAGGCGAATACCCGGTCGCGCCGCTCCCGTGGGGCGAAATCCGGAACCAGGCCGCCAAGCACCGATGAGGTGCCGTTGAGCGCCACGCCGATTAGCGGCATCACCAGCATCAGGGGGCCATAGGGCAATACCAATGCCAGCAGGATCAGCAGCGCGGTCAGCACTTCCGTGCAGATCACCGTGCGCACCGGCCCCAGGCGCGCGCCCAGGTAGCCGCAAAACAGCTTGCCGAAGGCGCCGCCGATGAACAGCAGGGCCAGGGCCAGACCAATGTGCTCGGTGCTGGCGCCCTTGCTCTGCAGCAGGAACGGCAGGAAAGTCAGAAAGCCCATGCGTACGCCGCTGTCGATGCTGCCGGTGGCGATCAGCGCCATCAGGCCGGCTGGGGTGCCGATCGCGTCGGCGACCTTGGTCTTCTTGCTGGCGGCTTCGTGCGCCTGGCTCTTCGGCATCAGCCACCACAAGGCGAAGGCGGCGGCGATGCCGAGCATGCCGAGCAGGGTGGCATTGGTCTGCCAGGAGATGTAGACCAGCACCACCCCGGTCAGGCCGGGGATGACCGCCTTGCCGATATCCCCGGCAAAGTTGTACTGGGCCAGTGCCTGCTTGACCCGCCCGCTGCCCTCGTAGGCGTCTGAGACCAGCGCTGAAGCCAGTGGGTGCTGGGTACTGGCGCCAAGGCCACCGATCATGAGAGCCAGCAACAGTAGATTTATGTCCGTGGCCTGGGCCGCCAGCAGGTAGGCGAAGCCCGCTAGGGCAGTGCCCCTGACAAGCAGGGTCTCGCGGCCCCATTTGCGCGCGCCGCGGCTGGCCAGCAACTGGAAGCCGGCCATCATCCCGGCGTAGGCGCCGCGCAGCAGGCCGACCTGGGCATAGCTCAGGCCGAAGGCCGCCTGCCAGATAGGCAGCAGCACATAGATTACGTCGGTCAGGCCATCGTGCACGCCATGGGCCAGGCTGCCGGCGGCCAATGCCTTGCGGCGGTCGGCTGGGTCGCTGCGGTCCGGTTCGTCGAGTGGTTTTTCCAGGGAGATGTCCTGACGCATCGCTTGCTCGCAGTCCTTTGTCCGATACCGTGCCGCCTGTCATTGGGGCGACCTGTTCGCTGCAGGTTAGGAGAAGCGGGGAGAGGCGGGTATTCGTATTTCTCGAAGGTTGGCGTTTAATAATTCTGAAATACTTGTAACTAATTGTTTCTTTATGGTTTGTGTGAACACAAGTTCATTGTGCACAGCTGAAAAACTTTCCGTTCCTCAGCGATTCGTGGGGCGGGCTTGCCCCCGCGATGGCCGTATCAGCCTTTTCGCGGGGCAAGCCCGATCCTACGCCCGCCCAAGATCAGGCCTCGTCGAATGCCCGCATCGAGGTCACCAAAGGCGGCCTGGCCGCTAGCCCCGCACGCATGTCATTACCACTGGGCTGCTGATAAAGGCTCAGCCCGAACTCCGGTAGCACGGCCAACAGGTAGTCGAAGATATCGCCCTGGATGCGCTCGTATTCGGCCCACACCGTGGTGGTGGTGAAGCAGTAGATCTCCAGCGGCACGCCTTCGGCGGTGGTCTGCATCTGGCGGACCATGCAGGTCATGTTCGGGTGCACGTTGGGGTGGCTCTTCAGGTACGCCAGGGCGAAGGCGCGGAAGGTACCGATATTGGTCAACTGTCGGCGGTTGGCCGACAGCCCGGCGTTGTGGCCCTGGGCTTCGTTCCATTCACGCAGCTCCTGGCGCTTGCCGGCCAGGTAGTCGCCGAGCAGACGCACCTGGCCCAGGCGCTGTTCTTCTTCCTGGGTCAGGAAACGTACGCCCGCGGCATCGATGAACAAGCTGCGCTTGATCCGCCGTCCGCCGGACTGCTGCATGCCGCGGTAGTTGCGGAACGCCTCGCTCATCAGGCGCCAGGTGGGAATGGAGACAATGGTCTTGTCGAAGTTCTGCACCTTGACCGTGTGCAGGGTGATGTCGACCACGTCGCCGTCGGCGCCGGCCTGGGGCATCTCGATCCAGTCGCCGACATGCAGCATGTCGTTGCTGGTCAGTTGCACGCTGGCGACGAACGACAGCAGGGTGTCCTTGTACACCAACAGCAGCACCGCCGACATGGCGCCCAGACCGGACAGCAGCAATAGTGGCGAGCGGTCGATCAGGGTGGCGACGATGACAATGGCGGCAAAGATCCACAGCATCATCTTGGCCAGTTGCATGTAGCCCTTGATCGAGCGGGTGCGGGCATGTTCGGTGCGGGCGTAGATGTCCAGCAGCGCGTCGAGCAGGCAGGACAGGGCGCGGGTCATGAACAGCAGCGTCACGGCCAGGGCGACGTTGCCGAGGAAATGCTGGGCGGCGGCCGACAGCTCCGGCACCAGCTTCAGGCCGAACTGCACCACCAGTGACGGTGTTGTCTGGGCCAGACGATGGAATACTTTGTTGTGACGCAGGTCGTCCAGCCACCGGAGTGCCTGTTGGCGGCCAAGCAGGCGGGTGGAGTGCAGGATCAGGAAGCGCGCCAGGCGGCCGATCAGCAGCGAGACGAGCAGCAGCACGGCCAGGCCGAGGGCGGCGTGCAGCAGCGAGTGTTGGTCGAGCGTGCCCCAGAGGTCGAGGGCGTCACGCCAGAAGCGTTGGATGTCCATGGGCTTGGAAACGGTCTGTGTTGCGGTTCGAAGCGTTATTAGAGCGTGGATCGGCGCAAAGTTGCCAAAAGAAATTCGGTTCTGGCCACGGAAAACGTTACCCTATGCAACTGAATTTTTCGCACTTGCCCGAGGTTACCCCGTGTTTTCCCAATTCGCCCTGCACGAACGCCTGCTCAAAGCCGTGGCCGAGCTGAAATTTGTCGAGCCGACCCCGGTGCAGGCGGCGGCCATTCCCCTGGCCCTGCAAGGGCGTGACCTGCGGGTGACGGCGCAGACCGGCAGCGGCAAGACTGCCGCCTTCGTGCTGCCACTGCTCAACCGCCTGGTCGACCGCAGCGGCCCGAGCGTGGAAATCCGTGCGCTGATCCTGCTACCGACCCGCGAGCTGGCCCAGCAGACCCTCAAGCAGGTGCAGCTGTTCTCGCAGTTCACCTACATCAAGTCGGGGCTGGTCACCGGCGGTGAAGACTTCAAGGAACAGGCGGCAATGCTGCGCAAGGTGCCGGACGTGCTGATCGGCACCCCAGGCCGACTGCTCGAGCAGCTCAATGCCGGCAACCTCGACCTGTCCCACGTTGACGTGCTGATCCTCGACGAAGCCGACCGCATGCTCGACATGGGCTTCGCCGAAGACATGGAACGCTTGTGCAAAGAGTGCGAAAACCGCAAGCAGACCTTGCTGTTCTCGGCCACCACTGGTGGCGCGGCATTGCGCGACATCATCGGCAAGGTGCTCAAAGACCCTGAGCACCTGATGCTCAACAGCGTCTCGCAGCTCGCCGAAGGCACCCGCCAGCAGATCATCACCGCTGACCACGACCAGCACAAAGAGCAGATCGTGCAGTGGCTGCTGGCCAACGAGACCTACAAGAAGGCAATCATCTTCACCAACACCCGCGCCCTGGCCGACCGCATCTACGGCCACCTGGTGGCCAAGGAGGTCAAGGCGTTCGTCCTGCACGGCGAGAAGGACCAGAAGGACCGCAAGCTAGCCATCGACCGCTTCAAGGACGGCGGCTCCAAGGTGCTGGTGGCCACTGACGTCGCGGCCCGCGGCCTGGATATCGACGGCCTCGATCTGGTGATCAACTTCGACATGCCACGCAGCGGCGACGAGTACGTGCACCGTATCGGTCGCACCGGCCGTGCCGGCGGCGAAGGGCTGGCGATCTCGCTGATCACCCACAACGACTGGAACCTGATGTCGAGCATCGAACGCTACCTCAAGCAGCAGTTCGAGCGCCGCGTCATCAAGGAGGTCAAGGGTACCTATAACGGTCCGAAGAAGGTCAAGGCGTCGGGCAAGGCTGCCGGCACCAAGAAGAAAAAGACCGAGAAGAAGGCGGGCGCCGACAAGAAAGGCGCCGCCAAGCGCAAGCCGTCCGCCAAGCCGAAGGCCAATGCGCCGCTGGCCAGCGCCGATGGCCTGGCACCGCTGAAAAAGCGCAAGCCGGCAGCTGAGTAAGCACTTCCTGCAATGAGCCCGCCACTGCAACGGTGGCGGGTTGCTTCACCTCCTTCCCCAGGGCGCGTAGCCCATTTCCCAAACCCTCTTCCAGCCCGGGCATTTTGTCGCCCGAGCGCCACACTCCTCTGGCATGTGCAGTCAAGGAGGAGTAGCGTATGTACAGCTGTAAATACGATTGTCCCGTGCGATTTGAATGGGACGAGGAAAAGAACCAGCTCAACATCCGCAAGCACGGTATCGACTTCAACGATGTGCCCGAGATGCTCCGTCAGCCGATGCTGGCGCTGCGGGATGAGCGATTCGAGTACCCGGAGGCACGCTGGATCGGCATGGGCTGGATCAATGCCTGGGTCAGCGTGGTCGCCTACACCGAACGGCAGGGTGATGTGATCCGCATCATTTCCGCCAGAAGAGCCACTCGACGTGAGGTAACGCGCTATGTCGAAACCGTCCAGAAGCTGTGAGCGAGACCAAGCCCCGGTCGATACCTCGGACATCCCCGAACTCGACGATGACTTCTTCCGCCGCGCCGAACTGCGGGTGCCGGCCAAGCATACAGTGACCATCCGCCTGGATGCCGATGTACTGATCTGGTTCAAGGAGCAGGGCGCCGGCTACCAGACCCGCATCAACCAGTTGCTTCGTCAGTACATGCAGGCCCAGCAGCGGCGTTGATCCGGGCGCGGTCAGGTTTTCCTTTCCGCCTCCTTCAGCTCCTGGATGCGCTTGTCGATCAACTGGCACTTGTCCGGCAGGTCCTTGCTGGCGGTGCCGAGGTCCATGTGCTGGAGCTCCTCATTGATCTCCTTGGCCTTTTGAGCGTTCTGCTCGGTCAACTGGCTCACCAGGCCTGCCAATTGCTCTCTTTTCTGTGTGGCCTCTTCCGGTGTGCAGGCCCAGATGGGCTGCGCGCAGAGCAGGGCTGTCGCGCAGAGGATGCAGGGTAGCGGTTTCATCCTTTGGTTCCCTTGTCAGTCGATTCCTGCGGTGGAGATCGCTGGCTGGCCGGAAGTTCAGCGCGGGCGACTGGCGGGACAGGTGCCGTCATCCAGATACTATTTTTTGACGATATTAATTTGACGCTTCAGTGATGGCTAAATAGTATCTCACGCTCTTTTTCGCCCATGTTTGCCGTAGCGCTGGCAAGCATGAGTACCTGACCGCCTGATTCACGAGACCTGACATGGACGTCCGCCTGTTTGCCTTCCTGGCCCGCCAACGCTCGGCCAAAATTCAGCCGCGCGAGCAGTTCTGCGGGTTGCCCAAGCGCGGTCTGGCGCTGCTGCTGGCCAACGCCATGTTCTGGCAGCCGCTTTGGGCACAGGCCGCCGAAGGCGTGGTGGTCAGCGGGCCGGGCACCAGCCTGGGGCAGGCGGGCAACGGCGTGCCCATCGTCAACATCGCCGCGCCCAACGGCAGCGGCCTGTCGCACAACCAGTTCAGCGACTACAACGTCGGCCAGCAGGGGCTGATCCTCAACAACGCCACCGACCGCACCCAGGCCACCCAGCTGGGCGGCATCATCCTCGGCAACCCGAACCTGCGGGGGACGGCGGCCAGCGTCATCCTCAACGAGGTCAACGGCGCCAACGCCAGCCAGCTGCGCGGCTACACCGAAGTGGCCGGACGCGGGGCGCATGTCATCGTCGCCAACCCCCACGGCATCACCTGCGATGGCTGCGGCTTCATCAACACGCCACAGGCCACGCTCAGCACCGGCAAGCCGGTGCTCGAGAACGGCCAGCTGAGCCGTTACCAGGTCGACCAGGGCCATATCGCCATCGAAGGGGCGGGGCTCAACGCCAGCAATGTCGACAGCTTCGAGCTGATTGCCCGCAGCACGAAAATCAACGCCGAGATCCAGGCGCGCAACCTGGCCATCGTCGCCGGGCGCAACGATGTCGATGCACGCACCCTGGCGGCCACGGCGCGCCAGGACGACGGCAGTACCAAGCCGAGCCTGGCCATCGACTCCAGCGCCTTGGGCGGCATGTATGCCGGCGCGGTCAGGCTGGTGGGTACCGAGGCCGGGGTGGGCGTGCGCCTGGACGGGCGGATGATCGCCAGCGGCGGCGATATCCAGCTCGAGGCCAACGGCCAGTTGCGCATGGCCCAGGCCAGCGCCACTGGCGATGTACGCCTGCAGGCGGCAGCTATCGATGCGCAGGGCCCGGTGCATGCCGGCCAGCGATTGCAGCTGGACAGTCGCGGCGAGCTGGTCAACCGGCAGGGGCTGACCGCTGCAGGTTCGGTACAACTAGACGCGGCTGGTCAACTGAGCAACCTTGGCGGTATCCAGGCGGGTATCAACATCGATGGTCAGCGCGTGGCCGGCGCCGACCTGAAGATCAGCGCCGGTGCGGTGGACAACCGCAACCAGCGCCTGATCGCCAGCGGCGACCTGAGCGTCTCCACCGGCAGCCGCCTGGACAACCAGGGCGGCAGCCTCAGTGCCGGGCGCGACCTCAGCGTCAACGCCGCGACCCTGGACAACCGCCAGCAGGGCAAGGTCCTCGCCGACGGGAGCATGACCCTCACCGGTGGCCAACTGCTCAACGGCGACCGTGGCCAGATCACCAGCCAGGGCGCGCTGAACGCCACCTGGGCCCATCTGGACAACCAGGCCGGCGAACTGTCCAGCCTCGATACCCTGGCCCTGAACCTCGGCAGCCTGGACAACCGCACTGGCAAGGTCCTGGCCAACCGCGGCATCACCGTCACCAGCCAAGGGCTGGTGGACAACCGCACTGGCCGGATCGCCAGCCAGGCCACCCTCGACCTGAGCGCCCAGACCCTGAACAACGGCCAGGGCGGTCATATCAGCGGCAACCAGGCAGTCGGCGTCAATGTCGGCCGGCTCGACCAGCAGGGCGGTCACCTGAGCAGCGTCACCGCGCTGACCCTGGACCTGAACCATGGCCAGCTGGACAACCGCGACGGCAAGATCGCCGCCAACCAGCTGCGCCTGCGCCAGATCGCCGATATCGACAACCAGCATGGCGAGATCTTCGGCAAGGGCGCCTTCACCCTGGCGGGCCGCAGCCTCGACAACACGGGCGGCAAGTTCTACAGCGAACAGGCCCTGACCGTGCGCCTCGACCAGTTGCTCGACAACCTCGATGGCCTGGTGTCGGCCGACGGCCTGGATATCCGCGCCCTGACCCTGAACAACCAGGGCGGCGTGGTCACCAGCAAGTCGGGCCTGGCATTGGTCACGGGCGCAGCCATCGACAACCGCCACGGCGAGATCTCCAGCACCAGCCTCGGCCAGGTAACGGCAGACAGCCTCGACAACCGTGAAGGCACGGTCACTGGCGGGGCGCTGGCGTTGGCCATCGCCCAGGCGGTGGACAATCGCCAAGGCGTGCTGGCTGCCGACAAGGCGCTGACGTTGAACGCCGCCAGCCTCGACAACCGCGAGCAAGGCAAGCTGCTCAGCGATGGCACGCTCACCGCCAAGGTCAGCGGGCTGCTGGACAACCAAGCCAAGGGCCTGGTGAACGGCGTGGGCGCCACCCATATCGATGCGGGGCAGTTGGACAACCGCGGTGGCCGCCTGGTGGGCAAGGACCTGCTGACCCTGCAGGGCCAGCGCTGGGTCAACCGCGGCGGCAAGATCGAGGCCGACGGCGCACTGACACTGACCATCGACCACCTCGACAACCGCGACCAGGGCCTGGTCAGCGGCCAGGCCGGGGCTCGCTACAGCGGCAGCGAGCTGCTCAACCAGCTCGGCATCCTGGGCGCCAAGGGCAACCTCGACCTGGTCGCCGCGCACCTGGACAACAGTGGCGGCAGCCTGACCAGCGGCGGCGATCTCGATGGCCAGGTCACGCGCCTGGAGCAGCTGGGCGGCAAGCTGTCCGCCGACGGCACGCTGACCCTCAAGGGCAGTACACTGGTCAACCGCCAGGGCGCCGTGGTCGGCGCCGGGCAGGACATGCGCCTGACCGTGGACAGCGTCGACAACCGCGGCGGCGAACTGTCCGCGGCCAAGGCGCTCAACCTCACTGGTGAGCGCCTGGACAACACCGGCGGCCAGGTCCTGGCCGATACCGACCTGGCGCTGACGGTGGCCGAGGTCATCAACCAGGCCCAGGGCCTGTTGCGCGGCAAGGGCCAACTGACCCTCGACGGCCAGACCCTGGACAACCGCGACGGGCGTGTTTCCGCCGAGCAGGGCGCACGCTTGCGCCTGAGCCAGGCGCTGGACAACGGCAAGGGGCTGCTGACCAGCGAGGGTGACCTCGACATCGGCGCCGCCAGCCTGGACAACAGCGACGCCGAGCTGAGCAGCGCCGGCAAGCTGACCCTGGCCACCACCGGCAAGGTCGACAACCAGCGCGGCTCGATCACCGCCGACGGCGCCCTCGACCTGCGCAGTGCCAGCCTCGACAACCGCGCCGGCGAGGTCGGCGCCCAGGGGGCCATGGACATCGTCACCGGCACCCTCGACAACCGCGACAGCGGCCATGTGGTCGGCAACGACCGCCTGACCCTCAAGGCCGGCCAGGTCAACAACGCGGGCAGCGACAGCCGCATCGACAGCGATGGCGCCATGCACCTGACCGCCAGCGGTTTCGACCAGCAGGCCGGCCGGATGCTGAGCAAGGCCTCGATCACCCTCGACCTGGGCCAAGGCGCGCTGGTCAACCACGGCCTGATCAAGGCCCCGGTGCTGGTACTGAACAACCTCGGCCGCGTCGACAACCAGAACGGCGAAATCACCAGCCCGCAAGGCTTCACCTTTGTGGCCGACTCCCTGGACAACCGCCAGGGCAAGCTGCTCAGCGAGCAGGCCTTGACGGTGCGTATCGCCCAGGCGCTGGACAACACCAAGGGCCTGGTCTCGGCCAAGGGCCTGGACCTGCATGCCGCGAGCCTCGACAACCGTGAGGGCACCGTCAGCAGCCGCGCCGGCCTGGTGCTGACCGTCGACGGTCGCCTGGACAACCGCCAGGGCACCCTGGTGGGCGACACCGCCCTCAACCTTGTTGCCGCGACGCTGGACAACAGCAAGGGCAAGGTCTCGGGCAAAGGTCAGGGCGAGATCCAGGCCGACACCTTGCTCAACCACGCCGGTTCGCTGGTCAGCCTCGAGCAACTGCGGATCAAGAGCGGTGAGCTGGACAACCGCGAGGCGGGGCTGCTCGGCAGCAATGGCGCGCTGACCCTGGAGGTCGACCGCATCGACAACCGTGGTGGTGAGATCAC
>NZ_JAOXMC010000249.1:0-266 GCF_026343815.1 Pseudomonas sp. BJa3 | reverse complement strand
CATAAATTGTCTGTTTTTTTATCTTCACTTCTATCTGAAAACGCAGAAGAAAAATTACATGCGTTGTTTAACTTAGCGCCCGATGAAACCAAACAACAATTGCTGGAAAAAATTCAACAAACTGCTCGTCTTCCTCTTTATGCTCTTACGCATTGTCAAACTTATGGTAATAAAAGTACCAAGGAGACAATTGAAATACTTTCCCAATTAAAAACCACTTGTGATGAGACAACCATCATCGATATTATTACAAATGTTTATTTTAA
>NZ_JAOXMC010000248.1:0-266 GCF_026343815.1 Pseudomonas sp. BJa3 | reverse complement strand
CGCCGTCCAGCAGATGAAGGCGCGCGTCGAAAGCTTCGCCCGCGCCCACGCCTCCCCCGCCCGCGCCCGCATGGCCGCCGGCGGCGGACAGGCCGCCATCGCCGCCGTTGAGTCGGACTGGGAGGAGTTCTGATGCCAAACCGCGCCGTTGGCAAAAGAGAACTGGTCGGTTTCCGCGTGGGGGACCAGGCCTTCTGCATAGACATCACCTCGGTGCTGGAAATCCGGGGCTGGACGGCGACCACGCCCCTTCCCGGCGCGCCGGC
>NZ_JAOXMC010000247.1:0-266 GCF_026343815.1 Pseudomonas sp. BJa3 | reverse complement strand
ACTTCCATTCCTTTTCATAGATCGCCTGGAAGCGCTGGTCGGCGTCGGAGGGCGCAAAGGCGAGCGCGTGCAGGGGTGCGAACGCGAGCAGGAGGGCGGCGATGCGGAGGTTCAAGGCGGATATCCGGTCGAAGCGGAATCCGAATGGTAATGCAGCGGTGCTGTGCCCGTCCGGGCGGCAACGCCCGTCTTTGTGGGAGCGATGTAAGTCGCGAGGTTTTCGCTCATCGCTGGACCTGCTTGACCGCTATCGCGACTTACGTCGC
>NZ_JAOXMC010000246.1:0-266 GCF_026343815.1 Pseudomonas sp. BJa3 | reverse complement strand
CGCAGTTTCATGAAAATCCGCCGATCAAAGGGAGATGAGAAGGTTGCTGGTGAACGCCACGCGGTCTCGGCCGTTCCGTGGTGGTCCGCGCCTTCTGGCCTGTGCAAATCGACAAGACAAGACAGTGTGTTAATCTGAGCCCCATGATCGCTTCCCCTGCCCTTCTCGCTCTTCGGGAAGCCATCGCCTCAGCCCACGAAACCCTGGAAGTCCAGGCCCGGATCGAGCCGCGTCTGTCGGATCCCGCCACGCGGGCGGAGACCGTC
>NZ_JAOXMC010000245.1:0-266 GCF_026343815.1 Pseudomonas sp. BJa3 | reverse complement strand
TAGAGGGAAAATATATACATCTTGGATTCCATCTGCGGATCGTTACGCAGTTTCCAGAAGAAGAGCTCGAATTCTGTGATGGCCCTTTCGGTGTGCGCGATGAACCACTTGACCAGTTGGCGCAGCATATCTCCCACCGAGTCGGCGGGGAGGGCGTCTGCCGGCGCCTGCAGAGATTGCTGTGGCATGTTGATCAAAGACTCGTAGACCTAATATAACTACTACTCCTTTGTGTGAATATCATAATGCAGCGATGCCATCGGTGA
>NZ_JAOXMC010000244.1:0-266 GCF_026343815.1 Pseudomonas sp. BJa3 | reverse complement strand
GGCCGCCGGCAGCCACGAGGTGCGCGGCAAGACGCTGGGCATCATCGGCTACGGCCACATCGGCACCCAGGTCGGCGTGCTGGCCGAAGCGCTGGGCATGCATGTGCTCTTCCACGACATCGAGACCAAGCTGTCGTTGGGCAACGCCCGCCCGGCCGTCAGCCTGGACGACCTGCTGGAACTCAGCGACGTGGTCACGCTGCACGTGCCGGAAACCGCGGCGACGAAGGACATGTTCGGTGCGGCGCAGATCGCGAAGATGAAAC
>NZ_JAOXMC010000243.1:0-266 GCF_026343815.1 Pseudomonas sp. BJa3 | reverse complement strand
GGAAACATTGACGGCAACGCCGCCGACATCGCTTTTGTGCGTGATTTCGCCGGACAAGAGCTTCAGTACCACGCGCGGTCCCAGCTTCCGGGCGGCGTCAACGGCCTGCGCTTCGGTGCTCACCACGAACTCCCTGACGCCTTGAACACCACAGCGGGCGAACAACGCCTTGGCCTGGGCTTCATCGAGCGAACCGTGCTCTTCGCAAGTAACTGGCTCCTGCGCTGCGGTTCGCGTATGGTCCGACTCCGAGTGCACCGCGCGCG
>NZ_JAOXMC010000242.1:0-266 GCF_026343815.1 Pseudomonas sp. BJa3 | reverse complement strand
TCCCTGGTCCGCAGCCTGACCGAACTGCACGGCGGCCGCATGACCATCGACAGCACCCTGGGCGAAGGCGCGGCGGTGATGATCCGTTTGCCGGTGATGGTGGCGGCGGGGTCGCTGGATACACGGCCGAGCGAAGCGCCGCCTGCGACGGTTGAGGCCTGAGCGTCAGCTTTGGGTTGTTAGGACGCGCGCGCATCTCTAGCAGTTCACGCAGAACGCCATCCCGTCTTGAGGCCTAGATATGCGCACAAAGCCGAGGCTTGCCA
>NZ_JAOXMC010000241.1:0-267 GCF_026343815.1 Pseudomonas sp. BJa3 | reverse complement strand
CGCGTGGCAGCGAAGGCGTGGCCTGTGCGCAGGCGAACACCGGTGGCGCCCGGCTCACCGCCGCCGACATCCACCAGACCACGCTCTACCTCAGCCTGCTGGGCGTGCCGCCGAAGCGCGATTTCGACAATCCGCTGGAGCAGGATGCGCAGGCGCGGGCGCGACAGTTGCGGGTCAAGCGCGGCGCCCAGATGTTCGAGGCCGCGCGCTGCGGCACCTGCCATGCACCGGAGCTGCGTACCGGGCACCACCGCTTCGTCGAACTCC
>NZ_JAOXMC010000240.1:0-267 GCF_026343815.1 Pseudomonas sp. BJa3 | reverse complement strand
CAGAAGACCATCCTCAACGACACCCATCGCGCGCTTGGCGCCAAGATGGTCGACTTCGGCGGGTGGGACATGCCGATCCACTACGGCTCGCAGATCGAGGAGCACCACCAAGTGCGCCGCGATGCCGGCATGTTCGACGTGAGCCACATGACGGTGGTCGACCTGCGCGGCGCGCGGACGCGCGAGTTCCTGCGCCACCTGGTGGCCAATTCCGTCGACAAGCTTCAGAAGCCGGGCAAGGCGCTTTATACCGCCATGCTGGACGAA
>NZ_JAOXMC010000023.1:0-86380 GCF_026343815.1 Pseudomonas sp. BJa3 | reverse complement strand
TGGTGATCTCAGAAATAAACCCGCGGGGTTTCTTCTACGCCCTAATCTGCGCGGGCCACGCCCGCGCCCCGGGGGGCGCGGGCTTGCCCCGCGATGAGGCCGATCAACCAAGCGCGGTTGTCGTGCAGCAACCGCTCTGGCTCGCTTCCTGCAGTACCTATCACCATCGGCCCGGAACCCTTCCGGCCACCAAGAAGAAAAACAGGTGAATCCATGCCAAGCGATCATTCCGCCGGCGCGCCGGCAAGCTCCTCCGTCGACTTCGAAAAGGTCAATTCCGAGTATTTCCAGCAACGTGAACTGAAAAAAGGTGCCGCCGGCTGGGTGCTGCTGGTGGGCCTGGGCGTGGCCTACGTGATCTCCGGCGACTACGCCGGCTGGAACTTCGGCCTGGCCCAGGGCGGCTGGGGCGGCATGTTCCTCGCCACCCTGCTGATGGCCACCATGTACCTGTGCATGTGCTTCTCCCTGGCGGAACTGTCGTCGATGATCCCCACCGCCGGCGGCGGCTACGGCTTCGCCCGCAGCGCCTTCGGCCCCTGGGGCGGCTTCCTCACCGGCACGGCGATCCTCATCGAGTACGCCATCGCGCCCGCAGCCATCGCCGTGTTCATCGGTGCCTACTGCCAGTCGCTGTTCGGCATCGGCGGCTGGATGATCTACCTGGCCTTCTACATCGTGTTCATCGGCATCCACATCTTCGGCGTCGGCGAGGCGCTGAAGCTGATGTTCATCATCACCGCGGTTGCCGCCATCGCCCTGGCCGTGTTCCTGATCGGCATGGTGCCGCATTTCGATGCAGCGAACCTGTTCGACATCGCCAAGACCGACGCCGTCGGCGCCAGCAGCTTCCTGCCTTTCGGCTATGTCGGTGTCTGGGCGGCGATCCCCTACGCGATCTGGTTCTTCCTCGCGGTCGAAGGCGTACCACTGGCCGCCGAAGAGACCAAGAACCCGAAGCGTGACCTGCCCCGTGGCCTGATCGGCGCGATGTTGGTGCTGCTGGCCTTCGCCTTGTTGATCCTGGTGGTCGGCCCCGGTGGCGCCGGTTCCGAAGCCCTCAAGGCCTCAGGCAACCCGCTGGTCGAGGCGCTGTCGAAGGCCTACGGCGGTTCGACCTGGATGGGCGGCTTCGTCAACCTGGTGGGCCTGGCCGGCCTGATCGCCAGCTTCTTCTCGATCATCTATGCCTATTCGCGGCAGATCTTCGCGCTTTCCCGCGCCGGCTACCTGCCACGCAAACTGTCCGAGACCAACAAGAGCAAGGCCCCGGTACTGGCCCTGGTGATCCCCGGGCTCATCGGCTTCGCCCTGTCGCTGACCGGCCAGGGCGACCTGCTGATCCTGGTGGCGGTGTTCGGCGCCACGCTGTCCTACGTGCTGATGATGGCCGCGCACATCACCCTGCGTATCCGCCGCCCGAAAATGGAGCGTCCGTACCGCACCCCCGGCGGCATCTTTACCTCGAGCGTGGCCCTGGTACTGGCCTGTATCGCCGTGGTCGCCGGCTTCCTGGTCGATCCGCGGGTGGTGATTGGCGCCGCGGTGATCTATGCAGTATTAATTGCCTACTTTGCGTTCTACAGCCGCCACCACCTGGTGGCCGGTACACCGGAAGAGGAATTCGCCGCGATCCAGAAGGCCGAAGAGGCCCTGCACTGATTGCCGACTTGCGCCGCAGGCCAGCCCTGCGGCGCCCTGGAGATTCTGTATGGCAAGTTTCACGCATACCGTGGGCCACCAGGTCTACCGCTTCGACAGCCTCAAGGAGGTGATGGCCAAGGCCAGCCCGGCACGCTCGGGGGACTACCTGGCCGGCGTCGCCGCCAGCAACGACGGCGAGCGGGTGGCCGCGCAGATGGCCTTGGCCAACATCCCGCTCAAGCACTTTCTCAGCGAAGCGCTGATCCCCTACGAACAGGACGAAGTCACCCGCCTGATCATCGACACCCACGATGCCGCGGCCTTCGCCGCGGTCAGCCACCTGACCGTCGGCGGCTTGCGCGACTGGCTGCTCAGCGACCAGGCCGACGAACACAGCCTCAGGGCCCTGGCCCCCGGCTTGACGCCGGAAATGGCCGCCGCAGTGTCGAAGATCATGCGCGTGCAGGATCTGGTGCTGGTGGCGCAGAAGATCCGCGTGGTCACCGCGTTCCGCGGCACCATGGGGCTGCGCGGGCGGCTGTCGACGCGCCTGCAGCCCAACCACCCCACCGACGAGCCGGCCGGTATCGCCGCGAGCATTCTCGACGGCCTGCTGTACGGCAACGGTGATGCGATGATCGGCATCAACCCGGCCACCGACAGCATCGCCTCGATCTGCGCGCTGCTGGAAATGCTCGATGCGATCATCCAGCGTTACGACATCCCCACCCAGTCCTGCGTGCTGACCCACGTCACCACCTCGATCGAGGCGATCAACCGCGGCGTGCCGCTGGACCTGGTGTTCCAGTCCATTGCCGGCACCGAAGCGGCCAACGCCGGCTTCGGCATCAACCTCAACGTGTTGCAGGAGGGCTACGAGGCCGGCCTGTCACTCAAGCGCGGCACGGTCGGGCAGAACCTGATGTACTTCGAGACCGGCCAGGGCAGCGCCCTGTCGGCCAACGCCCACCACGGCGTCGACCAGCAGACCTGCGAAACCCGCGCCTATGCGGTGGCCCGGCACTTCAAGCCGTTCCTGGTCAACACCGTGGTCGGTTTCATCGGCCCGGAGTACCTGTACAACGGCAAGCAGATCATCCGCGCCGGCCTCGAGGACCACTTCTGCGGCAAGCTGCTGGGCGTGCCGATGGGCTGCGACATCTGCTACACCAACCACGCCGAAGCCGACCAGGACGACATGGACACCCTGCTGACCCTGCTGGGCGTGGCCGGGATCAACTTCATCATGGGCATCCCCGGCTCCGACGACATCATGCTCAACTACCAGACCACCTCGTTCCACGACGCGCTCTATGCCCGCCAGACCCTGGGCCTCAAGCCCGGGCCGGAATTCGAGGCGTGGCTGGAACGTACCGGTATCTTCACCCAGGCCGATGGCCGTATCCGCTTCGGCGACAACCTGCCGGCGGCCTTCCGCCAGGCCCTGGCACAGCTGGCCTAGAGGTGAGCATGGAACGACACACCCCCACCCCCGACAACCCCTGGCTGGCCCTGCGCAACCTGACGCCGGCACGCATCGCCCTGGGCCGCACCGGCATCAGCCTGCCGACCGGCGCCCAACTGGACTTTCAGTTCGCCCATGCCCAGGCCCGCGACGCCGTGCACCTGCCCTTCGACCACGTCGGCCTGCGCCAGCAACTCAGCGAGCACGGGCGCGACAGCATGCTGCTGCACAGCGCCGCCAGCGACCGCCACCAGTATCTGCAACGCCCGGACCTGGGCCGACGCCTGCACGAGGGCTCGGCCCAGTGTCTGCGCGAGCACGCCCAGGCCAACCCTGGCGGCGTCGACCTGGCCATCGTTGTTGCCGATGGCCTGTCGGCGCTGGCCGTGCACCGCCACACCCTGCCCTTCCTGAGCCGCTTCGAGGAACAGGCCGCCGCCGATGGCTGGAGCAGCGCCCCGGTAATCCTGGTGGAGCAAGGCCGGGTCGCGGTGGCCGACGAAGTGGGTGAGCTGCTCGGCGCACGCATGACGGTGATGCTGATCGGCGAACGCCCAGGCCTGAGTTCACCCGACAGCCTGGGCCTGTACTTCACCTACGCGCCGAAGGTCGGCCTGACCGACGCCTACCGCAACTGCATCTCCAATGTGCGCCTCGAAGGCCTGAGCTACGGCATGGCCGCTCATCGCCTGCTGTACCTGATGCGCGAGGCCTGCAGGCGCCAGCTGTCGGGGGTGAATCTGAAGGACGAAGCCGAGGTCCATAGTATCGACAGCGAAGATTCTGCCGGGAAAAGCGGAAACTTCCTGCTCGGTGAAGGGTAAAAAACATGTCACCGAAGGCGGATTGCGCTTCTAGCCTGCTTTAGGCAGCATGCCAGTGGACGCTGCTGGCAATCCGCCATATTCCCAATGGACTCAGAGGCCCGCCCATGCGCATCATCCAGGCAACCTTGGAACACCTTGACCTGCTCACCCCATTGTTCGTGAAATACCGCGAGTTCTATGGGCAACTGCCTTACCCGGACAGTTCGCGGGCCTTTCTCGAAAAACGCCTCAAGCGCAAGGAATCGATCATCTACCTGGCCCTGCCGGATGATGGCGATGACCGCCTGATGGGCTTCTGCCAGCTCTACCCGAGCTTCTCGTCGCTGTCGCTCAAGCGCGTGTGGATCCTCAACGATATCTATGTGGCCGAAGACTCGCGGCGCATGCTGGTGGCCGACAACCTGATGCGCGAGGCCAAGAAGATGGCCAAGAAATCCAACGCCGTGCGCATGCGCGTGTCCACCAGCAGCGACAACGAGGTGGCGCGCAAGACCTATGAATCCATGGGCTTTCGCAAGGACACCGAGTTCGAGAACTACATCCTGCCGATCAGCCAGGATTGAAGTCCGTACGGAAAATTTCGCACAGAGCCTGATCGATACGTCGGCATATCGTGCAGTGTGGGAGCGGGTTTGCCCCGCGATTGCCAGGACGCCCCTATCGCAGGGCAAGCCCGCTCCCACGAAACCGTATGCCCCCATATTGTCGTAACCCCCCGCTACAAACTCTCCGGGCACAATCCGGACTTCGCCGTATAATCCCCCTCCTGTCATGTGCGAAAAGTTACCGGCACAACCGGTAAACCTCCCCAACCATGGCACTGTCCGTCATCGCGTGCCCGTAGAAGCGGGTCAAGAACACAGGTGCTGTACATGGATTTCAACCCGCTGGACCTCATCCTGCATCTCGATGCCTACCTCGATCTGCTGGTCAACAACTACGGTCCCTGGATCTACGCCATCCTCTTCGCCGTGATCTTCTGCGAGACCGGCCTGGTGGTCATGCCGTTCCTGCCGGGTGACTCGCTGCTGTTCATCGCCGGCGCCGTGGCCGCCGGTGGCGGGATGGACCCGGTACTGCTGGCCGGCCTGCTGATGGCCGCGGCAATCCTCGGCGACAGCACCAACTACGTGATCGGGCGCACGGCGGGCGAACGCCTGTTCCGCAACCCCAACTCGAAGATCTTCCGCAAGGACTACCTGCAGCGCACCCACGAGTTCTACGAGCGCCATGGCGGCAAGACCGTCACCCTGGCGCGCTTCCTGCCGATCCTGCGTACCTTCGCGCCGTTCGTCGCCGGTATCGCCCACATGCACTACCCGCGCTTCCTGGCCTTCAGCGTAGCCGGCTCGCTGCTGTGGGTGGGCGGCCTGGTGACCCTGGGCTACTTCTTCGGCAACGTGCCGTTCATCAAGCAGCACCTGTCGCTGATGGTGGTGGCGATCATCCTGCTGTCGCTGATACCGATGATCCTTGGACTGCTGCGCGGCCGTTTCGGTCGCACGGCCAAGGCCCACTGACCTGGGCATGTGGTCGTTCAGCGCCTGGCGGCGCCGGCGCACCCTGGCCCGCTATCCGGTCGATCCACAGCTGTGGCAGGTGATCCGTGATCGCCTGCCGCTGCTCGACGGCATCAGCGACGAAGAAGACCGCTGGTTGCGTGACGCCTGCGTGCTGTTCCTGCACGACAAGCACCTGACCACCCTGCCCGGCGTCGAGCTGGACGACGAGCAGCGCCTGTTCCTCGCCGCCCAGGCCCAGTTGCCGCTGCTGCACCTGGGCGAGCTGAACTGGTACCAGGGCTTCCACGAGATCATCCTCTACCCCGACGACTTCAAGAGCCCTCAGCGCCACCGCGACAGCAGCGGGGTCGAGCATGCCTGGGACGCCGAGCACAGCGGCGAAGCCTGGCAGCAGGGACCGGTGATCCTCGCCTGGCCCGGCGTCCTGAGCAGCGGCGGCTGGGAAGCCTACAACCTGGTCATCCACGAACTGGCGCACAAGCTGGACATGCTCAACGGCGATGCCAACGGCCTGCCGCCCTTGCACAGCGGCATGCGCGTGGAGGACTGGGCCCAGGCCATGCAGCAGGCCTACGACGACCTGAACCGCCAGCTCGACGCCAACCCCGACGCCGAGACGGCCATCGACCCCTATGCCGCGGAAAACCCGGCCGAGTTCTTCGCCGTCACCAGCGAATACTTCTTCAGCGCACCCGACCTGCTGCATGAGGCCTACCCGAAGGTCTACCAGCAGCTGTCGCTGTTCTACCGCCAGGATCCGCTGGGCCGCCTGGCACGTCTGCAGGCCGAGCACCCGGACTACCGCGCCAGCCACGGCTGAAAGCCGCACATCAGGCCGGGCGTGGCACCCACTGTGGGAATGTGCCTATAATCGCCGCCACTTTTTTGATCAAACACGGGGGCATTGCCCAATGAGCTACAGCAAGATTCCAGCCGGCAAAGACCTGCCGAACGACATCTACGTCGCCATCGAGATCCCGGCCAACCACGCGCCGATCAAATACGAGATCGACAAGGACAGCGACACCCTGTTCGTCGACCGTTTCATGGCCACCCCTATGTTCTACCCGGCCAACTACGGCTTCATCCCCAACACCCTGGCCGACGACGGTGATCCGCTGGACGTGCTGGTCGTGACCCCGTACCCGGTCGCCCCAGGCTCGGTGATCCGCGCCCGTCCCGTTGGCGTGCTGAACATGACCGACGACGGTGGCGGCGACGCCAAGGTCATCGCCGTTCCTCACGACAAGCTGTCGCAGCTGTATGTCGACGTGAAGGAATACACCGACCTGCCTGCCCTGCTGATCCAGCAGATCGAGCACTTCTTCGCGAACTACAAGGATCTCGAGAAGGGCAAGTGGGTCAAGATCGAAGGCTGGGAAGGCGCAGACGCCGCCCGCGCCGCGATCACCAAATCGGTCGCAGCCTACAAGGGCTGAACCTGACACGAAGAAAACCCTGCTCCGGCAGGGTTTTTTTATGGACATTCGCCGCAGCCTGGCGGCCTATCGACTTATCCTACGCAATCCTAAGGCGCACCCTACAATTCAACACGTTTCCTACAGATCACTTCGACATCGGGTTGATTTCCACGCACTTCAAGGAACTATAGACTCGCTGTCATGAAAACATCCGGCGACCGTCTCAAAGCCCTCCTTTTGGAGTGCAACCTGACCCCTTCAGACTTTGCCGCCCAGCGCAAGATCACGCCGCAGCACGTCAACAACTGGTTCAAACGCGGCGTGCCCCAAGCCCGACTCGAGGAGATAGCCGATCTGTTCTGCGTCCGCATGCGCTGGCTGCGCAGTGGCGAAGGCCCGAAGCATCCGACCCCGCTTCGCCCCGTCCGATCCACCTGTTCTGCCAGTCCCTTGCCGCCGCCACTGCTGGCCTTGGACACGGACATGGCGCATTTGCCCCTGCATCACCTGGAGCAGGGCCGTCTGCAAGTTCTGCCCGGGCACTACCAGCCGGTCCCCCGCCGGGCCCTGGAGGCCCTGGAGGTCACAACGGCAAACGCCATCTGCCTCGGCATGCCATGCAACAGCATGGCCCCCCTGCTGCCCCAAGGCGCCCTGTTGGCTATCGACTGCGGCTTTACCCGGGTCGTGGAGGGCGAGTGCTATGCGCTGCTGCACAATGGCCGTCTGCGAGTGCAGCGTCTCTCCGTTGGCCACAACGGCACGCTGTGCCTGCACAGCCATGACCGCCTCAACCACCCCAGCGAACGCTACACAGCCTATCAACGTCGCGTGCAGAAGCTGGAAATCCTCGGCTGGGTGTTCTGGTGGTCATGCCTGCGCCCTATGCGTCCGGGCTGAAACACCTCGCACCACTTTTTGCTGGGCAGGGACCCCGCACACGGGTATGCTACGCGGCACATCATGCCCCCTGATGGTGCAAGCCGCATTCCAGAGGGCCTGGCGACGCCTCACACAGCCGTCCGCCATCTTTTTCCGGCCATGTTGCCAACCGTTTAAGGCGGTTGCGGCTTATCAAAAATGAGCCAAGACCGTCCCCGAGAAGCCGGCCACAAGCCGGCTTTTTAATGCCTGTCGACAAGCAAGGCACCCCTCAGAATCGCGCCACCATCCCCACCCGCCAAGTCCGTCCAGGTGCCGGCATGAAGCTCTGCGCCAGCGGATCCAGGTAGTAGCGGTCCGTCAGGTTCTGCACCGACACGTTCAGTTCGGTGTGCTCCAGCACCTTGTACTTGAGGAACAGGTCGAACAGCGCCACCGAGCGATAGTCGATCTGCGGTGTGGTGGCGCCGGTCTGCCAGGGCTTGTCCATCTGCGCGGTGGGCCCCGAGGTATAGGTCATGCGCCCGCCCACGGTCAGCGCCTCGTCGAAGAAGCGCAAGCCGGTGAGCAGATTGGCCGAGAAGCGTGGCGGGTTCTGCGTGTTGGTGTATGAGCCCATGTAGCTGCCCGGCGTGCAGTCCGGGGTGTCGTGGGTACGTTGGTACTGATTGGCGCTGGCGCGCAGCTTGCCGGCAAAGGCCGCGTCGCAGGTCTCGGTCATCAGGTAGTAGGTGGCCGACAGGTCGGCGAACACCCGTCCGGCATCGTAGTGCGACTGCAACTCCAGGCCGCGGGTGTGGAAGCTGTCGGTGTTGCTGAAGGTCATTTGCCCCCACAGCCCCGGGCTTGGGTCATAGTAGCGGGTGATGTAGTTCTTGATGTCGTTGTCGAACCAGGCCAGCTTGGCCGACGCCTCGTCACCCGCGGTCAGCAGGTCGCTGCGCAAGGCACTCACGCCCACTTCCCAGCTGCGTGAGCGCTCGGGCTTGAGGTGCTTGCCCGGGGTGACCTGCTGGGTACCCTGGCTGGTCTCGAACAGCGAAGGCAGGCGCAGGCCCTGGGTGTAGGACGCGTACACGAAAGTGTCGGGGAGGAACTCGACATTGATGCCGAAGGCCGGCGAGAAACCACCGCCGCTGCTCTTGCCCTGTGGGGTGTAGTCATAGCCGGTGACCACTCGGTTTACACCTTCAGGATGGACAACCACATTGGTCGCGCCGGACTCATTGAACGGCACGCCATTGAACGGCTCGTTGCTGTTTTCGAAGACAATGCCGTTGTTCAGGCGCGGGTCGGTGGCGTCGGTGTACTGGCCGTTCTGGTCCGGGAACCATATCATGCTGCCCCAGTGCCCCGGGCTGCTGGCGGTGATCCAGCGCATTTCGCGCTCCTCGCGGCGCGCCTCGGCCAGCACCGTGTTGTCCTTGGTTCGGTAGTGGGCATAGCGGCCGCCGCCCCACAGCGTCACCGTCTCGACAGGCTTGTACTCCAGGTTGCCGTTGAAGCTGAACTCCTGACGCGAGGCATCGCGCAACATGCGGTTGGCGTTGATGTCGTGCTGGGTGGCCACGACGCTTTTCTGCGGCTGCAGGTCCTCGAGCTGGAAGGCACCGCCCAAGTCGAGCTTGAAATCGCCATGGGCGGTGGTGAAGCGCGACACGTTGCTCAGGTCGCCGCCGATGCGGCGGTTGTCCTGGCGCGACCAGGCGCGGTCGGTGCGGAACAGCTGCGACTTGGGCGCCATCCAGGCCGCGCTCAAGGTGCTGGTCTTCGAGTCGGTCATCCACAGGTTGCTGGTGAGGTCCACCCACGGATTGCCCTCGGGCAGGTAGTGATAGCGCGCGGTGTAGGTGTCGATCTCGATTTCGCTGGTGGGGTACTGGTAGATGCCGGCGGTGCCGTAGCGGAAGATGTCCGACGGCATGATCTCGCCCATGTGCCCGTCGAAGCGCCGGTAGCCGAGCTCCAGGGTGTGGTCGTCGGCCAGCCGCCAGGTGGTCTTGAGCAGGTAGGAGTCGGTCTCGAACGACGAGTTGAGCACTTCCTCGCCGGCATTGTAGGTGTTGGCGACACTGGCCTGCTCCTCGCCCCAGCGATCATAGAGGCGGTAGCGGTCCTGGCCCTTCTTGCCGGAGAAGTAGTTGCCCTGGTTGCGGTGCGCATAGGCCGCCATCAGGTCGAAGCGCTCGTGGGAATAGGCGAAGGCGGCGCTGCCGGACTCGGCCTTGGAGCCGAACAGGCTGCTGCGCTCATCACGCGGTGCCGCACTCAGGTCCTCGTCGCGGGAATGGCGGTTGCGGTGCTCGGGTTCGACGCCGTTGTTCCACAGGTTGCCGGTCAGGCGCACGCCGACGTCCTTGCCATCGACCAGGATGTCATCCACGCCGATGGTCTTCATCTCCACCGAGCCGCCAATAGCCCCCGATCGGGTACTGGGGCCCTTGTTCACGGTGACGCTGCTGATCAGGTCGGGGTCGATGTAGCTGCGCTGCTGGGTGCCGCCGTAGCCCCGGTAGACATCCACCGCCTGCTCCGAGCCATCGACCCTGACCGCCACCCGGCTCTGCCCCTGGATGCCGCGAATGTTGACGTCCAGTGCGCCGCCGTTGCGGCTGTCGCCCACCTGCACGCCGGCCACGCCCTTGAGCATGTCGCCCACCGACACGGTGCTGAAGCGGTCGAGGTCTTCACGCGACAGGTGCACCGTCGAACGCGGCGCGCGGTAGGTGTCACGCTGCGGGTCGACCATTTCGCTGGAGGCGACCACGGTCGGTGTCAGCTCGGTTGCCGTCGCCGATGCCTGGGCCTGGGCCTGGGCCTGCGGGATGAGGATGTATGCCCCCCGTGAGGTGGGCAGCAGTTGCAGGCCGGTATTGGCCAGCAGGCGCCGGGCGCCCTCCTGCACGGTGTAGCGGCCCTTGAGCGCTGGCGCGGCGCGGCCGCGGGTCAGGTCGGGATCGTAGGACAGCAACAGCCCCGATTGCTTGGCGAACACGCCCAGCGAGGTGCCCAGCGGCCCCTGGGCGATATCGTAGTCGCGGCGCGTGGCGTCGTCGGGTCGGCTGTTCTCGGTTGCCGCCGGGGAAGCCTGGGCCAGGCTTGCGCCAGAGCCCAGCAAACAGCCGAGCACCGCGCACCGTACGGCGAAGCTGATCGGGGACAAGCGTTGCGATGGGCGCGAAACAGGGGGAAGCCGATAGCTGGCGGGCATGTTTTTCTCGCTCGTGAGGTCAGTGCCCGGCACTCGATGCGGGCTTGCACCCCTTCTGTCGCACGACAGCGAAAAAGGTATATGCGTGCGATTCGCATTTTCACTTGATCTTGTGATTTAGCCAAATCTAGTGATAATTGTTTGCATTTACGCCCTTGACCCCGCTGCCCATGACCCTCTTCAAGAACCCACCACGGCACATCCAGCACTGCGCCGTGACCGCGCTGTACGTCGAACACCACGCCTGGTTGCGCGGCTGGCTGGCGTATCGCTTGCGCTCCTGGGGGCGTGGCGTGGCCGATGACCTGGCCCAGGACATTTTCGTGCGCGTGCTGGCCAGCCGGGACACCACCCAGCCCGATACCCTGCGCCAGCCACGTGCCTACCTGGCCCGTATCGCCAATTGCGTCCTGGTCAGCTGGCGTCGGCGGCATTCCCTTGAGCAGGCCTGGCTCGAGGCCCTGGCGTTGGTGCCCGAAGTCGAACATCCGTCGCCCGAGCAGCAGAGCGTGATTCTCGAGACCCTGCACGATATCGATGCCGTGCTCGACAGCCTGCGGCCACGGGTCAGGCAAGCCTTCCTGATGGCAACACTGGACGGCATGAAGCAGAAAGACATCGCCCAGGCACTGAACATCGCCTTGCCGACGGTGAAGAAATATATTCACGAGGGCTACGTCGCCTGCCTGAGCCAGATGCCCGATGAGTGACCAGCCCCCCATCGCCCAGGCCATTCTCGCCCAGGCCGCCGCCTGGCTGCTGTTGATGCAGGAAGGGCCGCTGACGCCGGCACAACAGCTCGAACTGGAGCACTGGCGATACCGCGACGCCGAGCACGAACGTGCTTGGAACCGGGCACAGCGCCTGCTCACCCGCCTCGGCACCCTGCCTCCCACCCTGGCCCGACAGACGCTGGTGCGCCCCGACAGCAGCCGGCGCACCGTGCTGCGCAGCCTGCTGGTGTTGCTGGGCGCGGCACCACTGGGCTGGTGGGCATGGCGGCGCAATGAAGGTGGCACCGAGTACTTGACCGCCTTGGGCGAACGCCGGGATGTGCTGCTGGCCGACGGCACCCAGGTTTCCCTCAACAGCCACAGCGAGCTGAGGGTGCGCTTCACGGCCGAGCAGCGCCTGCTGCACTTGCGCCGGGGCGAGATATACATCGTCACCGCGGCGGACCCGTCGCGGCCTTTGCGGGTGCGGACCGGGCAAGGCCTCATGCAGGCGTTGGGCACCCGCTTCAGCGTGCGCCAGTTTCCCCAGGAGACCCTGCTCGCGGTGTACGAAGGCGCCGTACAGGTCCAGCCCGAAGCCGCCGGCGGTGTCATCGTCCAGGCAGGCTCGCAGCTGCGCTTCAGCCGTGATCGATTCGATCCACTGGAGGATGCACGCGACGCCCAGCTGGCCTGGCGCAATGGCCTGCTGATAATCGACGAGATGCCGTTGTTGCAATGGACCCAGGAACTGATGCGCTACAGCGACCAGCGCCTGGTCTGCGACCCGGCGTTGGCCGAGTTGCGGGTTTCGGGCAGTTTCCCGGTCGACGACCTGCCCCTGGCCCTGGCCATGTTGGCCCAGAGCCATAAGCTGCGTACCCGCAGCGAGGCCGGCGGGATATTCATCAGCCGCTGACATCCCGCAAGCCCCCCAGCAGATACCGTGTAACGCGAAGAAATGCCAGCACCTGGCTATTGCCCCGGCACCGCCGCCAATCGGAGTGTTCGTATTGCAATAAATTCTCATCAAGGCAATCCCATGCCCCCAAGCTTTTCCTCACCGGCCGACGATAGTGGCAGAGCCTCGCCGGCACACTGGCGCAGGCTCGCTATGAACGCTTCCCGAGGCTGGGACACGGCCCGATGCTGGCAGCCTCGCTGCATAGGGTGGTGGAAGGGATGTACAGCAAGGGCCGCCCGCAGGCGCCGGCCAATCACTTGGCCCGCGCCTCACGCATCAGGCCTGGCGAGCGGGCTCGGACGCTGGCCGGACCGGCGTCTCGATGAGGCTTCTCCAATGCTCGATGATGGTTTCCGGCACACCCAACGACTTGCGCAGCGCCTCTACACGCTCCACCGGGTAATTCGCGAAACGCTCGTTCATGAAGTCGAGGTTGGGATTCTTGCCACTCTTGTCACCATCGCAGACGCGGTACAGCGTAACCTTGGTTTTCCGGGTGCACGGCAGCAGCACGTTACGCTCGAGTTCATCGTCGAGCCACCCATAGCGGTGGCAGCTGGTACCCCCGGTATCCCCCGGGGCGCACATATCGCGCACATCATGACTGATCTTCGCTTCACGGTCCTTGATGATCCGCGGCCACAGCTCGGCGGCGAAATCGGCGTACATCTTCGCGGCCCTGGCCACTGTGCCGGTCCCAGGCTGGCCATAACTGGACTGCAGCGGGCTGCGTAGCGTGCCATCGCGTCCCAGGCCCTTCGGATCGACAAAAGCCATCTCCTGGAACAACGCAAGTTGTACACCGGCAGCAATCAGGAACACGCCGAAACCGAGCTTGGCGTACTTCTCGTTCATCAGCGTGCCCAGCATTCCCCCCGGGCCCGAGAGGTAAGTGGTCTCGTACTTCTGCAAAAGCGCGTACAATTGCTGGCGATCTTCCGGCAGCGTGAGATCGAGTGATTCCTTGGCCGGCAGGTATTCGGTCTCCAGGTGCTGCTGGATGCTCTTGATCGAGCCGTCGATGCTATCGATCAGGCTTTGCTGCAATTCACCACCGACAATCCTTTTGAGCTCAACATAGACCTGGTCGAAGTAGCTCGGCACGCCTGGCGGAAAGGCCTGTTCGAACAGTGCCTTGCCAATTGCACCACCAACAGCGGAGGCCAGTGACGAGGCAAGCTTGCCACCGAGCTCACCGAATGCCGCTGCAACGACATCCGTCGAGCTCAGTTCCAGATCCGCTGCTGGAGAGTTCACCTGGCCAACTGCCTCGATGAACAGCAACTGGCCATCCTGCCCCACCACCACATCCTTGAACAGGTACACCAGCTGCCCGTAGTTGGTAGTGCGCAACAGTGCCACCGAACGGACACGACAGCCGTTGTACGGTTTGCCGAGAAACGCAAAGCTCTCCTCCTGCAAGGTTTCGCCTTCCAGCAATGGCGTTTGACGCTCCACAGCCTGGCGGATACAGGCAGTACGCGCGGCATGCTGCCTGAGCACCGAATCGCGCAACGTCGGCAAGGTATCGGCCGAGGTGAGCGGGATAGCGGACATCAGCCTGGTCATCTGCTGCAGACGCTCTTCATCCACGTCCTGCTCGCCATACTGTGCGAGGTAACGCAGCAGGTGTTGACGGGCATAGTCCGGGGGCGCCTCGGCTTGCACTTTGGCAATGCCAAAGAGGAAACTCACGTTGGTGACCTGATCGAGCTCTTTCGCTACCTGCATGACGACTCCTGTGTCACTTCAATCAACCGGGTGGGTGCGGAAAATCGTGAACTGCTGGGGTTCGAGTGGCACGGTCGGGCCGTGAACGGCTGACCGGAAAGCAAATAGATATCAAAGCGCCATCATGAATACCGCAATCCGTTTGAGTCGGCAATACGCCTGTGACACTCGGTCGAGCACTCGAACAGCTGCTCCAGAGCAGCCCAGTCGCCCGCTTCAACCTTTCACACACACCACCTGCCGCAGGGTGTGCACCACTTCGACCAACTCACGCTGGGCCTGCATCACTGCATCGATATCCTTGTAGGCCATCGGGATCTCGTCGATCACATCCTTGTCCTTGCGGCACTCCACGTGGGCAGTGGCGCGCTGCTGGTCTTCGACCGTAAAGCGGCTCTTGGCCTTGGTGCGGCTCATCACCCGCCCCGCACCATGGCTGCACGAGCAGAACGATTCCTCGTTGCCCAACCCACGCACAATGAAACTCTTCGCGCCCATGGAGCCAGGGATGATGCCCAGCTGGCCCTTCTGCGCCGACACCGCGCCCTTGCGGGTCACCAGTACCTCGCGGCCGAAGTGCTGCTCTTTCTGCACATAGTTGTGGTGGCAGTTGACCGCCTCGAGGCTGGCCTCGAACGCTTTGCCCAGCACCTTGCGGGTGGCGGCGACCACCGCCTGCATCATCAGTTCGCGGTTGTGCCGGGCGAAGTCCTGCGCCCACTCCACCGCCTCGACATAGTCGGCGAAGTGCCGGCTGCCTTCCTCGAAATACGCCAGGTCACGGTCCGGCAGGTTGACCATGTGCTGACGCATGTCGGCCTGCGCCAGTTCGATGAACAGGTTGCCGATTGCGTTGCCGACGCCACGCGAGCCGCTGTGCAGCATGAACCAGACGCGGTCGGCCTCGTCCAGGCAGACCTCGATGAAGTGGTTGCCGCCGCCCAGTGTCCCCAGGTGTTGGCGGTTGTTGGTCTTCTCCAGGCGCGGATGCTTGTCGGTGATTGCCTTGAAGCGCCCGGCCAGGCCGCTCCAGACCTGGTCGGCCTGGTTCGGCACGTTGTCCCAGGCCCCCTGGTCGCGACGGCCGAAGGTCTTGCCATGGGGCACGGCCTTCTCGATGGCTGTACGCAGGCCATGCAAGTTGTCCGGCAGGTCACGGGCATGCAGCGAGGTACGCGCGGCGATCATGCCGCAGCCGATGTCCACGCCCACCGCCGCCGGGATGATCGCGCCCACGGTGGGGATCACGCTGCCGATGGTCGAGCCCTTGCCCAGGTGCACGTCCGGCATCACCGCCAGGTGCTTGAAGATGAACGGCATCTTCGCCGTGTTCATCAGTTGCTTGCGAGCGTCGTCCTCGACCGGCACACCGTCGGTCCACAGCTTGATCGGCTTGCCGCCCGCCACTTCGAGTATGTTCATTGCCTTGTTCCTTGCTGCGTTACGTCGTGTCGCACAGGGTCAACCCGCCTTGAGGCTGACCATGCCATTCAATACCTGATCCAGGCCACCGAACACCGAAATCCGGTCGATGCGCTCGGCCACCCGCTCCAGGGTTTCCAGCTCTTTCAGGCGCAGGGCCGTCGGGTTGCCTTCCATCACCTTGGCAGTGTTGAGCAGCGAGCGGGTCGCCTGGGTTTCCTCACGCCGCCGGATCACGTTGGCCTGGGCTGCCTTCTCTGCCTCCACCACCTGCGCCAGCAGGGTTTTCATTTCGCCCGGCAGGATGATGTCGCGCAGCCCGAGGCTACCTACTTCCAAGCCACTGCCCGGCAACTGCGCCTGCAGGTGCTCGGTAACGCTGTCGTCGATCAGTTGTTTGTTCTCCAACAGCTCATCGAGGGTCCGGGTGCCCACCGCCGCACGCAGGCCGAACTGCAGCTCGCGGTACAGGTGCTCAACCGGCTTGCTCATCTGCCCATGGGCACCGAGCACGTCGGTATAACGCCAGTTGGCCACCAGACTCAGGCGCAGGTTGACCTTGTCGCGGGTGAGAATCTCCTGGCCGCTCACCTCCAGTGCCTGCAGGCGGGTGTCGACCATCTCCACCGCTACCTGGCTGCCGCAACGCCAGTAGCCATGCTGTCCGGGCTCGAGCAACCCGGCCACCACGCCGTCGATCTTCAGCACGCCGACATGGAAGGCCGGCACCAGCGCCAACAGCACATGGTCCATGCCGGCGATACCCGGGCGATTCAGGCGGGTCACCAACTCGGCGTCCAGGCACTGGCCATGGGTCAGGTCGAGACGTTGCAGCTCGTGTCTGGCCTGGTCTTTCCAGTAGGCACGGCGGCTGTCCGGCGGCAGCACTTCGACCAGCTTGCCGTCCTCGAAGCGCAGCCCGACCTCATGCTCGCTCAGGTCCATGCACACCAGGTGCTGGTCCATGCCACGGGCGAGCAACTCCCGGACGTTGACGTCCGAAACAGGGCGACGCGTATCCACCGTGTCCACCACTACCTGGGCGCCGCAGCGCCAGAATCCATGCTGCCCGGCCAGCAGCAGGTCGACCACGACACCATCGATGCGCAGCACACCGACGCTGAAGGTCGGCACCGTCACCAGCAGCACGTTGTCCATGCCGGCGATTCCCGGTTTGTTCAGGCGTGCCAGCAGCTCGGCGTCCAGGCGCCGCCCCTGGGCCAGGTCGATCCGCGTCAGGCTCTGCCGGGTCTGACCTTTCCATTGCAGGCGGCGGCTGTCAGTTGCCAACAGTTCCTTCAACTGACCATCCTCGAAACGCAGGCCCACTTCGTTTTCGGCCATGTCCAGGGTAAGGAAATACTGCTCGACCAACTCCGGCTCATGTTGGCGCAGATAGCGCTCGAGGGGATAGTCGTGCAGCGGGGAATCCTGGGGGCAGGTCTTCAGCGTCAGCCGCCCCTGCCAATCGAAACGCTTGTACTGGCCCGGCTCGAGGATCGCCTCGAAATCGCCATCGTTCAGCAACAGGCCGTGTTCGTTCTTCTTCACTACAAAGCGCTTCAACATGTTCATCTTGCTCATCCTTTGTTCAATGTCCTTGGTTGCCGGGGTCGCCACCCCATCGGGCGTCGCGAGCGAAGCCTGGCGGAGTCCGGGGCCGGGAGCATTGCTCCAGCGGCCACCATCGTTGCGCCAGGCCCGGCCGGCGAGCCGGGTGGGCCAGCGGCGGGCCAGGCGTCCTTCGCAGTGACGGGCCGTCCTGGCCCTGCTTGCGTTGCCTGTGCCCACCCGGCGGGTGTTGCGGTTACAGCTACCTTAGGAGGGTAGTGCCGGGGCTTTGCCCGGCGAGCGTCTGCGCCGGCCTTTCCAGGGGCCCAGCGCAGCAATGACCGGTCGTTGCGGCGGCGGCATGCACGACACCGACACCTGAAGGTGGGTACGTGCACCGGCGGGGGGTTCCCCTGTCCCGAGGGCCTGCCTGGCGATGCGGTCGAGAGGGATATAGCGAGCGGCGCGCCAGGTTTTCATTCGTCCTTGAAAAATCTTTTAATTATCTGATTTATAAGCATTTATTTTTTATTGCGCGTTAGGCTGCACATTGCAACGTGTCATACCTATTTCACTTTTCGTATATCCTGCGATACATATTTATCTTTTTGGATAATCACGGATGACCAAGCCCTTTGTTGCCATCGGTTTTCTCGGCACCACCCTCGACCGCAACGGCAAGGATGCGGCGCGCTGGAACAGGTGGCGGCCAACCATCGGCCTGTGCCAGCAACCCGACCTGCCCCTGGACCGCCTGGAACTTATCCACGGCCCCGGCGCACGCGACCTCGGCCTGGCCGAGCGCATCCGCGCCGACATCCAGCAGGTCTCGCCCGGCACCGAGGTACGCCTGCACCCGCTGGCGCTGCGCAACCCGTGGGATTTCGAGGAGGTCTACGGCGCCCTGCACGACTTCGCCAGCGGCTACAGCTTCGACACCGAGCACGAGGACTACCTGGTGCATATCACCACCGGTACCCACGTCGCGCAGATCTGCTGGTTCCTGCTCACCGAGGCGCGCTACCTGCCGGCGCGCCTGGTGCAGACCTCGCCCTCGCGCAAGCACGACGAAAACAGCGACCCGGCCGGCATCGCCACGCTGATCGACCTCGACCTGTCGCGCTACGACCCGATCGCCTCGCGCTTTCGCCGCGAACAGGTCGAGGGGCAGTCGCTGCTCAAGTCAGGCATCGCCACGCGCAACCCGGATTTCAACCGCACCATCGAGCAGATCGAACGGGTCGCCCTGCGCTCGAAGGCGCCGATGCTGCTGGTCGGCCCGACCGGCGCCGGCAAGTCGTTCCTGGCCCGGCGCGTCCATGAGCTCAAGCGCGGTCGTCACCAGTTGGGCGGTCGCTTCATCGAGGTGAACTGCGCCACCCTGCGCGGTGACGGCGCCATGTCGACCCTGTTCGGCCACGCCAAAGGCGCCTTCACCGGCGCGCAGAACGCCCGCGACGGCCTGCTGCGCGCCGCCGACGGCGGCATGCTGTTCCTCGACGAAATAGGTGAGCTGGGCGCCGACGAACAGGCCATGCTGCTCAAGGCCATCGAAGAAAAGCGCTTCTTCCCGCTGGGCGCCGACCGTGAGGTGGAAAGCGACTTCCAACTGATCGCCGGCACCCACCGCGACCTGCGCGCCAAGGTCGCCGACGGCTCGTTCCGCGAAGATCTGTTCGCCCGCATCAACCTGTGGACCTTCGCCCTGCCGGGCCTGGCCCAGCGGCGCGAAGACATCGAGCCGAACCTGGATTTCGAGCTGCAGCGCCACGCCCGTGAGCAAGGCCGCCAGGTGCGCTTCAACCTCGAAGCCAAGCGCCGCTACCTGGCCTTTGCCCACGCCAGCGAAGCACGCTGGGCCGGCAACTTCCGCGAGCTGTCGGCATCGATCACGCGCATGGCGACCCTGGCCGACAGCGGGCGCATCGACGAGGCACTGGTCGAGGAAGAGATCGAACGGCTGCGCTATGCCTGGGGCCTGGAATCGGCAACCGAGCCGCTGCTGGACGGCCGCGAACTGGACCTGTTCGACCAGGTGCAACTGCAGGCGGTGATCGATGTGTGCCGCCGCACGCCTAGCCTGTCCGAGGCCGGGCGCCAGCTGTTCGCGGTGTCGCGGCAGGAGAAGGCCAACCCCAACGACGCCGACCGCCTGCGCAAGTACCTGGCGCGGTTCGGACTCGACTGGCAGCAACTAAAGTCGTAGGGCTTGCCAGCAGTCCGCCACCGTGGGGTATGCTTGCCCGGTCTTCAGGGCGGGGTGAAAGTCCCCACCGGCGGTAAATCGAAAGATGAGCCCGCGAGCGCCCCGGCCATGCCGGGGGTCAGCAGATCTGGTGAGATTCCAGGGCCGACGGTCATAGTCCGGATGAAAGAAGGCGTTTGGCAGGGGCCGCCCAGGCGCCCTTGCGCGCGCATTTTGTTCGCCCCGAGACGTTCATCGATCATTCACGAGGAGCGTTTCATGTCCACCCCGCTTAACAAGCAATTCCCCAACGTCAGTGCCGCCATCGCCGCCTTCCAGGCCGGGCGCCCGGTGCTGCTGCTCGACGACGACGACCGCGAGGACGAAGCTGACATCGTCGCTGCCGCCGAGAACCTTTCACTGCAGACCATGGCCATGATGATCCGCGACTGCAGCGGCATCGTCTGCCTGTGCCTGGACGAAGCCACCGTCGACGCTCTGCAGTTGGCGCCGATGGTGCAGAACAACCAGGCCCGCCACGGCACCGGCTTCACCGTCACCATCGAAGCCGCCGAGGGCGTCAGCACCGGCGTGTCGGCGCAGGACCGCATCACCACGATCGAAGCCGCGCTGCGCTCTACCGCGCAACAGCGCCACATCGTCAGCCCCGGCCATGTATTCCCGCTGCGCGCCCGTGACGGCGGCGTGCTGACCCGTCGCGGCCACACCGAAGGCTCGGTGGACCTGGCCCGCCTGGCCGGCCTGCGCCCGGCGGCGGTGCTGTGCGAGTTGATGAACCCCGATGGCAGCATGGCCCGCGGCGAACAGGTGGCGGTGTATGCGCGGCAGTACAACCTGCCGGTGCTGACCATCGAGGAGCTGGCGCGCTATCGCGAGGCGATGGTTGAGCTGGAGGCCGAGCCGGCCTGATCCAAAGGCATCGCGGGGCAAGCCCGCTCCCACGCCAAGTACCAAGGTGCTTCGTGGGAGCGGGCTTGCCCCGCGATCAGGCCAGGCCTCAACGCAACCCCAACGGTCCCTTCAGAAACTCATACAAGCCCGCCGCACTCTTGCGATAGCCATCGGCTGTCAGATGGACAAGATCAGGCCGCGCCAGCCCCTGCGCCTGCCAGCCGGCGATCGAGCACGGCCCGCCCATGAACCCCTGCCAATCCCAGAACAGCGCCTTGTGCTTGCGCGCCATCTGCTTCTGTATACGGATCACCGAGGCCAGCGGTTGCGGCTGGCGCGCCGCGCAACTGCGCGCCTTGCGCTGCTTGATCGAGTCCGGTGGGCCGACCAGCAGGATCGCCGTCTGCGGCAGGTCTTTGCGCAAGCCCGTGAGGGTCGCCTCCAACTGCGTCTGGTACAGCGCCAGGTCGAGCTTGTCGTCGAACGCCTCATTGGTGCCGTAGGCCAGGATCACCAGGTCCGGCCGCACGGCCTTGAGGCTGTCGCGCCAACCCGCCTGCCACTTGTCCACCACCTCCAGGCGCGCGCCGTTGATGCCCAGCGTCGAATAGGTCACACCGGCATTCTTCTGCCCCTGCAGGTACCAGCCACCCAAGGCGACGCCACGGCCACCCTCCACCGTCAGGTGCACCGGCAGGCCGACATTGGCGAACGCCGGGCTGAAGCGCCACTGGCCATTGCTGGCCGGCAACACCCGACGCTGGCCGCCATTGACCAGCAGGCTGGCAGTCCCGCTGGACTGGTACAGCGCCGAGACCTTGTAGCGCTGGCGGTCCTCGTCACGCGCCTGCAGCATCACGCTGGAGCGGTTGGCCTGCGGCAGCGACAGGTAGCCACCCAGGGGAAACTGCTGGCTCTGCTGGTTGCGCGCCGACACCAGCTCCCACTGGCGCTTCTCGCTCTTGATGATCACCCGGTCGTTGCGAATCCCCGGCACCGGCGAGGCTGGCACCAGGCCGATGCCGCCATCGCCGTAGCGCGCCTGTAACAGCTTGCGCAGTTCGCCGCTAAACAGGTCGGCGGCGGTATGCGAGTCACCCAGCTGGACGATGCCGACCGGGGCACGCCCGGCATTGCGCAGCTTGCTCGCGAGCAGGGCGACGTTGCCGTCCTGGCGAGTGACGGGCGTGGCGGTGGGCCGCGCCGCGGGCTGGGCGCTCACGCTGTTGGCGCCGGTGCTGCAACCCGGCGCGGCGCTGATCAGCAGGGCCAGGCCCAGCAGGTGATGCCATTGGCGCATCTCAATGTCCTGTTACGGTCAGGCCAGGGAAGCTGATCAGCGACAGTACCTGTTCGGCGATCATCTTCTGGCCTGTGATGGTGAAATGAATGCCGTCGTCGACCCGCACCTTCACCCGCTTGCCCTGCGCGGTCTGCACCGTGTACGAGAAGCTGGCGTCGGCGTAGCCGAGGATCGGGTTGGCCGACACGTAGTGCTGGCCGTACAGCGCGGTCTGCTCCTGATAGAGCCCGCTGAGGTAGCCCATGGCGGTGGACAGCCGCGCCTTCTCCATGTTCGGCGGCCCGACCCAGATAACCTGCACGTTATGCGAGCGGGCCTGTTCGAGGATCGAATCGATCCGCGCGCGATAGGCCACCTCCCATTCCGGCGACTTGAAGCGCAGGAACGGCTTGCCCTTGCCCTGAGGCATGTCCCACGGGTCGTTGGGGCCGAGGAACACCACCATCAGGCGCACGTTCGGTTCGTGGTCGAGGGTCTCGGCCACGGTCTTCGGCCAGTTGAAGAAGCCCGGGTAGGCAAGGCCGGTGCTCTGCTTGCTGAGGTTGACGGTGCGGATCTGGTAGCGCTTGCGCAAGCTGTTGGCCAGGTGCGGGGCAACGCCCTGCATCAGCGAATCGCCGACCAGGAACACCTCGTCACCGGCGGCCAGGGAGGCCACGGTGCCGGGTTGCAGCAATGCCGGCGCCGGGACTGGTGCCGGAGTTGCCGCTGGCATTGGCGCTGACGCCGGCACTGCCGCGACGGGCTGGGCGACAGCGACGGGCGCGGGCACAGTAGCCGGCGCCGGCGTGTGCGCCGCACCGTGCGGCAGCGGCTTGGCCAGTGCCGCCGGGGTCTGCAGGTCGACCGTGACCACCGGTATCGGCGCGGGCAGCACCTCGGGCAGCGGCGCTTCGGCCACCTGTGGCGCTGGCTGCAGGCGCTCGAGCAGGTCGTCGCGGTGCGCCTCGAGCAGCGCCGTCAGTTGCGCGCCCGTGCGCCAGGCCGGCATCTGGCCCAGCAGCGGGATTTCGCAGCTCTGGTGGTACTTCTGCTGGCAGTAGAGCTTGATCGAATCCTGGTTCAGCCAGAACAACAGCGCGGTAGTGACCACGATCGCGTACAGGCCACGGGCGGCGCCCATCTGCACCTGGAACAGCTGTTTGCTATCAGAAGCTTGCATAGATGAACCCCGGCACGCCCGACTGCGAAGCGAAAATCACCAGCGACACGCCGACCCCGAGCGGGATCGGGTACAGCTGCCACGGCAGGCGCTGGAAGGCCGCGCCGCTCTGGCGCAGCAGCACCAGCCATTGTGGATAACTGGCCACGAACAGCACGCAGGCCAGCAGCATCAGGCCCGTGGCACTGTTCAGGCCCGCCAGGCTCAGTTGGGCGATGTCACCGAGCATCTCCAGCGCGCCCTCCAGCGTCGGGCTGCGGAAGAAGATCCAGGCGAACGCCACGTAGTGGAAGGTCATCAACCGCGCCAGCAAGCCCGATCCCGGCAGGCGGGCAAACCCCGGGCACCACTGGCTGAACAGCTTGGAGATGGCCAGGCCCACGCCGTGCAGCGCGCCCCAGATGATGAAATTCACGCTCGCCCCGTGCCACAGCCCGGACACCAGCATCGCCAGCAGCATGTTCAGGTTGCCGCGCCATACCCCCTGGCGGTTACCGCCCAGCGGGATATAGACGTAGTCGCGGATGAAGCGTGACAGGCTGATATGCCAGCGCCCCCAGAATTCCTTGAGGTTGTGCGCGGCATATGGCGCGTCGAAGTTGTCCGGCAGGCGGAACCCCAGCAACAGGGCGATGCCGGTGACCAGGTTGGTGTAGCCGCTGAAGTTGAAGTAGATCAGCAGGCTGTAGCCGTACACGCTCAGCAGCACCTGCTCGGGGGTGGCGCTGCCCGGGGTGTCGAACACCGGGTCCACCCACTCGCTGCCCAGCCAGGCACTGAGGAAGAACAGCTTGACCACCGCCATCGCGATCAACCCCAGTGCCCGCTGCGGCTCCAGCACCTGGCGCATGGCTGGCGGGCGGATCTGCGGCAGCATGTGCAGGGCGCGGTTGACCGGCCCGGCCACCAGGCTGGGGAAGAACGCCAGGTATAAGGCCAGGTCCAGCGGCGCCGACGGCGCCAGCTCGCGCCGGTTGATCGACACCAGGTAGCTGACCGAATGGAAGGTGTAAAACGACAGCCCGATCGGCACCAGCACTTCCAGCAGCGGCAGCGCCACGTCGAACCCGGCGGTGGCCAGCGCGGCCTGCGCGCCTTCGACGAAGAACGCCTGGTACTTGAACAGGTAGAAACAGCCCAGCACCAGCGTCAACAGCAGCACGCGGCTGAACCAGCGCCCGGGGTAGCGCCCCTCCAGCAGGCCGAGCAAGTACACCAACACGCTGTAGCCCAGCAGGATGTAGAGCGACTGCAGGCTGAAACTGGCTACCAGGCCATAGCTGGCCGTCAGCAGCAGCAGGTTCTGCAGCCGGACACTCCAGCACAGGCTCCAATAAAGCAGGAAGAACAGCGTGAAACAGAGGCCGAATTCGATCGAGAGGAAGCTCACAACGTAGTCCATTACATGACGTCGGGGAGGGAAGCCGCTGGCCCGCGAGCCAGAGCGCGCGGATTATGGCAGAGGGCCGCCACCCCCACAATTCGATTGCTTCGCAGATTGCAAGACGGGCCGCTGGGGACAAGTGCAACAAAATGCGACGAACTCCCCCTGCAATTTGCTCCCCCTGCCCCGCTCTGCTAGTGTCGCGCCGTTCTGGACACCACCGAGACTGTCGCCATGGCCCGCAAAAAAGCCTCCATCGATTTCGAACAATCCCTCGCCGACCTGCAAGCCCTGGTCGAGCGCCTGGAGAACGGCGAACTGTCGCTGGAAGAGTCGCTGGCCGCCTTCGAGCAAGGCATTGCCCTGACCCGCGATTGCCAGGGCGCCCTGGCCCAGGCCGAGCAGAAGGTGCAGATCCTGCTGGAGCGTGACGGCGAGCTGGCCGCGCAGCCGTTCGACGCGGAGCCCGAGGCATGATCGCCCAGTACCAGGCAAGTGCCCAGGCTCGGGTCGACGCGACCCTGGAACCCTTGTTCCAAGCCCCCTCCAAGGAGCTCGAGCGCCTCTACGCGGCCATGCGCTACAGCGTGATGAACGGCGGCAAGCGCGTGCGCCCGCTGCTGGCCTACGCCGCCTGCGAGGCCTTCGGCGTGCCGGCGGAGCAGGCCAACGGCGCTGCCTGCGCAGTGGAGCTGATCCACGCCTACTCGCTGGTACACGACGACCTGCCGGCCATGGACGACGACGACCTGCGCCGCGGCCAGCCCACCACTCACAAGGCCTTCGACGAAGCCTGCGCAATCCTCGCCGGCGACGGTTTGCAAAGCCTGGCCTTCAACGCCTTGCTCGACCCGCGCCTGAGCCCGCAGCCAGACGCCATCCGCCTGCAGATGGTCCAGGCCCTGGCCAAGGCGGCCGGCCCCGCGGGCATGGTCGGCGGCCAGGCCATCGACCTCGGCTCGGTGGGCCTGAAGCTCGACCAGAAAGCCCTGGAGTACATGCACCGGCACAAGACCGGCGCGCTGATCGAAGCCAGCGTGCGCCTCGGCGCCCTGGCCAGCGCCCGCGCCGGGCAGGTCCAACTCGATTTGCTGCAGACTTATGCACAGGCCATTGGTCTGGCGTTCCAGGTGCAGGACGATATCCTCGACGTGGAGAGCGACACCGCCACCCTGGGCAAGCGCCAGGGGGCCGATATCGCCCGCGACAAGCCAACCTACCCAGCGCTGCTCGGGATGGAGGCGGCCAAAGCCTATGCCTTGGAGCTGCGCGACCAGGCGCTGGCCGCGCTGGCAGGCTTTGGCGACAATGCCGAGCCACTGCGGGCGCTGGCTCGCTACATCGTCGAGCGCCGCCACTGAGGCACCCGTGGGAGCTTTGGCGCACCGCCGCTCCCACGTTGATCAACGACACCTTCACCACACCCGACTGAATGGGCAGCTTTTCCTACAATGGGGTAAACTGCCGCGTCTTCACACCTATAACGACTCGCCTGATGCCCACGACGTTTCAAGAGATCCCCCGCGAACGCCCGGTCACGCCGTTGCTGGACCGCGCCGACACGCCCGCCGGCCTGCGCCGGCTGGCCGAAGCCGACCTGGAGACCCTGGCCGACGAGCTGCGCCAGGACCTGCTCTATACCGTTGGGCAGACCGGTGGGCATTTTGGTGCGGGCCTGGGCGTCATCGAGCTGACGATCGCCCTGCACTACGTCTTCGACACCCCGGATGACCGGCTGGTGTGGGACGTCGGCCACCAGGCCTACCCGCACAAGATCCTCACCGGCCGGCGCGAGCGAATGCTCAGTCTGCGCCAGAAAGACGGCATCGCCGCCTTCCCGCGCCGCAGCGAGAGCGAGTACGACACCTTCGGCGTCGGCCACTCCAGCACCTCGATCAGCGCCGCGCTGGGCATGGCCATCGCCGCTCGCCTGCAGAACGACCCGCGCAAGTCGATCGCGGTGATCGGTGACGGCGCGCTGACCGCCGGCATGGCCTTCGAGGCGCTGAACCACGCCCAGGAAGTCAACGCCGACATGCTGGTGATCCTCAACGACAACGACATGTCGATTTCGCGCAATGTCGGCGGCCTGTCCAACTACCTGGCCAAGATCCTTTCCAGCCGCACCTACGCGAGCATGCGCGAAGGCAGCAAGAAAGTGCTGTCGCGCCTGCCCGGTGCCTGGGAAATCGCCCGCCGCACCGAAGAGTACGCCAAGGGCATGCTGGTGCCGGGCACGCTGTTCGAGGAGCTGGGCTGGAACTACATCGGCCCGATCGACGGCCACGACCTGCCGACCCTGATCGCCACCCTGCGCAACATGCGCGACCTCAAGGGCCCGCAGTTCCTTCACGTGGTGACCAAGAAGGGCAAGGGCTTCGCACCGGCCGAGGTCGACCCGATCGGCTACCACGCCATCACCAAGCTGGAGCCGGCCGACAAGCCGGTCGCGCCGAAGAAGGCCAGCGGCCCGAAATACGCCTCGGTGTTCGGCCAGTGGCTGTGCGACATGGCCGCCGCCGACAATCGCCTGGTGGGCATCACCCCGGCGATGAAGGAAGGCTCGGACCTGATCGACTTCAGCGAACGCTACCCGGAGCGCTACTTCGACGTCGCCATCGCCGAGCAGCACGCGGTCACCCTGGCCGCGGGCATGGCCTGCGAGGGTGCCAAGCCGGTGGTGGCGATCTACTCGACCTTCCTGCAACGCGCCTATGACCAGCTGATCCACGACGTGGCGGTGCAGGACCTCGATGTGCTGTTTGCCATCGACCGCGCCGGCCTGGTCGGCGAGGACGGCCCGACCCACGCCGGTGCCTACGACCTGTCCTACCTGCGCTGCATCCCCGGCATGCTGGTGATGACCCCGAGCGACGAGAACGAGCTGCGCAAGATGCTCAGCACCGGCCACCACTACAAGGGCCCGGCCGCCGTGCGTTATCCACGCGGCACTGGCCCCAACGCGCCGATCAGCGGCGACCTGGAGCCCCTGGAGATCGGCAAGGGCGTGGTCCGCCGCCAGGGTGGCAAGGTCGCCCTGCTGGTGTTCGGCGTACAGCTGGCCGAAGCCCTGCAGGTAGCCGAGCAGATCGATGCCACCGTGGTCGACATGCGTTTCGTCAAGCCTCTGGACGAGGCGCTGGTGCTGGAAATGGCCGCCAACCATGAGTTGCTGGTGACCATCGAAGAGAATGCCATCATGGGTGGCGCCGGCGCAGCGGTGGGCGAGCTCCTCGCCCGCGAAGCGGTGGTCAAGCCGCTGCTGCACCTGGGCCTGCCGGATATCTATGTCGAGCATGCCAAGCCTGCGCAGATGCTGGCCGAGTGCGGGCTGGATGTGGCAGGGATCGAAGCCTCCGTCAAAGCCCGAATGGCCAAGCTCGGCCTGTAATCCCTGGGACCGCTTTGCGGCCCATCGCCGCGGTTCGTCGCCACGACAAGCCGGCTCCCACAGGGATCGCAGTCCCTTGTGGGAGCCGGCTTGCCGGCGATTGCGCTGGAACTAGCCATGAAACTCCCAAGCCTCACCACCCTGCTCTGCCTGCCCCTCCCGCTAATGGCCGCTGAACGCGACAACGCCCTGAAGCTTCCCGACGTGCTGATCAGCGCCAATCGCCAGGTCGAGTCGCGTACCGCCACCAGTGCGGCCAATACGGTGTTCACCCGTGCCGACATCGACCGCCTGCAACCCAGCAGCGTCACCGATCTGCTCGCCCGCGTGCCCGGCGTGCAGGTCGCGCCCACCGGCGGTCGCGGCAGCCTGCCGGGCATCTTCGTGCGCGGCACCAAGGCCGCCCAGACTCTGGTGCTGGTTGATGGCGTGCGCATCGCCAACGCCACATCCGGCGACAGCGGCCTGCAGTTTCTCGGCATCGACCAGATCGAACGGGTGGAAGTGCTGCGCGGTTCGCGCTCGGCGATTTACGGCAGCGACGCCATCGGCGGGGTGATCCAGATCTTCACCCGGCGTGGCGAGGGCCAGGGCCTGCAACCGCGCCTGCGCTTGGCGGCCGGCAGCAACCAGACCTGGCAGCGCAGCCTGGGCCTGTCCGGTGGCGACGGCGCGACCCGCTTCAACCTCGGCGCCAGCCTGGACGAGACGGCCGGCATCGATTCGACCGGGCCGTCGTATGCCAGCGATGGCGACCATGACGCCTATCGCAACCGCTCGCTGAACCTGAGCTTGAGCCACAGCTTCAACGAGCGCTTCGAAGCAGGCCTGAACCTGCTCGACAGCCGTGGGCGTCGTGAGTTCGACGAACCTCGTGGTAGCAGCCCGCAAGTGCCCTACTCGAACTTCGCCGTCAGCAGCCTGGGCAGTTACTTCGATGCCCAACTTACCGATCTGTGGCATTCCAGACTGGAGATGGCCCACAGCGAGAACCGCGACGACAGCCGCGACAAGCTCACGCACCAAAGCTCGCCATTCAACACCTACCGCGACCAAGTCACCTGGCAGAACGATCTGACCATCGATGACGACAACAGCGTGCTACTGGGTGGCGAGTGGTACGAGGACCGGGTGCATTCGAGTACCGATTTCAATGAGGACAGCCGCTGGAACCGCGCAGTGTTCGCCCAGCATCGCTTCCACAACGAGCACTTCTCGACCGAACTGGGCGTACGCCACGACGAGAACCAGCAGTTCGGCGGCCAGACCACCTGGAGCGGCAGCCTGACCCTGCCATTGAACGCCCGTAATGACTTGCTGTTTTCCTACAGCGAGGGGTTCCGCGCCCCCACGTTCAACGACCTGTACTACCCCGGCTTCAGCAACCCCGATCTCAAGCCGGAACACTCGAAATCCTATGAGGTGCAATGGCGCAGTCAACTGACCGACAGCAGCCGCCTGGAAACCTCGCTCTATCGCACCGACTTGCGAGACGCCATCAGCTACGACGCAGATGCCAATACCATGGGCAACGTTGCCCAGGCCCGTATCAACGGCTTCGAGATGGCGCTGGACCAGCAATGGGGGGCCTGGACATCGACGTTGGGCCTGGCATTGATCGACCCGCGTGACCGGAAGAGTGGCCACACGTTGTCCCGGCGCGCGCGGCGTACGCTGAGCCTGGATATCGACCGTCAATACGACCGCTTCAATGTTGGCGCCAGCTGGCAGGCCGTGAGCAGCAGCTACAACGACGAAACCAACAACGCCCCCATCGGCGGATACGGGCTGCTGGGCGTTCGCGGTGGCTGGGCTGCCACTCGCGAGCTGAGGCTCGACTTGAAGCTCGACAACCTGCTGGACAAGCGTTACAGCCGCAACCTCTACAACTACCAGGGCAATGACTACGGCTACCGCGAAGAAGGACGCACCTGGCTGTTGAGCCTTACCTGGACACCGGCGCTCTAGCATCGAGCAACGCACACAGCCGAGCAGTCGCCTCGATCATCTGCCCGCTGGGCCGCTCCAGGCCCTTGTCCGGCACCACCAGCAAGCGCTCGCCCTTCACGGCGCTCAGCCGCGGCCAATCGCGCCAACTGGCCAGTTGCGCCTCATCGCCCGCCAGGATCACCTCGGGGTCGCGCAGCAGCACCGACTCCACGCTGACCTGCGGAGCGGGCTGGGCCAGATCGTCGAACACATTGCGTGCCCCACACACACGCAAGGCGTCGCTGACCACCTGGCGGCCACCCAAGGTGTACAGCGGCTTGTCCCAGACCTGGTAGAACACCCGTAGCGGCGCCTCACGCCGGTAGCGGTTGCGCAGCCTTTGCAGCCGCTCACGCAGGCTGGCGGCATAGGCGCGGCCTTGCTGGTCACGGCCAATACGTTGGGCGATGGCTTCGATTTGGTCGATCAACTGGTCGAGATTGCCGGGCTCGCCGCTGAACGTGGCGATGCCCAGGCGCCTGAGCTGGTCGCGCTGGGCCGGAGGCACGCTGCCGGGCCACAGCAGCAAGAGGTCGGGCTCGAGGCTTAACAGACGCTCCATGTCGAGCTGGCCATGACGGCCGACGGAAGGCAACCGGGCCAGCGCCGGCGGACGCTCGCCGCCATCGAGCACACCGACCAGCAACTCGCCGGCGTCCAGTTCCAGAACGATCTCGGTCATCGATGGCGCCAGGCTGACTACCCGCGGCGCAGCCTCGGCCAAAGCACCGAGGCACAACAGCGAAAAACCGGCGAGCAGCGCCCGCATCAACCGAGCTGGCGCGGGATGCGATAGAGGTACAGCAGCACCACGGTGGACAGGGCGAGGAGAATCTGCGGCACTGCCTCCAGCCCGACCAGCACCGACAGCGCGGCAACCCAAGCCGGGAAGCAGGCGAACAGCATGGCCAGGCGGCGCACCCGCGCCAGCTCGATCCAGGCGGCCGGCTCTTCGGCGCTGCCCAGCGCCTTGTCGGTGGCGATCAACGCCCGCTTGTACGCGCTGAAGCGCGGCAGGCTGAGGAACATGCTGGCGGCACCGGCGATGAACAGCGGCATGGCCAACACCGGGATCAGCGCCTCGCCGCCACCGAAGGCCCAGCCCATCACCGGCAGCGGCAGCAATCCCACGGCCAGGTACTGCCACCAGGCCAGCGCCAGCCGCCGCTTCACCTCTGTGCGCGTCACGCCTGGGGTACCTCGCCCTGGTGCTTGTTGCCCATCATGTGGCCGAGCTTGTCGGCCTTGGTGGCCAGGTACAGGCGGTTGTGCGGGTTGTGGCCAGTGTGCAGCGGCACGCGCTCGGCGACCTTGATGCTCATGTCGGTCAGGGCCTTTACCTTGCGCGGGTTGTTGGTCATCAGACGCAGCGACTTCACGCCCAGGTGCTCGAGCATCGGCAGGCACATGGCGTAGTCACGCTGATCAGCGGCGAAGCCCAGGCGCTCGTTGGCCTCGACGGTATCGGCACCGCCGTCCTGCAGCTCGTAGGCGCGGATCTTGTTCAGCAGGCCGATGCCACGGCCTTCCTGGCGCAGGTACAGCAGTACGCCACGGCCTTCACGGGCGATGGCCTGCAATGCAGCCTCCAGCTGCGAGCCGCAGTCGCAACGCTGGCTGAACAGCGCATCGCCGGTCAGGCATTCGGAGTGCAGACGCCCCAGCACCGGCTCGCCGTCGGCGATATCACCCAGGCTGAGCACCACGTGCTCGCGGCCAGTGGCTTCGTCGAGGAAGCCATGCATGGTGAAGGTCGCAAAGGGAGTCGGGAGTTTCGAGGCGGCAACAAAGACGACGGGCACGTTGTGCTCCTGGGCAGTAGGTTTTTTCAGATCGGCCGATTGTATCAGCAGCCCGGCGCAGGTGCGCAGGAGGAATATCGTGGCTTAAGATCGAAAAGTTAGATGCATATGGCCCCACACCGCCCCCTGCGGCAGCGGACTGCGGGCAGTTACTGATGGGGCAGGTGATCAACCGTAAACGGATAAGGCTGCTTCCAGCGCTCGAAGATCGGCTTCAGCTCGCCGCTGCGCACCAGTTGCTCCATGCGTCGGTCGAACAGGTCACGCAGGACCTTGCCCTGTTCACTGTGGGTGAAGGCAAGGTACAACGGCAGCTCGGCGACGTGGGTGCGGCGAAAGCGCGAGGCATCGGGCGCCTGGCCAAGCACATAGTCGACCTCGGCGAGCGCATCGATGTAGAAGTCGACCCGGTCATGCTCGAGCATCGGCAGGATGCCCTCGCGACGCTGGATCTCGCGGAAGTTGTGGACCTCGGGCAGATAGCTGGCGTAGTCATAGCCGCGCACCCAGGCCAGCCGGTACTGGCCGATAGTCTCGAGCGTTGGCACCGGCTTGTCGACCAGGCCCAGCGCATAGATATGGTCCTGGTCGAAGTACCACTGCGGATACAGGTTGTCGGCGTTCTCTTCCTTGTAGGAGCCGACCCAGGCATCCGCCTCGCCGCGCTTCACCAGCCCGACGGCGCGGCTGTAGGGCGCGCTCTTGACCACGACCTTGACCCCGGCCGGCTCGAACACCTTGCGCAAAACGTCCCAGGCCAGCCCGGTGCCATCGGCATTGGTGTAGTCGACCCACGCCTCGCTGACCAGACGCACCTGCGCCGGCGCCTCCTGGGCCATCGCACCCGGCCCCGCGACCAACAGCATCGATGCCAGCACCACAGCCTTCAGGCCCATCGCAACGCTCCCTGTATCAGGCCACCGCCCACACCAGAACCTGCATGCCCAGCCAGGCGAACACGCCGGCCAGGATATCGTCGAGCATGATCCCGAACCCCCCATGCACATGGCGGTCGACCCAGCGGATCGGCCACGGCTTGAGGATGTCGAAGAAGCGGAACATCAGGAACCCCGCCAGCAGCCACTGCCAACCTTCCGGCACCAGCCACAGGGTGATCCACATGCCGACGATCTCGTCCCAGACAATGCCCTCATGGTCGTGCACGCGCAAGTCGTTGGCCACCTTGCCGCACAACCACACGCCGAACAACATGCTGATGCCCAGCAACAGCCAATAGCCCCAGTCGGGCAGCATCTGCCACAGCGGGATGAACGGCAGCGCCACCAGCGAACCCCAGGTCCCCGGTGCCTTGGGCAGGGTGCCCGAGCCGAAGCCGAAGGCGATGAAGTGCCACGGGTTGCGCCAGACCGAAGGCGGAACGAACTCCGCAGGCACCTGGTTGGGGTGGTCGGTCACGGTGTCTCCCTGAAATGTTGATAGCCCCGTTGCACGGGGGTGATGTCCTGGCCTTGCGGGTCACGCAAGGTCACGCCCTGGCCTTCCAATACACGACCGATGACGTGCACCTCGCGGGCCAGGGCCGTCAGTGCGCTTTCCGGCACGGTGAACGCCAGCACGTAGTCGTCACCACCAGTGAGCGCTGCATGCAAGGCCGCTTCTCGACCGAGGAAAGCCTGTAAAGGAGCAGACACGGGGACCTGCGCCAGGTTCACCTGCAGCGCCACGCCGGACGCCTTGGCGATATGCCCGCAGTCCGCCAGCAGGCCATCGGAAATATCCAGCGCCGCCGTGGCCAGGCCGCGCAAGCGCTCGCCCAGTTGCAGTTGCGGCACGGGCGACCAGTAATGCTCGAGCAATGGCCCGGCCACATCGGCTGCCGCCTCGCGTTCGCCCAGCACCAACGGCAAGGCCCCTGCCGCATTACCAAGGAAACCACCAACACACAGCAGGTCGCCCGGCTGCGCGCCGCTACGGCGCAGCGCCTGGCCGGTCGGCACCCGGCCGAACACGGTCACGGTAATGCTCAACGGGCCGCGTGTAGTATCGCCACCAATCAGGCTGATAGCGCAGCGCGCGGCCATGCGGCCGAGCCCGTCGGCAAAGCCGGCAAGCCATTGCGCGCCGACCTGGGGCAAGGTGAGGGCAAGGGTGAAGCCGATGGCCGTGGCGCCCATGGCCGCCAGGTCACTGACCGCCACGGCCAGCGCGCGCTGGCCGAGCAGCAACGGGTCGCAGACTGCGGGGAAATGCACACCGGCCACGAGCGTGTCGGTGGAGATCGCCAGCTGCTCGCCGGCAGGCAGGTCCAGCAAGGCACAGTCGTCGCCGATCCCCAGGGCCACACCCACGCCGCCCTGCGCACAGGGCGCGGCGGCGAAGTAGTGACGGATCAGCTCGAACTCACCCATGGCTGGTCAGCGCCGCGATCAGCGCTTGTTCGCCTTGACTTCCGCCTCACGCAGACGCGGAGCCAGCTTGTCGAGCACGCCGTTGACGAACTTGTGCCCGTCGGTGGCACCGAAGACTTTCGCCAGTTCCACACCTTCGTTGATGACCACGCGGTACGGTACGTCGACGCGCATCATGAACTCCCAGGTGGACAGGCGCAGCACGGCCAGTTCGACCGGGTCGAGCTCTTCCAGTGGCGTGTCCAGGCAAGGCTTGAGCGCCTCGTCGATCTCGGCCTTCTTCGCTGGGACCCCGTGCAGGATCTCGCGGAAGTAGGCGCCGTCGATATCGGTGAAATCGTTGTCGACCCGGAACTGCGCTTCGACCTCGTTCAGCGAATGCTTGGCCATGTGCCACTGGTAGAGCGCTTGCGTGGCGAGCTTGCGGGCTTCGCGACGCTTGGCGCTCTTCGAGGGCTTGCCGGCATCCGCGGGTTTTGGATCGCGCGGGTTGAAACGATCGCTTTCGTCGCTAATCACTTGGCCTCCAACTGCGCCAGCAGGCTGACCATTTCCAGAGCGGACAGGGCAGCTTCGGCACCTTTGTTGCCGGCCTTGGTGCCGGAACGCTCGATGGCCTGTTCGATGGAGTCGACGGTCAGTACGCCGAAGGCCACCGGAACACCGAACTCCATGGACACCTGGGCCAGGCCCTTGGTGCACTCGCCCGCCACGTATTCGAAGTGCGGGGTACCGCCACGGATCACCGCGCCCAGGGCGACGATCGCGTCATAAGCGCCCTGCTGGGCGACTTTCTGTGCCACCAGCGGGATTTCGAACGCGCCCGGGGCACGGATGATGGTGATGTCGCTTTCGCTGACGCCGTGGCGTACCAGGGCATCGACTGCACCGCTTACCAGGCTTTCGACGACGAAGCTGTTGAAGCGGCCAACCACCAAAGCATAGCGACCTTTGGGGGCGATGAAGGTACCTTCGATGGTCTTCAGGGTCATTCCGGAGTTCTCATCTTCAAGAGCGAGGCCGCGCTGTGGCGGCCTCGGGAGGGTTTTGACTCGAGCTTAGGGGCGATCAGGGCGCCTCAAGTCACTCGGAGGGCACGTATTCTACAACTTCCAGATCGAATCCGGATATCGCATTGAACTTCATCGGCGAACTCATCAGGCGCATCTTGCGCACACCGAGGTCGCGCAGGATCTGCGAACCGGCACCGACAGTGCTGTAGGTGGTGGGTGCCTTGGGCTGCGCATCGCCCGCGCTTTCGCGGATGTGCGCCAGCAGCACGTCGCCGTCCAGCGGGTGGCCCAGCAGCAGGACCACGCCGCTGCCGGCCTCGGCCACCGCGGCCATGGCCGCGCGCAGGCTCCAGCGCCCCGGCTGCTTGACCAGCAGGAGGTCGCGCAGCGGGTCCATGTTGTGCACCCGCACCAGCGTCGGCTCTTCGGCGCAGATCTTGCCCAGTGTCAGGGCCATGTGCACGTCGCCTTCCACCGCGTCACGGTAGGTGACCAGGTTGAATTCGCCCAGCTCGCTCTCGATCGGCTGCTCGGAAACGCGCTGCACGGTGCGCTCGTGGATCATGCGGTAGTGGATCAGGTCGGCGATGGTGCCGATCTTCAAGCCATGCTCGGCAGCGAACACTTCCAGCTCGGCGCGGCGCGACATGGTGCCGTCGTCGTTCATCACCTCGCAGATCACCCCGCTCGGCTCGAAACCGGCCATGCGCGCCAGGTCGCAGGCGGCCTCGGTATGGCCGGCGCGGGCCAGGGTGCCGCCGGGCTGGGCCATCAGCGGGAAGATATGCCCAGGGCTGACGATGTCTTCGGCCTTGGCGTCCTTGGCCGCGGCGGCCTGCACGGTGCGGGCGCGGTCGGCGGCGGAGATGCCGGTGGTGACGCCTTCGGCGGCTTCGATCGACACGGTGAACTTGGTGCCGAAGCCCGAACCGTTGCGCGGCGCCATCAGCGGCAGCTTCAGGGTTTCGCAGCGCTCGCGGGTCATCGGCATGCAGATCAGGCCGCGGGCGTGCTTGGCCATGAAATTGATGTGCTCGGGCAGGCAGCACTCGGCCGCCATGATGATGTCGCCTTCGTTCTCGCGGTCTTCGTCATCCATGAGGATGACCATTTTGCCCTGGCGGATGTCTTCGACCAGTTCTTCGATGCTGTTGAGCGCCACGCGGCACCCCCTTCTCAATCAGGATTTCAAGAAGCCGTTGGCGGCCAGGAAGCTTTCGGTGATGCCACTGCCTTTGCTCGGCTCGGCGGCCTTGTCGCCCAGCAGCAGACGCTCCAGGTAACGGGCCAGCAGGTCGACCTCAAGGTTCACCCGACGCCCTGCGCGGTAGTCGGCCATGATGGTTTCAGACAGGGTGTGCGGGACGATGGTCAGCTCGAACTCGGCGCCATCGACTTCGTTGACCGTCAGGCTGGTGCCGTCGACGGTGATCGAGCCCTTGTGGGCGATGTACTTGGCCAGCTCCTTGGGCGCACGCACGCGGAACTGGATGGCGCGGGCGTTATCAGCGCGCGAAACGATTTCGCCGACACCGTCGACGTGGCCGCTGACCAGGTGTCCGCCCAGGCGAGTGGTCGGGGTCAGGGCCTTTTCCAGGTTGACCCGGCTGCCGCTCTTGAGGTCGACCATGGCGGTACGCTTGAGGGTCTCGACGCTGACGTCGGCCCAGAAGCCGTCGCCGGGCAGCTCGACGGCGGTCAGACACACGCCGTTGACCGCGATGCTGTCGCCAAGCTTGACGTCGGCCAGGTCGAGCTTGCCGGTTTCAACGTAGACGCGCACATCACCGCCCTTGGGGGTGAGGCTGCGGATGGTGCCGATGGATTCGATGATGCCGGTGAACATACTGTTCTCCTCAAGTACGGGCTGCGCGAAGCAAGCCAGGCATTATACGCCGGGGGCCGGCAGGGGGATGGCAGTGACTCGCCAGTCATCGCCGACCGCGCGCATGTCGGTGATCTTCAGCCGCGGCGCCTCGCTCATTTTCGACAGCGGCCAGTCCAGCAGCGGACGGGCGTCGGAGCCGAGGAAGGTGCCGGCGACGAACAACTGGTACTCGTCGACCAGGCCCTGGCGGGCGAAGGCGCCGACCAGACCGGCGCCGGCTTCCAGGAGGATTTCGTTGACGCCCCGCCCGGCCAGCACCCGCAGCAGGGCCGGCAAGTCGACGCGGCCGTCGCTGCCGGGCAGGTCAAGCAACTCATGGCCGGCGGCGGCATAACGAGGGTCCTCGCCGGCGGCGGTCACCACCAGCGCCGGGCCGGCCTGGAAGAACGGCGCGTCCAGTGGCAGGCGCAGGCGCCCATCGATCAGCACGCGCAGCGGCGGGCGCGACACGGCCAGGGCGGTGAGCGCCTCATCCAGGCCAAGTTCCTCGCCACGCACGGTCATGCGGGCGTTGTCGAACAGCACGCTCTCGGCGCTGGTCAGCACCACGCTGGACCGGGCGCGCAAGCGCTGGACCGCGGCACGAGCGGCGGGGCCGGTGATCCACTGGCTCTCGCCGCTGGCCATGGCAGTGCGACCGTCCAGGCTCATCGCCAGCTTGGCGCGCACGAATGGCAGGCCGTGCTCCATACGCTTGAAGAAGCCTGTGTTGAGGGCGCGAGCCTCGGCTTCGAGCACCCCGCTGGCGACCTCGATGCCGGCCTCGCGCAGACGGCGCAGGCCATTGCCGGCCACTTGCGGGTTGGGGTCCTGCATGGCCGCGACCACCCGCGCCACCCCGGCGTTGACCAGGGCTTCGGCGCACGGCGGCGTGCGGCCATGGTGGCTGCAGGGTTCGAGGGTGACGTAGGCACAGGCGCCTCGGGCGCGCTCGCCGGCCTGGCGCAGGGCATGGACCTCGGCGTGCGGCTCGCCGGCACGCACATGCCAGCCCTCGCCGACCACCTCGCCATCGCGCACGATCACGCAGCCCACGCGGGGGTTTGGGTGGGTGCTGTACAGGCCCTTGCGGGCCAGTTCCACGGCCCGGGCCATGTAGTGGGCGTCGAGAATGGCTTGGCTGGACATGCTTACTCTTTGGCTGGCTCGCGGGCCAGGCGGTCGATTTCTTCGCGGAATTCGTCGAGGTCCTGGAAACGTCGGTAGACCGAGGCGAATCGGATGTAGGCCACTTCGTCGAGCTTGCGCAGCTCGGCCATCACCATCTCGCCGACCACCAGCGATTTCACTTCGCGCTCGCCGGTGGCACGCAGGCGGCTCTTGATGTGCGCCAACGCCGCTTCCAGGCGCTCGACGCTGACCGGGCGCTTTTCCAGCGCGCGCTGCATGCCGGCGCGCAGCTTGTCTTCATCGAAGGGCTGGCGCGTGCCGTCCTGCTTGATCAGCCGCGGCAGCACCAGCTCGGCGGTTTCGAAGGTGGTGAAACGTTCGCCGCAGGCGACGCACTCGCGACGGCGACGCACCTGTTCGCCCTCGGCGACCAGGCGCGAGTCGATGACCTTGGTGTCGTTGGCCCCGCAAAACGGACAGTGCATGGTGACAGGCAACAAAAAAAGGGAGGGCCATGGTAGCGCATTGCACTGGCAAGACAAGCCAAAGGGGTTACCATCCATGCAAATCTGCCCGTGAAGGACGACCCCATGTACCCTCGAGCGCTCGTCGTGCTGTGTTGCGCCGCCCTGCTCGCCGCCTGCGGCAGCGACCGCCCAAAGCCGGAGCAAGCCCCGGCCCCGGTGCCGGCCAAGGTGGCAAAGAAGACCGAACCCCTGGGCCCGCTGCCGGCCTACCAGCGCGAGCTGAGCGGTACCCTGATGGAAATCCCGGCAGGTGCCGATGTGGAGCTGGCCCTGCTGGTAATCGACGAGCGTGGCCGCCCGCAGCAACTGCTGGCCAGCAGCACCCTGAGCGGCACCGGCCAGGCCTTGCCCTACCGACTGCGCTTCAACCCCGAAGCCTTCCCGGCCGGCGCGCGGGTCGAACTGCGCGGCCGCGCCAGCCGCTCCGGCCAGTTGATCCTGCACCTGCCTCCGGTACCCATCGCCCAGGCCCAGACCCAGGCCACCGGCCCGCTGCGTTTCGAAAAGGCACCATAGATGGCCCCGCTGGCCCTGCAACAGGCCTTGAGCGGCCTGATCGGCGAAGCACGCCTGATCGTCAGTGAACTGCCCGAGTGCGACCTGAAACTCTGGTTGATCGACGACCAGAACATGGATCGCGCATTCAGCAGCGAGGAAACCCGGCGCATTCTCGAAGAGCCTCCCTACTGGAGCTTCTGCTGGGCCAGCGGCCTGGCCATGGCGCGCTACCTGGCCGAGCAACCGCACTGGGTGCGTGGCAAGCGCGTGCTGGACTTCGGCGCCGGCTCCGGCATCGCCGGGATCGCCGCCGCCCGGGCCGGCGCGCTGGAGGTGGTGGCCTGCGACCTCGACCCGCTGGCCCTGGACGCCTGCCGCGCCAACGCCGCACTGAACAACGTGACACTGGGCTACAGCAGCGACTTCTTCGCCGAGGCCGACCGCTTCGACCTGATCCTGGTCGCCGATGTGCTCTACGACCGCGCCAACCTGCCGTTGCTGGACGCATTCCTCGGCCGTGGCCGCCAGGCGCTGGTGGCCGACTCGCGGGTGCGCGATTTCAGCCACCCGCTGTACCGTCCGCTCGGCGTGCTGGAGGCGCTGACCCTGCCGGATCTGGCCGAGCCGCACGAATTCCGCCGGGTCAGCCTGTACCACGCCAGCCGCGAGCCCTTATAGTGGGGGCATTCACGGATTTGCGAGAGTCACGATGAGCCAGGAAACACCATTTATCTTCGATGCCACCGATGCCACCTTCCAGCAGTTGGTCATCGAGAACTCCTTCCACAAGCCGGTACTGGTCGACTTCTGGGCCGAATGGTGCGCGCCGTGCAAGGCGCTGATGCCGCTGTTGGCGAAGATCGCCGAGGGCTACCAGGGCGAGCTGCTGCTGGCCAAGATCAACTGCGACGTCGAGCAGCAGGTCGTCGCCCAGTTCGGCATCCGCAGCCTGCCGACCGTGGTGTTGTTCAAGGATGGCCAACCGGTCGACGGCTTTGCCGGCGCGCAGCCCGAGTCGGCCATCCGCGCCATGCTCGAACCCCATGTGCAGATGCCCGCGCCGCCCGCCGCCGCGCCGCTGGAGCAGGCCAAGGCGCTGTTCGCCGAAAGTCGCTTCAGCGAGGCCGAGGCCCTGCTGCAGGTGCTGCTGGGTGAAGACAACAGCAATGCCGAGGCGCTGATCCTCTACGCCCGCTGCCTGGCCGAGCGTGGCGAGCTGGGCGAGGCCCAGGTGGTGCTCGACGCGGTCAAGACCGACGAGCACAAGGCCGCACTGGCCGGCGCCAAGGCCCAGCTGACCTTCCTGCGCCAGGCCGCCAGCCTGCCGGAAGCCGCGGAGCTGAAGAGCCGCCTGGCGCAGAATCCGCAGGATGACGAAGCAACCTACCAGCTGTGCATCCAACAGTTGGCACGCCAGCAGTACGAGGCCGCAATGGATGGGTTGCTGAAGCTGTTTCAGCGCAACCGCGCCTACGAGAACGGCCTGCCGCAGAAGGCGCTGCTACAGGTGTTCGAGCTGCTGGGCAACGAGCATCCGCTGGTCAGTGTGTACCGCCGCAAGCTGTCCTCAGCGTTGTTCTGAGGCTGCTGGGGCTGCTATGCAGCCCCTCATCCCACCCAGCGATACACCGGCGCATCCACGCCACTTTCCACCTTCACCTCACTGCTATGGCGCAACCGCACCAGCAGCCGCTTGCCTGCCGCCACGCTTCCGGCCAAACCTTCCAGACGCTCCAGCAGTTCCGGACCACCCATCTGCCCCGCCTGACGCAGCACTTCACGCGCCGCCACCCACTGTCCGTCATCCTGTCGGGGTACGGGGCTGGCGCTGACCGGCGCAGCTTCCACCGGGGCCTGGACATCCATCCTACGCCCCAGCTGCGCCCACTCATGCGGCTCCAGCTCGACAGTCAGGTCCACCGGCCACGCGCCGATCTGCCCACGAATTCTCACGATTATTTCCTTGTTTCCAGGCTCGATTACGCCATGCTCCCACGAACATGAAACCTGTGCCAGGCAGGCTGGCGGGGCAAATGCAAATTGTTATAACATCACAAATTCATCCTAAGCCGCCTGTGGAGCCGTCCATGCGTCGTCTGTTGCTCGCCCTGCCCTTTGCCCTGCTTCCCCTGGCCGTGGCCCATGCCCACGACGATCACGACCATGATCACGATCACGCCCATGGCACCCTCGGCGCCCATGAGCACGGCGTGGCCAAGCTCAACGCGGTACTCGACGGCAACGTCCTCGAGCTGGCGCTGGACAGCCCGGCAATGAACCTGGTGGGCTTCGAACACGCCGCCAGCAGCGACGCCGACAAAGCCAAGGTCGCCGCCGCCCGCCAGCAGCTCGAACAACCCCTGAAGTTGTTCGCCATCGCCCAGGCCGCCGGTTGCAAGGAGGAGGCCCAGGACCTGGAAAGCCCGCTGTTCGGTAATGCCCCCGAGGCTGGCGGCGACGCGCATCAGCACGCCGACATCAATGCTCGTTACCAACTGACCTGCGCCACCCCGGGCAAACTCACCCAGATCGACCTCGGCCGCCTGTTCAAAACCTTCCCGCAAACCCAGAAGATCAACGTGCAACTGATCGGCCCGAATGGCCAGAAAGGCGTGGAAGCCACCCCCGCCAAGGCCGTGGTCGAGTTCTGAATGAGCCAGCCGCTGATCGAACTGCATGACCTGGTGTTCGCCTGGCCTGGCCAGGCGCCGCTGCTGGAGATCCCGGCGTTTCGCCTGGAGCCCGGCGAGGCGTTGTTCCTCAAGGGCCCCAGCGGCAGTGGCAAGACCACCCTGCTCGGCCTGCTGGGCGGGGTCAACCGCCCAGGCCAGGGCAGCATCCGCCTGCTCGGCCAGGACTTGGCGACCTTGGGCCAGGGCGCGCGCGACCGCTTCCGGGTCGATCACACCGGCTACATCTTCCAGCAGTTCAACCTGCTGCCGTTCCTCTCGGTGCGCGAAAACGTCGAGCTGCCCTGCCGCTTCTCGAAAAGCCGTGCCGTTCGCGCCGCCCAGCGCCACGGCAGCATCGACCAGGCCGCTGCCCAGTTGCTCGCTCACCTGGGTCTGGACGACCCGGCCCTGCTCGCCCGCCGCGCCGACAGCCTGTCGATCGGGCAGCAGCAGCGAGTCGCCGCGGCCAGGGCGCTGATCGGCCAGCCCGAGCTGGTGATCGCCGACGAGCCGACCTCGGCCCTCGACGCCGACACCCGCGAGGCGTTCATCCGCCTGTTGTTCGACGAATGCCGCGACGCCGGCGCCAGCCTGCTGTTCGTCAGTCATGACCAGAGCCTGGCGCCGCTGTTCGACCGCCATCTGTCCCTGGCCGAGCTCAATCGCGCCGCCAAGCCCCGGGAGGCCTGATGTACCTGCTTCGCCTTGCCCTGGCCAGCCTGGCCAACCGCCGTTTCACCGCCCTGCTCACCGCGTTCGCCATCGCCCTGTCGGTGTGCTTGCTGCTGGCCGTCGAGCGGGTACGCACCGAAGCCCGCGCCAGTTTCGCCAGCACCATCAGCGGCACCGACCTGATCGTCGGCGCCCGTTCGGGGTCGGTGAATCTGCTGCTGTACTCGGTGTTCCGCATCGGCAATGCCACCAACAATATCCGCTGGGACAGCTACGAGAATTACGCCAAGGATCCACGGGTGAAGTGGGCGATCCCGATTTCCCTGGGCGATTCGCACCGCGGCTACCGGGTGATGGGCACCAGCGCCAACTACTTCAGCCATTACCAGTTCGGTCGCCGCCAGCACCTGGCACTCGACCAGGGCCGGGCGTTCGCCGACGATCCGTTCGAAGTGGTGCTGGGTGCCGAAGTCGCCGAGGCGCTGCACTACAAACTGGGTGACAAGCTGGTGCTGGCGCACGGCGTGGCCGCCATCAGCCTGGTCAAGCATGACGACAAGCCATTCACCGTGGTCGGCGTGCTCGAGCGCACCGGCACCCCGGTGGACCGCACCCTGCACATCAGCCTGGCAGGGATGGAGGCGATTCACATCGACTGGCACAACGGCGTCCCGGCCCGTGGCGCCGGACGCATCAGTGCCGAGCAGGCCCGCGCCATGGACCTGCAACCCACCGCCATCACCGCCTTCATGCTCGGGCTCAACAGCAAGATCGCCACTTTCAGCCTGCAGCGCGAGATCAACGAGTACCGTGCCGAGCCCCTGCTTGCGATCCTGCCCGGCGTGGCCCTGCAGGAGCTGTGGAGCCTGATGGGCACGGCCGAGCAGGCACTGTTCGTGGTGTCGTTGTTCGTCGTGCTCACCGGCCTGATCGGCATGCTCACCGCGATTCTCACCAGCCTCAACGAACGCCGCCGGGAAATGGCCATCCTGCGCTCGGTGGGGGCCCGTCCCTGGCACATCGCCGGGCTGCTGGTGCTCGAGGCACTGGCCCTGGCATTGTCGGGCATCGCCGCCGGGCTTGGCTTGCTGTATGCCTGCATAGCCCTGGCACAGGACTATGTGCAGGCCAATTACGGGCTGTACCTGCCATTGGCCTGGCCAAGCGCCCATGAGTGGACGCTGCTGGCTATCATCCTTGGCGCGGCGCTGCTGATGGGCAGCGTGCCGGCCTGGCGCGCCTACCGACAGTCGCTGGCCGATGGCCTGTCGATTCATCTTTGAGAACCTTCATGAGCGCGACGTCCATGGACAAAAGGCAGGCTTCCACCGCTTGGCATTACCTGTTACTGGCAGTGGTGTTGCTGGCATCCACGGTGTGCGCCGCCGAACCTCGTGAACTGGACTGGCCCGCCCTGATCCCCGAAGGCGCGCCGATCATCCCGCCGCAACTGACGCCACTGCACGACCTGTCGCAGATCAGCGACGCGCTGGCCGCCGAGGCCGCCCCCGCCGCGCGCCAGCAGGCGCCCAACGCGCCGGTGGTGAAGGCACTGGACGGCCAGCCGGTGAAGATCCCCGACTACATCGTGCCACTGGAGGTCAGCGACGAAGGCCGCACCACCGAATTCCTGCTGGTGCCCTACTACGGCGCTTGCATCCACGTGCCACCGCCACCCTCGAACCAGATCGTGCACATCTTCAGCGAGATGGGCGTGCGCATCGAAGACCTCTATCAACCCTACTGGATCGAAGGCACGATGCAGGTCAAGGCTTCCAGCAGCGAGCTGGCGGATGCGGGCTACCAGATGGAAGCCGAGAAAATCTACGCTTATGAGCTTAAGTGAGAACTGTGCACGCCCGTTTGAAGAGGCTTCGTTGAGCTGGGTCAAACTTTCTGTTTAGTCAGCTTCGTACCATTGGACTACTCGATTACTCACGTCCTCTGGGAGCTTCCATGAACAAGTCCTTGCTCAGTGCCTCGCTCGTCGCGTTGGCGCTCGCAGCCCCTGTTGCCCACGCCCACCAGGCGGGGGATTTCATCCTCCGCGCCGGCGCCATCACCACTGCGCCGAACGAAAGCAGCGGTGACATCAAGCTCGATGGCGCCAAGGTCTCGGGCACCAAGGCGACCCTGGACAGCGACACCCAGCTGGGCCTGGCCTTCGCCTACATGCTCACCGACCACATCGGCCTCGAGCTGCTGGCTGCCACGCCGTTCCAGCACACCGTCGGCGTCAAGGGCCTCGGCCCAGGCCTGGACGGCAAGCTGGCCGACATCAAGCAACTGCCACCGACCCTGTCGCTGCAGTACTACCCGATGGAGCCAAGCTCCAAATTCCAGCCCTACGCCGGCGTGGGCATCAACTACACGATGTTCTTCGATGAAGACCTGAAGAGCAATCGTAAGGCCCAGGGCTTCAGCAACATGAAGCTGAAGGACTCGGTGGGTATCGCCGGCCAGCTGGGCATGGACTACATGCTTACCGACAACCTGCTGCTCAACGCCGCGGTCTGGTACGTCGACATCGACACCAAGGCCAGCATCGATGGCCCGAGCGCCCTGGGCGTCGGCAAGACCAAGGTCGACGTGGACGTCGATCCATGGGTCTACATGGTCGGCATCGGCTACAAGTTCTGATCCGCAGGCAAGCCCGTTCCTTCTGGAGCGGGCTTGCCCCGCGCCGTCTCGCCCCACCACAGGTACCCCCAGTAGCCCAAGGCAACCGCGCTTATCCCCGCCCCCAGCCCGCACACCGCCACCCAGCCCCACTGCCCATACACCCAGGTCGCCACGACCGCACCCACCCCGCTGCCCACTGAATAGCAGCACATGTAGGCACCGATCAGCCGGCTGGCCATCTCGCCGCGCCCCGCCAGCAACAGGCTCTGGTTGGTCACATGCACGGCCTGCACGGCCAGGTCCAGCATCAGCACCCCGATCACCAGCGCCAGCAATGACTGCTCCAGGTAGGCGCTGGGTAGCCATGACAGCGTCAACAGCCCGAGGGCCCAACCGCTCACCCGCCGGCCATGCCCCTGATCCGCCAGGCGCCCGGCACGCGATGCCGCCAGCGCGCCAGCCACGCCGGCCAGGCCGAACAACCCGACCTGGGTGTGATCGAGCGCCAGCGGCGGGGCGCTCAGGGGCAACACCATCGCGCTCCACAGCACGCTGAACGCCGCGAAGATCAGCACCGCAAACACACCGCGCTGACGTAGCAGACGGTCATGCCGGTACAAGCGCAGCACTGAAACCAGCAGTACCCGATAGCGCTGCCTCGGCCCCTGCGGTTTGACAGCAGGCAAGCGCCAGGCCAGCAACAACGCTATGGCCAACGCCAGCCCCGCAGCCACGACGTATACGCCGTGCCAGCCCAGCAGGTCAGCCAGTGCACCCGAGACCAAGCGCGCTGACAGGATGCCCAGCACCACGCCACTGGTGACAGTCCCCACCGCCTGCCCCTGCTGAGCTGGCGTGGCCAGTGTGGCGGCATGCGCGACCATCACCTGCACCACCACCGCAGCCAGGCCGACCATGGCCATCACCGCCAGCAACATGGCCCAGTCCACGGCAAACGCCACGGCCAACAACGCGCCGGCCGATGCCAGCAACTGACCAACGATCAGCCGGCGGCGATCGACCAGGTCGCCCAGCGGCACGATCAGCAACAGACCCAAGGCATAGCCGGCCTGGGTCATGCCCACCACCAGGCCGGCGTGCGCAGCGCTTACGCCGAGGCTTGCGGCCATGGCCTCCAGCAGCGGCTGGGCGAGGTACACCGTGGCCACGGCCAGGGCGCAGGCGGCAGCCAGCAACAGCGTCAATCCGCGGGTGAGCGGTGGCATCAGCAATCCCTCCAAATCTGGTTTCAATTTAAAACCATGAAACTGGATTTCTGGCAAACATGGTTTTATTCTGCAACTAGATCACCCCCAAGGAACGCCTCATGCTCGACGAGAACAACCAGCAATGCCCAGTGGCCCGCGCCCTGGAGGTGCTCGGCGACCGCTGGGCGCTGATGATTCTGCGCGATGCCTTCGATGGCCCGTGCCGTTTCAGCGAATTGCAGAAAAACCTCGGGCTGGCGAAGAACATCCTCGCTGCGCGTCTGAAACTGCTGGTGGAGGCCGGGCTACTGGCACAGCAGCCTGCATCCGATGGCAGTGCCTACAAGGAATATGTGCTGACGGAGAAGGGCCGTTCGGTGTTTCCGATCGTGATCGGCTTGCGCCAATGGGGGGAGCGGTACCTGTTCACGTCAGGAGAGTCACGCTCGCAGTTGGTCGATGATCGCGGCCAGGGGCTGGAGACGTTGCAGGTGCGGGCCCGGGACGGGCGAGTGCTGGGGCCGGAGGATTGCCGGCGACAGCTGATCCGGCATTCGTGACATCATCGCGGGGCAAACCCCGCGAGAGGCTCAAGCTTTGCCGAGCAAGCGGGCGAGGCCTTCGACAAACGGCGTCGGCTCAGGGAAGTCGAAACGTGCCAGCAAACGCGAGTTGTCCGCCCGCGAATGGCGGATGTCCCCCGACCGTGCCTGGCCGTAGCTGATTGCAGGCAAGCCGCCCACCACCTGCTCCAGCGCCTTGAGCAACTGGTTCAGCGAGGTCGCCTGGTTCAGGCCGATGTTGACCGCGCCCTCTTCCACCGCCTGCTGCTCGAGCGCCTGCACCATTACCTGGACCAGGTCACCGACAAACAGGAAGTCGCGGGTCTGCTCGCCATCACCGAACACCGTGATCGGCTTGCCACTGGTGGCGCGCTCGCAGAAGATGCTGATCACCCCGGAATACGGCGAGGAAGGGTCCTGGCGTGGCCCGAAGATGTTGAAGAAGCGGAACACCACCGGCTCCAACCCGTGCTGGCGGCGGTAGAAGTCCAGGTACTGCTCGCTGGCCAGCTTGTCCACCGCGTAGGGGGTGAGCGGCGCCTTGGGGGTATCTTCGGCAATCGACTGGCCTTCGCCGTTGTTGCCGTACACCGCCGCGCTGGAAGCGAACAGCACGCGGCGGATGCCGTTCAGGCGCATCGCCTCGCACACGTTCAGCGTGCCGATGAAATTGCTCTGATGGGTCTTCACCGGGTCTTCCACCGAGGCCTGCACCGAGGCCACCGCGGCCAGGTGCACCACCGCCTGGCAGCCAGCGGCGGCACGGGCCACCAGCGCGGCATCGGCGACATCGCCCTCGAGCAGTTCCAGGCGCGGGTGGCCAAGCTGCAGGTTGTCGCGCTTGCCGGTCGACAGGTCGTCGAGGATACGCACTGCGTAGCCTTTCTCCAGCAAAGCATCGCACAGGTGCGAGCCAATGAAGCCGGCACCGCCGGTGATCAGGATGGGGGCATCAGCCATGTCGGTAGAATCGGTCCAGTAGGGGCGGCAAGCCGGCGCGCCAGGCGCGTGGCTTGATGCCGAAGGTATGAAGGATCTTCTTGCAGGCCAGGACCGCGTGCTGCGGCTCCTCGCTGGCATCCGGGCGGGCGGCGTGGGCCTGGGCGGTAGGCGCCTGCACGGCCAGCTTGCGCCACTGGGTGGCCTCGGTGAGGATCGCCTGGCCGAGCACCAACGGCGTGGTGGCCTCGTTGCCGGCGTAGTGGTAGGTACCCCACAGCGGCGCCTGGCAATCGAGTTGCTTGAGCACTGAGAGGATCACCCGCGCGGCGTCGTCCACCGGCGTCGGGTTGCCGCGGCGATCATCGGCCAGCAGCAGTTCCTGGGGCTGCTCGGCACGGGTCAGGAAACGCCCGAGCGCGCCATCGAGGCTTTCATCCAGCAGCCAGCCGAAACGCAGCAGCACATGCTGCGGGCAGGTGGCGCGCACACTCTGCTCGATGCGCCACAGCGCCTGGCCACGCAGGCCGAGCGGTACCGGCTCGTCCTTCTCGCTGTAGGCCGTGGCGCGCGAACCATCGAACACCCGATAGCTGGACGGCTGCACGAGGATCATCTCGTGGTGCTGGCACAGTTCGGCGAGCCGCTCCACCGCCCGCTCCTGCTGGGCCAGGCGTTGCTCGCTGACCGACTCGGCCTGGAACCAGTCGAAGTAGTAGGCCAGGTTGATCACGGTGTGCGGGCGCTGCTCGTCGAGCAGCAGGGTCAGGCTGGCCGGATCCCAGCCGTTTTCCGGAGGGCGAGGCGCCAGGAAAGCGATATCTTCCTCGGCCCCGAGACGAATCAGCGCTTGCCCGAGGGCATTGCCACCACCCAACAGCATCAGGCGCATACGCATAGAGTCAACAGGTCCGGTCTGGTCGATGGAGGAAAGGGTTCATTTTGCTGTTTCCGACAGGGGAAGTCCAACCCAGGCAAGGCCTGGCGCGCACCGCGTGCCGATTGGCGCCGATCGGACGGGTGTTCCGCCTTTGCCGACAGCTACTTATACTGCGCATGGCCTGTTCAAGGAGATCAACATGGATGCCGAGTCGAACACCGCGCTGCGCGCCAGATGGCAATACGACGAACCCGCTCCCGGCCCGGAACGCTTCATCGACGAGGCTTTCGACGGTTATCGGCAACAGGCCCGCCTGCTGCTCCCGGTACATGAGTGCGCCCCCACGGTCTTTGTGGTCGGCGGCGCCCGCTCCGATTTCACCCGCCTGAACCCTTTGCTCTATCGCCTGCAACAGCAGGGGATCGGCTCGCTGACCGGCAACCTCTCCGGCCACAGCCTGGCCAGCGAGCCTGGCGCAAAGGACGCGTCGTTGGCCAGCAACCTGCAGGAAGCCCTGCGCTTCCACCAGCATCTGGATGCGCGCAGCGACACCCTGGTCGGTCACAGCCTGGGCGCCGCCATCGCCCTCAAGCTGGCCGCCCAGCGCCCCAACGTGCGCAAGCTGGTGCTGATCTGCCCGGCGGTCTATCCCGATGCGGCCCATGTCGCCCCCTTCGGCCCAGCCTTCAGCGAAGCGATTCGCAAGCCTTATGCGTTCCTCGACTGCGACAGCTATGCCTTCCTGCGCCAGTTCCAGGGCCGGGTACTGTTGGTGATCGGCGAATATGACGGGCTCAACTCCAAGGTCCACGGCCAGGAACCCGGGACCTCGGCCGGGACCCGGCGCCTGGCGGGTGTCGAGCGCTACAGCCCGATCCCCGAGGAAGTCACCCACGCCTTGTTGCGTTCGGTGCCGGCGCCCCATGTGGAATGCCTGATGCTCACCGACTGCGACCACGGCATCGCCGCGCACCTGCGTGACCGGCCACAGGTGGCGGATCAGGTGGCCGACGCGGTGGCGGCGTTCATTCTCGACTAGCTCTGCGGGCGCCCACGAGTCAATGCGCCATCAACGTTGATTCACTCGATCTCGAACAACCCGTTGCTGATCATCCCCGCACTGAGGCGGTCGCGGATATCGTCGTCGATGCGCGGATCGTCCGGGCGGTAAAGCTTGATCTGGCGGAAGGCGTTGATGCGGTTGATCTCCTCGCCCAGGTATTCCCACACCACGCGGGTGCAGGCCGGGTTGCGCCGGTCACCGCTGGAAACCCCGGTCTTGAGGCCGTTCAGGCGGCTGATACGGCTCTTGAAGCTGGGGATGAGCACGGTCTGGCTCATCTCGTTGAGGGTCAGCGACTCGTAGTCGATCAGGAACATCCGGTCCTGCAGCTGGAACGCCGCACCCAGGTAGCGGCAGCGCACCTCGGCATGCCGGTCGAGGCCGCTGCTGCGCTCCTGGCGTTCCTGGCGCTCGAACAGGAAACTGCCGCGCTCCTCCCACAGGTGCACCAGCGACACCAGGATCGAACCGGGCACCGACATGCAGTTGGAGTATTCGAAGTAGTAGCCGCAATAGCGCGAGAGGTTGCCGGCTTCTTTATGCAGTGGCTTGAACAGCTCGCTGATGGGGTCGTCCTGGGGGCCGACAGGCTGCTGCTGGTTGCGTGCGCCGATCAGGCGGGCGAACTGCTCGGGCGGCAGGCCCAGCTCGTAGTCCTCCACACCGAAGAAGTCGCCGATGCGCTTTAGGTTGTAGGCCGTCGGACGGCTCTGGCCGCTCAGGTACTTGTTGAACTGCGCCCGGTTGATCGACAGCTGCCGGCAAACCTCGGAGATAGAGCGGTAATGGCTGCAGGCCAATTTGAGGTTGATAGCGAAATGATCGCCCATGATACGCGGGTCCAGGTGATGCGAGTGGCGTCATTCTAGCATCAACTCGCACCAAAATGGAGCAACCCGCGAAATTGTAACCATAGTTGTCATGGCCAACCATGCGCCCCCAATGAATAGCGGTGCGCCTGCCGTCCGCTGGTCTTTCCACGCGAAGAATAAGAATCGAGGTCATTTTCCAATGCTCGAAGCACTCAACGATTTCCTTTCGGGGAAACTCCTCATCGTGCTGATCGTCGGACTCGGCGGTTACTTCACCATCCGCTCGCGGTTCGTCCAGTTCCGTCACTTCGGCCACATGTTCGGCGTCTTCAAGGAATCCCTTCGCGGCCAGGCAGGCCAACTGAGCTCGTTCCAGGCCCTGATGCTGAGCCTCGCCGGCCGCGTCGGCGCCGGTAACATCGCCGGTGTCGGTATCGCCGTGACCCTCGGCGGCCCAGGCGCCGTGTTCTGGATGTGGGTCACCGCACTGGTGGGCATGTCCAGCAGCTTCTTCGAATGCACCCTGGCCCAGGTCTACAAGCGCGCCGACGGCGACGGCCTGTACCGCGGCGGCCCGGCGTACTACATCCAGCACGGCCTGAAGCTGAAAAGCATGGCCATCGTGTTCTCGATCCTGCTGCTGGTCACCTACGGCTTCGCCTTCATCGGCCTGCAGTCGTACACCGTGACCCACTCGCTGCAGAACGCCTTCGCCTTCGATCCCAAGCAGACCGGCATCGTCCTCGCCGTGCTGCTGGCCATCACCTTCATCGGCGGCATCAAGCGCATCGCCGCAGTGTCCGACCTGCTGGTACCGGTCAAGACCCTGGCCTACATCGGCGTGACCCTGTACGTGATCGGCACCCAGATCGAACACGTGCCAGCCATGCTGGAAACCATCTTCAAGAGCGCCTTCGGCCTCGACCCGGCGTTCGGCGGCCTGCTCGGCAGCGCCATCGTCATGGGCGTGAAGCGTGGCGTGTTCGCCAACGAAGCGGGCCTGGGCAGCGCACCGAACGTGGCCGCCGTGGCTGCCGTGAAGCACCCGGGCGCCCAGGGCGTGGTCCAGGCCTTCAGCGTGTTCCTCGACACCTTCGTGATCTGCACCTGCACCGCGCTGCTGATCCTGCTGTCGGGCTTCTACACCCCGGGCTTCGAAGGTGACGGCATCGTCCTGACCCAGAACTCGCTGGCCGCCGTGGTCGGTGACTGGGGCCGCATCTTCGTCAGCGTCGCGCTGTCGCTGTTCGTCTTCACCTGCATTCTCTACAACTACTACCTGGGCGAGAACAGCCTGCAGTTCCTCAGCCGCAACCGTGCCGTGCTGATGACCTTCCGTGGCCTGGTGCTGGCGCTGGTGGTGTGGGGTTCGACCCAGGACCTGTCGACCGTGTTCGCCTTCGCCGACATCACCATGACCTGCCTGGCCTTCGTCAACCTGATCGCCCTGGCCATGCTGTTCAAGGTCGGCCTGCGCGTGATGCGCGACTACGACGCACAACGCAAGGCGGGCATCAAGCAGCCGGTGTTCGACTCCAGCAAGTTCGCCGACCTGGACCTGGACCGCGCCGCCTGGCCGGCCAACCCGCAGGCTGAAACAGCCGCTGACAAAGCCGCCGCCCCGGCGTCAGCGCAGCACTGATACCCTGCCCTGCCACAACCGCCCCGCCCGGGGCGGTTGTCTCTTTCTTTCGCTACATCGCTACGGAATACTTCCATGCGTGCAGTCAAGAATCTGCTTGTCCTATACACCGGTGGCACCATCGGCATGCTGCAGACCGCCGAAGGCCTCGCGCCGGCCGGTGGCTTCGAAGCGCGCATGCGCGAACACTTTGCCGCCTGCGGCGAAGCGCCCAAGGTGCAATGGGCGCTGCGTGAACTCAATCCGCTGATCGACAGCGCCAACATGCAACAGGCCAACTGGCTGGCGATGCGCGATGCCATCGTCGAGGCGGTCGAACGCGACGGGCATGACGGCGTGCTGGTGCTGCATGGCACCGACACTCTGGCGTATAGCGCTGCTGCCCTGTCGTTCCTGCTGCTGGGCCTGCCGGTGCCGGTGCTGCTTACCGGCTCGATGCTGCCGGCCGGCGCGCCGGACAGCGATGCCTGGGCCAACCTGGTCGGCGCGCTCAATCTGTTCGAAAACGGCCTGGAAGACGGCGTGCAGCTGTATTTCCATGGCCAGTTGCTGCACGGCTGCCGCGCCTCGAAACTGCGCAGCGAGGCGTTCGACGCCTTCACCGTGCTGCCGCGCCATCGTGATGGCGAGCGTGCCGCGGAACTGCCGACCCGCCTGGACTACCGCCAGCCACGCCAGCCGGTCAAGCTGGCGGTCATGCCGGTGTTCCCGGGCCTTGCGGCCGAACACCTGCGCGGCCTGTTCGACAGCGGCATCCAGGGCCTGGTGCTGGAGTGCTACGGCAGCGGCACCGGCCCGTCGGATGACCAGGCGCTGCTCGACGCGCTGCACGATGCCCGCCAGGGTGGCGTGATGATCGTTGCCATCAGCCAGTGCCCGGAAGGCTCGGTGGTGTTCGACACCTACGCCGCCGGCAGCCGCCTGCGCGACACCGGGCTGGTCAGTGGCGGCGGCATGACCCGCGAGGCGGCGCTGGGCAAGCTGTTCGCGTTGCTGGGCTCGGGGCTGGATGTACAGGCCGCGGAGCACTGGTTCGCGCTGGACCTGTGCGGCGAGCGCGCCTGACTCGCAGATCTTCCGTTCGCCATCGCGGGGCAAGCCCGCTCCCACAAATCCGTGGGAGCGGGCTTGCCCCGCGATGGTTTCAGCATCTGGAAAAGTGGCGGAAGGCAGCGGGAGTCGAACCTGCCCGGGAACGGCTGCCGTCCCCAACCGGGTTTGAAGCCCGGCCGCGCCACCGGGCGCGATTGCCTTCCTTGAAATCAGGGCCCGTGTTGCGGTTGGGCCAGGGCGCTGTCGACGCGAATATGACGCAGGTCGCCAACTCGTCGGGTCAAGCCAACGCGGTCGAAATACTCGAGAATCTGCACACTGCGCTTGCGACCGATGGCCAAACCATCGCGAAACGCCGCGACCTGCACTATCGGCGATGTCGCGGCCTGGCGCAACAGCAGCTCTGCCATGCGCCTGAGCGTCGTCTCCGGGTAGAACAGGTCACGCACCACCTGATGCACAACGCCCAATCGGGCCAGCTTGCGCAACAACAGCCGGACATCAGCCTCTTCGCAGCCCTCCTCGCCGGCCAGGGTCCTTACCCAGGGCGGGTCGAACTCACCTGCCAACAGGCGCGGCAACAGCCGCTCCCACAACGCGTTGTCCGCGTCGTTCAACTGGACCCGGTGGTCCGGCAGGTGCAGCCATGGGCCACTGCTGCTGATCGCACCTGCGCCCAGCAACTCATCCAGCAAGCTGACAAACGCGGGGCGCTCCAATGGCAAGGCGGTAAAGCGGCGCAAGCGATCCCGGTCCGGGCCAAGCTGGTCAGGTTCCTGCTCATGGAACTGCGCCAGACGCTCCAGCACCTGTCTCTTGAGTGCCTGCCACTGTAAGCGATCGAACAACAGCTGACCTTGACGGGTGGCAATCACCAGCACCGAATCCGGCAACTGCCAGGTCTCGCGCAGGCGGTTGAACTGGCGCTCCAGACGCCGGGGCTCGAGACCGCCGGGGGCCGCCTCGAGCAGGGCCGACAGCGCTTGCTCGAGATTGTCGGCTTCGCGCAGCACCTGCAACTGACGCAAGCGCGCCTCGCTGCGCCGTTGCCGACTCGGGGCGAACGGGTCGAGCACACGCCCACCACCCAGCGTGCACTGGGCGCGCTGGTCACGCAGTACCAGGCGATCCCCATGCACCGCCTGCAGCGGGGCATTGAGCAGCAACTGGGCGAACATGCGCTGGCCGGTGGCGAGCCGTTCACCTTCGAGCAAGGCAACCCGGGCGGTGACATCCTGGGTGCCCAGGTGCACGTGCACCGCGCTGAAATGCTCGAAGGTGCGGGTTTCGCCCGGCAGCAGGGTGAAGTCGATATCGACCCGCACGCTGGGCGCATGCAGCCACTGCGGCACAAGCCAGTCGCCACGATGCACCTGCTCGGCCGAAAGCTTTTCCGCGCTGATGTTCAAGGCCACCCGCTGCCCGGCTGCGGCGACCAGGGCCGCCTGGTTCTGGGCATGCAGGCCACGCACCCGCACCGCTTTGCCGGCCTTGCCCAGCAGCAAGGTATCACCGACGCTGACCTGCCCGGCCAGCGCCGTGCCGGTGACCACGACTCCCGCTCCGGAAACTGCGAAAGCCCGGTCTACCGCCAGGCGGAAACCGCCACGCACGCTGCGCTGGCGAACATGCGCTTCAGCCGCCAGCAAAGCCTCGCGCAGGGCGTCGATCCCCTCGCCGGACAGGCTCGAAACCGCAAACTGCCTGGCCCCGGCGAAGGGGCCGGGCGCGAGCAGTTCGGTGACCTGGGCCCGGACTTCGCTCAACCGCGACGGCTCGACCCGGTCGCACTTGCTGATCACCACCAACGCCTGGGGAATGCCCAGCAACTCGATGATCGAGAGGTGCTCACGGGTCTGCGGCATCACCCCATCGTCAGCGGCCACCACCAGCAGGACCAGGTCGATGCCATGGGCTCCGGCCAGCATGTTGTGGATAAACCGCTCGTGGCCCGGCACATCGATGAAACCGGTCAGCGGCGCTCCTTCCGTCAGCGCCGCGTAGCGATAACCGAGGTCGATGGTCATGCCCCGGTCGCGCTCCTCCCGGCGGGTGTCGCCGGCCTGGCCGGTCAGGGCCTGGAGCAGCGCGGTCTTGCCATGGTCGATGTGGCCGGCAGTCCCGACAATCACTGCACCGGCCCCAGTTGCAACGCCGGCAGTTGCGCCAGCCACTGGGCCTCGTCGTCCAGCTGGCGCAGGTCGAGCCACAGGGCATCGTCGTCGATACGCCCGAGCACCGGCACCGGCAGGTCGCGCAACGCGCGCTCCAGCACATGCAAGCTACGCCCGCGCAGTTTCTTCGACACCTGCGGGCGCAGGCACAGCGCCGCGCTGGGCAGCCGCGCCACCGGCTGGCTGCCGCTGCCGATCATGCCCAGGGCCGGCTCGACGCTCACCACCCATTGCGCGCCGAGACGAGCAGCCAACTCAGGCGCCAGACGCTCTGCCTGGGCGGCGATCTCGGCTTGCGCACGGGTCAGCAGGCGCAGGCTGGGCAGGCGGTCAGCCAGGCGATCGGGGTTGCGATAGAGCTGCAGCACCGCCTCCAGCGCGGCAAGGGTAATCTTGTCGACCCGCAGGGCACGCTTGAGCGGGTTCTTCTTGATCTTCGCGATCAGTTCCTTGCGCCCGACGATGATCCCCGCCTGCGGGCCCCCCAGCAGCTTGTCGCCGCTGAAGGTGACGATGTCGGCGCCGTCGGCCAGCGCCTGGCGCACCGTCGGCTCGGCCGGCAGGCCCCAGCGGGTCAGGTCGAGCAGGCTGCCGCTGCCCAGGTCTTCGAGCAGCGGCAACTGATGGTCGTGGGCGATGCGCGCCAGCTCGGCGGTGGGTACCTGGGTGGTGAAGCCCTGGATGCTGTAGTTGCTGCAATGCACGCGCATCAGCAGGCCGGTACGCGGGTTGATCGCGCCTTCGTAGTCGCGGGCGTGGGTGCGGTTGGTGGTGCCGATCTCGTGCAGCTTCACCCCGGCGCGGGCCATGATGTCGGGGATGCGGAACGCACCGCCGATCTCGATCAGCTCGCCGCGGGAGATGATGCCCTCCTTGCGTGCGCCCAGGCTGTTGAGCGCCAGCAGCACGGCGGCGGCATTGTTGTTGACCACGGTGACGGCTTCGGCACCGGTCAGCTCGCGGATCAGGCCTTCGATCAGGTCGTCGCGGTCACCCCGCTTGCCGGTGGCCAGGTCGAACTCCAGGTTCAGCGGATAGCGGGCAGCGACCTGCATCGCCTCCACTGCCTCCTCCGGCAGCAAGGCGCGGCCGAGGTTGGTGTGCAGCACCGTGCCGGTGAGGTTGAAGACCCGGCGCACCTGGCTGCGTTGCTGGATGGCCAGGCGCTCGCCCGTGCGCCCGAGCAGGACGTCGGCGCTCAGTTCCACGGCACCAAGCTGACCCAGGCGAGCTGGTTCGCGCAAGTCGTCGAGGAGCTGGCGCAGGGTGGCCAGGGTAGCGTCGCGGCCATGACGGTCGAGCAGCGGCTGGCAGGCCGGGTGGCGCAGCAGGGTGTCGATGGAGGGCAAGCGTGGGGTGTCGCTGGCGGGGCTTGGAGACATGCGGTACTACCTGTGACTGATCCGTTGTCTGTTCGGGCCCTATCGCTGGCAAGCCAGCTCCCACAGTTCCAGCGCCAGACTCGAGGCTTGCGCTGTACCTGTGGGAGCCGGCTTGCCGGCGATGGGGGCAACTCGATAGCGAAGTGTAGACACTCACCCACCACCCGGTGCCAACATAAGGTTCGGCGCCAGCCGATGGAAGCCCTCCTCGTCCAGCCGCATGTCCAGCGCCAGGCTCGCCAGGTCATCGGCCAGCGGCTCGGCCGCCGCGTCGTTCTCCAGGTAGCTCTGCTTCAGGTAGCCCTGGCACCCCGGACAGCACTCGGCGCGCAGCGGTGCCTTTCCCGGTGCATGGCGGTCATCCTCGAGGCTGCTGTAGCGCAGGTCCTTGCTCGACTCGCAGTACACGCACTTGACCCGCACCACATGCCATTCGCAGGCACACAGCGAACAGGCCAGGTAGCGCAGGCCGTTGTGCTTGCCACGATTGCGCACCACACCGGCCATGGCCGGCGAGCCGCAGGCCGGGCACTGGGCCAGGCTGCCACCAGGCTTGAGCTCAGGCTCTGGCAGCGCCAGCAACCAGCTCGACCAGGCGGCCTGCAACGCCGCGCCCAAGAAGGGCACCAAGGCCGCCGGTACGGCGTCGTACTGGCCACCGAGCAGCGCGACGGCCCAGCCCTTGCGCTGCTCGTCACCACTCTCGCGCAGGCTGCCCAGCGCCGCTGCCAGTGGCCCTTCGGGCGCCGGCTCGCAGCGATCGAGCAGCGCTTGCAGCCACACCAGCCACTGCCTTTCGCGCACCAGGCCGTCCGCTGCCAGGGGTGGCAGGCCATGACTTACGCAAAGGCGCTGACGCTCCTCGGCCACCGGCAAGCCACCGGGCGGGTTATCCACAAGCTGCTGCTGGATCCGGCACAGCCGCGCGACCAGACGCAGGTACTCACCAAGGGCATTGCCCTCGGCCAGGTGCTCCAGGCGCTCGGCCCGCACTGCGAACAGGTTGGTGGGCGGCAGATGCAAGAACGGCGGCATTACCGCCGACGCTTCGATCTGCCCTGGTTCAAGAATCGTGCTCAAACGCTCATCCTTCTTTTCTACCGTGGTTGTGCGGCGTCTTTTCGCCGGTGACTTCCCGGTACCAAAGTTCATGGTGCTTGCGTGCCCAGGCGCGGCTGACCCAGCCATGCAGCATGGCGCCGATCGAGCCCTTGATCCAGATCCCGGCGTAGATGTGCACGATGATGCTGAGGATCAGCACGAACGCCGCCAGGGCATGCAGCAGCGCCGACAGGCGAATGACGTCGATGCCGAACCAATGGCTGAAATACGTGCGCCAGATCACCACGCCACTGACCAGCAGCACCAGCATGCACGCCAGCAACGTCCAGAACAGCAGCTTCTGCCCGGCGTTGTACTTGCCGATCGGCGGCACGCCCTCTTCCTTGTTGAGCATCACCCGATCGATGCGGCGCAGCCACAGGCGGTCGTTGGCGGTGATGAAGTTGGCGCGCCAGAAGCGCAGCACCAGGCCCAGGAAGAACACGAACATCGCCACGCCGATGAACGGGTGGAGGATCCGTGTCCACGGCCCGCCGCCGAACAGGTGGCTGAGCCAGAACAGCGCCGGGTGGAACAGCGCCAGCCCCGACAGGCCGGCCAGCACGAACAGGATCGCAACGATCCAGTGGTTGCTCCGCTCGTTGGCGTTGTAGCGCAGGATAGGCTTGTTGTCGTTCATGGCCGCTGCTCCCCCTGCCCGCCCGGGCGGTTCGGATCATAGACATGCACCGCCGGGTCCATCTGGTGGACATCGTTATCCACAGGTGCCGGATGCTCGTCTTCCTCGACCCGCTGCGGGCCGACACGTACGTAGTGGAAGAACCCGGCCAGCACCGCCGCGCCCATGGCCAGCAGCGCCAGCGGCTTGCTGAAGCCCTTCCACAGCCCGACCAGCGGGCTGATCACCGGTTGGTCCGGCAGGCCGGCGTAGATCCGCGGCGTGTCGGCATGGTGCAGCACGTACATCACGTGGGTGCCACCGACACCGTCCGGATCGTACAACCCGGCGTTGTCGTAGCCCCGCGACTTCAGATCGACGATGCGCTCGTCGGCGTGCACCTTCATCTCCTCCTTGCTGCCGAAGACGATCGCCCCGGTCGGGCAGGTCTTCACGCAGGCCGGCTCCAGGCCCACGCTCACGCGGTCGGAACACAGGGTGCACTTGTACGCCTTGTGATCCTTCTGCGAAATGCGCGGGATGTTGAACGGGCAGCCGGTGATGCAGTAGCCGCAACCGATGCAGTGGTCCTGGTTGAAGTCGACGATACCGTTGGCATGCTTGATGATCGCCCCCGGGCTCGGGCACGCTTTCAGACAACCCGGATCGGCGCAGTGCATGCAGCCATCCTTGCGGATCAGCCACTCCAGGTTGCCGTCGTCGCGCTCATGCTCGGTGAAACGCATCAAGGTCCAGGTTTCGGCACTGAGGTCCTGAGGGTTGTCGTAGGTGCCATGGTTGTGGCCGACCTCGTCACGCAGTTCGTTCCACTCCGAGCACGCCACCTGGCAGGCCTTGCAGCCGATGCACTTGGTGGTGTCGATCAGCTTGGCGACTTCCTGCTGCTGGCGTACCGAAGGCGGCACGGTGGTGGTGGCCGAGCGGGCAATGATGTCTTGGCTGGCCATTAGAGTTTCTCCACTTTGACGAGGAACGACTTGGACTCCGGCGTCTGCGTGTTGCCATCACCGAGGAACGGCACCAGGGTGTTGGTCAGGTAACCGTGTCGCGTGGCGCCGGTGAACCCCCAATGCAACGGGATGCCGATCTGGTGCACGGTCTGGTTGTTGACCTGCAGCGGACGGATCCGCTTGGTCACCACCGCCACCGCGTCAATATGCCCGCGCTTGCTCGACACCCGCACCCGGTCGCCGGCCTTGATGCCCTTCTCGTTCGCCAGCACCTCGCCGATCTCGACGAACTGCTCGGGCTGGGCGATGGCGTTGAGCCGGCAATGCTTGCTCCAGAAGTGGAAGTGCTCGGTCAGCCGGTAGGTGGTCGCCGCATGGGGGAACTCGTCGTGGGTGCCCAAGGTGTCCCACACCGAATCGAAGATGCGCCCGGCCGGGTTGCTGGTGGCCTTCTTGTTCTGCGGGTGCAGCGGGTTGATGCCGATCGGCGTCTCGAACGGTTCGTAATGCTCGGGGAACGGCCCTTCGGCCATCTTGTCGATGGCGAAGAAACGCGCCACGCCCTCAGGGTTCATGATGAATGGGTTCATCCCCGCTTCCGGCGGCGAGTCGACCTTGAAGTCGGGCACGTCGGTGCCGGTCCAGGCCTTGCCGTTCCACCACACCAGGCGCTTCTTCTCCGGATCCCACGGTTTGCCCTGCGGGTCGCTGGAAGCGCGGTTGTAGAGGATGCGGCGGTTGGCCGGCCAGGCCCAGGCCCAGTTCTGCACCTGGTGCATGCCATAGGGGTCGCTGTTGTCGCGACGGGCCATCTGGTTGCCCTGCTCGGTCCAGCTGCCGGCAAAGATCCAGCAACCGGAGGCGGTGCTGCCATCGTCCTTCAGCTGGGCGAATCCGGCGAGCTGTTGCCCGGCCTTGAGCGTGGCGCCGGTGGCGTCGGTGAGATCGCTGACCGCCCAGCCGTTCATCTCCTTGGCCAGTTCTTCCGGCGAAGGCTCCTCAGGGACCTTGTACGGCCAGCTGATGTTGAGCAGCGGGTCCGGATAGGCGCCGCCCTCGGCCTGGTAGCGCTTGCGCAGGCGCAGGAACAGCTCGCTCATGATGTGCACGTCGGTACGGGTCTGGCCCGGCCCATCGGCGCCCTTCCAGTGCCACTGCAGCCAGCGGCTGCTGTTGACCAGCGAGCCATCCTCTTCGGCGAAGCAAGTGGTGGGCAGGCGGATTACCTCGGTCTGGATGTTGGCCGTGTCGACATCATTGAACGGGCCAGCGTTGCGCCAGAACTCGGAGGTCTCGGTAGCCAGCGGGTCCATGATCACCAGCCACTTGAGCTTGGCCAGCGCAGCGGTGACGCGGTTCTTGTCCGGCAACGCAGCGATTGGGTTGAAGCCTTGGCACATGTAGCCATTGACCTTGCCCTGGCCCATCATCTCGAACATGCGCAGCACGTCGTAGGCCGGCACGTCGAGCTTGGGCAACCAGTCATATCCCCAGTTGTTCTCCGCCGTGGCATTGGCGCCGTACCAGGCCTTCATCAGGCTGACGTGGAACTTGCCGTAGTTCTGCCAGTACGACAGCTGCCCCGGGCGCAACGGTTTGGAGGCGCGCTTGTCGATGTAGGCGGCGTAATCCTGCTCGGCGTCGCCGGCCAGCGTGAGGTAGCCCGGCAGCGAGTTCGACAGCAGACCCAGGTCGGTCAGGCCCTGGATGTTGGAGTGCCCGCGCAGGGCGTTGACCCCGCCACCGGGCATGCCGACGTTGCCCAGCAGCAACTGCACCATCGCCGCGCTGCGGATGATCTGCGCGCCGATCGAGTGTTGGGTCCAGCCCAGGGCGTAGAGGATCGTCATGGTCTTGCCCGGCACCGAGCAGGTGGCGATCTCTTCCCAGACTTTCATCATCTGGTCCTGGGGCATGCCACAGGTCATGCTCGCCAGCTCTGGCGTGTAGCGGCTGTAGTGCTGCTTCATCAGCTGGTACACGCAACGCGGGTGCTGCAGGGTCGGGTCGACCTTGGCAAAACCGTCCTCGCCCAGCTCATAGCCCCAGCCGGACTTGTCGGCATACACGCGCTTGGCCGCGTCGTAGCCGCTGAACAGCCCGTCCTCGAAGCCATAGCTCTCTTTGACGATGAACGACACATCGGTGTAGTTGCGCACGTACTCGTGCTGGATCTTGTCGTTGCTCAGCAGATAGTTGATCAGCCCGCCCATGAAGGCGATGTCGCTGCCGGTACGGATCGGCGCGTAGTAATCGGCCACCGAGGCGGTACGGGTGAACCGCGGGTCGACCACGATCAGCCGCGCCTTGTTGTGCGCCTTGGCTTCGGTCACCCACTTGAAGCCGCACGGGTGCGCTTCAGCGGCGTTGCCGCCCATCACCAGGACCAGGTTTGCGTTGGCGATATCGGACCAGTGATTGGTCATCGCGCCACGGCCATACGTCGGGGCAAGACTTGCCACCGTCGGGCCGTGTCAGACACGCGCCTGGTTATCGAACCCCAGCATGCCGGTTGCACGGACCACCTTGTGCGTCAGGTAGCCCGCTTCGCTGGAAGCGGCGGACGCAGCAAGGAACCCGGTGGTGAGCCAGCGGTTGACCGTCTGGCCCTGGGCATTCTTCTCGATGAAGTTGGCGTCGCGGTCCTGTTTCATCAGGTCGGCGATGCGGTCGAGGGCTTCGTCCCACTCGATGCGGGTCCACTCGTTGCTGCCCGGCTTGCGCACCTCGGGGTACTGCAGGCGGCTCGGGCTGTGGATAAAGTCCAGCAGGCCCGCGCCTTTCGGGCACAAGGTGCCGCGGTTGACCGGATGGTCCGCGTCGCCCTCGATATGGATGATGTTCTGTTTGACGTTCTTGCCCGCATCACCCTGGCTGTACAGGATCAGGCCGCAGCCGACCGAGCAGTAGGGGCAGGTGTTACGGGTTTCCTTGGTGTGCGCCAGCTTGAAGTGGCGCACCTGCTCGGCGAACGCGGGGGTCGGGGCCATGCCCAACGCCGCGAGGCTCGAGCCTCCAAGGCCGACGGCGGCGACCTTGAAGAATTGCCGACGGTTGAGGTCCATCGTGCACTCCTGATCAGGTTCTCGGGCGCACAGGACTTGGCCGGCGCCTCAGGGACTTCACGGTGGCGGTGGACAGAGACCGCCAACTGTTAAGCCTAGTCAAGAATCTGGGAAGTGGGGTGATATAGATCAGGTTGTAAGTAAATCGCCACCTTATTCATACAGGTGCAGAAGTACAGCGCCCGCCAGTACCAGGGCCACCCCGACGACCTGTAGCAGGGACAGACGCTCGCGGTAGAACAGGAAGCCAAGAATGGCGGCAATGCCTCCGGACAAGGTGCTGATCACCGTAACGACTGCGATCGAGCCATGCAGCGCGCCCCAGGAAAACGCCGAGAAACCTCCCAGATTGAAAAGACTGGCACCACACAAGGTCCCCCAGGTCTTGAGCCTGACCGTAATCAGGCCTCGAAACATTCGCAGCGCTGCGGGCAGCAGGAACAGAACCCCCACCCCATAGCCGAGCGCCAGCATGTTCACTGGCCCCAGCACCGGTAATACGTATTTTCCCTGGACCCAGAAGCTGATGCCATACAGCAGCGCGGCTAGCAGGGCGAAACCGACTGACAGACGACTGCCCGCAGGCGCTTGCCCACTGCCGCCCTTTGCCTCACGGCTGGCCAGGACCACGCCCAGAAAGCAGGTCAGCAATCCGAAGATCTGCCAGGTGCCCAGCACCTCGCCCCCCAACCACGCCAGCAGCGTGGTGAACACGCCATAGGAAGTCACCAACGGCGCCACCACCGATGTCTGGCCGATCGCGAACGCCTTCGAAAGCGCCAATGCGCCGATCAGGGTACACAGTGCCGCCATACAGGCGAACAGCAGCACGCTTGTCGGGGCCGCGACCATCTTGGTGAGCTGTTGAGAAGATCCGGCAATGATGAGCCCCATCAACAACAGGCCCAACAACTGCCCGAAGAATACCGCCCGCCTTACGCCGACCGCCCGGGCATTCATGCCAACCAGAAAGTCGGTGGCCCCCCAGAGTGCGGCAGCCAGCAGCCCCATTAGTACATCCATGTCTCAATTCCTGGATGGAAGGGGGTGACGATAGCCATCGCCTCTCCCCAAGTAAAGTTCAGGTACTCAAGGGCAGCCTTGAATCGGCAATGGCAAAGTCCTGCATCACAATCAGAGTTCAACTGCATGGCTGTGCTTGCCCTTTATCAGGCCTGCCTGCAAGGCAGATCATTTAAATACCTACCATAACTATAAAGCTGCCACTAGTTGCAATAGGTCCCGGATACATCTGTACATATTGAATCAGGCCCGGCCCAATTCCCCGATCATATATAATGGTTTCCGGCCATAGAATTCAACTGCATGTCGATTTCCTGCTTATCTTCAGCGGTCATCTTTACACCCCAGCAGAGAAAGTCCAACAGCTTAAACCACGCCTCTCTCCCGGCCACACCAAAAAGTAAACAAAGAACCGTCCTACATAACTATTTACTAAGTTTTTCGCTTACCCACCATGCATTTCAAAATCCCAAACCAACATCTCGAATCAATCTCACCCCTTGAAAAAACATAAAACTACCAGAGTGACGGTGCTTAACCGCCGAGTAGCTGAACGGTTACCTTTAAACAGGATGAGATGGCGCAAGCAGCAGCAGAGCAAAATGCCCCACACAACATTAGGAAAGGTCTTACACCGAGTGCACGAACTTGCTTGCTAGGTTGGTAATACACATGGACGAGGTATTTATCATGAACGTGAAACGCTCACTCGGCAGCCTTCTGCTCGGCGCCGCGATACTCCCCTCCCTCACCGTGGCAACCTCACTGGACAGTGACGCCGCGCCTCAAGTCACCGCCCATCAAGCACGCGCCATCGCCAATGCCGCTGAACGTGCCGCCCGTGCCCAAGGCTTCGCCATCGTCATCAGCATCGTCGACAACCACGGCAACCTGAAGCATTTCCACCGCATGGACGGCACCAGCAGCGGTAGTGTCCAGGTAGCGCAGCTTAAGGCCGCTACATCTGCACGCTTTCCACTTTCATCCCGCTCACTGGGTGAACGCAGCGCCGCGTTGCCAGCCAACCCCTACGCTTCGCTGCCAGGTTTCACTTTGCTGGAAGGCGGGCTGCCAATCATGGATGCGAACGGCAGGCATATCGGCGGTATAGGCATCAGCGGAGCAACACCAGAGCTAGATGCACAGTTTGCCCAGGCGGCGCTCGAAGAAAGCTGACAGGCAAAAAGAAACCCGCTTCATGCCTGAAGCGGGTTTCTTGTCACAGCTCCGTTCACCTGTGGCACCTAGTGCCTATAGGCAAGGATCAGAACGGAATATCGTCGTCGAAGCTGTCGAAGTCAGCGGCAGGCTGCGGAGCCGGCTGTTGCGGCGCTGGGCGCTGCGGCGCTTGTTGCGGGCGCTGGGCCTGCTGGCGCGGAGCCTGGTTGTACTGTTGCTGCTGACCGCCCTGGTTGTAGTTGTTGCCACCACCCTGGTTGTACTGGTCGCCACCGCCCTGCTGGCCCTGCGGACGACCGCCGAGCAGCTGCATGGTGCCGTTGATGTCGACGATGATCTCGGTGGTGTAGCGCTTGATGCCGTCCTTTTCCCACTCGCGGGTCTGCAGCTTGCCCTCGATGTAGCACTGCGAACCCTTGCGCAGGTATTCGCCCGCGATTTCGGCGACCTTGCCGAACAGCGAGACACGGTGCCACTCGGTGCGCTCGACCTTCTGGCCCGACTGCTTGTCGGTCCACTGCTCGCTGGTGGCCAGGCTCAGGTTGGTCACGGCGTTACCGTTGGGCAGGTAGCGGACTTCGGGATCCTGACCGCAGGTACCGACCAGAATGACTTTGTTAACCCCACGGGCCATAACGTTCTCCTAGGCTTCGCACGCCGCAGAGGCTGGGTTCACCAGACGCTCGAGGGTCGCACGGTCCAAAATTTTCGTATCCAGTTTGATATAGATGGCGGCTTCTTCTGCCACCACCACGGCGTCGGTCACACCCGGCACGGCCATCAAGCGCTCGGTCAGCCCGGCTTCCCGGACCGCTTCCGGCGTCAGCGGCATGCGCAGGCTGGTCACGTACGGCGGCTCGTTCATGCGCAACGCCGTGAGCAGCCAGAAGGCGCACAAGCCAGCGCAGCCGAGGAACACCATGCTCAAGCCACCGTGCTGGAACAACCAGCCACCGAGGATGCCACCCAGTGCCGCGCCAAGGAACTGGCTGGTGGAGTACACCCCCATCGCCGTGCCCTTGCCGCCGGCAGGCGACACCTTGCTGACCAGCGAAGGCAAGGATGCCTCCAGCAGGTTGAATGCAGTAAAGAATACCACGGTGCCGATCACCAGTCCGCGCAAGTTGTCAGCCCACTGCCAGAAGAACACCTCCACCAGCAGCAGGACACTGACCGCGCCGAGCAACACGCGTTTCATCTTGCGCTTCTTTTCCCCGTAGATGATGAAGGGGATCATTGCAAAAAATGAAACCAGCAGCGCGGTCAGGTACACCCACCAGTGCTGCTCCTTGGGCAGCCCGCCACGCTCGACGAAGGCCAGGGGCAGTGCCACGAAGCTGGCCATCAGGATCGCGTGCAGCACGAAAATACTGATGTCCAGGCGCAGAAGGTCCGGATTGCGCAGGGTCGGGCCGAGGGCCTGGCGGGCGACACCGGACTCGCGATGGCTCAGCACACTGTGCGAGCTGGGCACGACGAAGGCGATCAGCGCGATGCCGACCAGGGCAAGTCCTGCAGTGGCCAGGAATAATCCTGACAAACCAAAGGCGCGGGTCAACAGCGGGCCGACCACCATCGCCACGGCGAACGACAAGCCGATGCTCATGCCGATCATGGCCATGGCCTTGGTCCGGTGCTGTTCGCGGGTCAGGTCGGACAACAGCGCCATGACCGCCGCGGAAATCGCCCCCGCGCCCTGCAGGATGCGCCCGGCGATAACGCCCCAGATCGAGTCGGCCTGGGCCGCCAGCACACTGCCCAGGGCGAAGATCACCAGCCCCACATAGATCACCGGTCGGCGACCGATGCGGTCGGAAATCACCCCGAACGGAATCTGCAGCACCGCTTGCGTCAGACCATAGGCGCCGATGGCCAGGCCGATCAGGGCCGGTGTGGCGCCGGCCAGGTCCATGCCGTAGGTGGCCAGCACCGGCAGCACCATGAACATGCCCAGCATACGAAAGGCAAAGACCAGGGCCAGGCCGCTCGCGGCGCGGGTTTCGCTGCCACTCATGCGCTCGTTGTGGGTGTCGTGCATGGATTAACCTCGTGTGAACCGGCGGCGATTCTAACAGTCCGACGCCTTGACGGCATATACGCGACGCTTTGCCGCGTACTGGCAGCGCGCCGTATACTGCTTTGTTTATGCCCGCCGAGCGAGGCCGTAGTGGACAAGATCCTGATCCGTGGGGCGCGTACCCACAACCTGAAGAACATCGACCTGACCCTGCCCCGGGACAAACTGATCGTGATCACCGGCCTGTCCGGGTCCGGCAAGTCCTCGCTGGCGTTCGACACGCTTTACGCCGAAGGCCAGCGACGCTATGTCGAGTCGCTGTCGGCCTATGCCCGGCAGTTCCTGTCGATGATGGAAAAGCCCGACGTCGACACCATCGAAGGATTGTCGCCGGCCATCTCCATCGAGCAGAAGTCGACCTCGCACAACCCGCGCTCGACCGTCGGCACCATTACCGAGATCTACGACTACCTGCGCCTGCTCTATGCCCGCGTCGGCACCCCGCGCTGCCCGGACCATGACATCCCGCTTGAGGCGCAAACGATCAGCCAGATGGTCGACCTGGTGCTGGAAAAGCCCGAAGGCAGCAAGCTGATGCTGTTGGCGCCGGTGATCCGCGAGCGCAAGGGTGAGCACCTGGCGGTGTTCGACGAGCTGCGCGCCCAAGGCTTCGTACGCGCCAGGGTCAACGGCAAGCTGTACGAGCTCGACGAGTTGCCCAAGCTCGACAAACAAAAGAAACACAGCATCGATGTGGTGGTAGACCGCTTCAAGGTCCGCGCCGACCTGCAGCAGCGCCTGGCCGAGTCCTTCGAGACCGCGCTCAAGCTGGCCGACGGCATCGCCCTGGTGGCGCCGATGGACGACGAGGAAGGCGAAGAAGTGATCTTCTCGGCGCGCTTCGCCTGCCCGGTGTGCGGCCATGCGATCAGCGAGCTGGAGCCGAAGCTGTTCTCCTTCAATAACCCGGCTGGCGCCTGCCCGACCTGCGATGGCCTGGGGGTCAAGCAGTTCTTCGACACCAAGCGCCTGGTCAACGCCGAGCTGACCTTGGCCGAAGGCGCGATTCGCGGTTGGGACCGGCGCAACATCTATTACTTCCAGATGCTCGGCTCGCTGGCCGCGCATTACGGCTTCAGCCTGGAAGAACCATTCGGCGAGCTGTCCGCCGAGCACCAGAAGGTCATCCTGAACGGCAGTGGCAAGCAAAGTGTCGACTTCAAGTACCTCAACGACCGTGGCGACATCGTCAAGCGCTCGCACCCGTTCGAAGGCATCGTGCCGAACCTTGAGCGTCGCTATCGCGAGACCGAGTCGGCCACCGTGCGTGAAGAGCTGGCCAAGTTCCTCGGCACCCAGCCCTGCCCTGATTGCCGCGGCACCCGCCTGCGCCGCGAAGCGCGCCATGTCTGGGTGGGCGAGAAGACCCTGCCGGCAGTGACCAACCTGCCGATCGGCGAAGCCAGCAACTACTTCGGCGCGCTGACCCTCACCGGTCGGCGTGGCGAGATCGCGGCGAAGATTCTCAAGGAGATCTGCGAGCGCCTGCAGTTCCTGGTCAACGTAGGCCTCGACTACCTCACCCTCGACCGCAGCGCCGATACCCTGTCTGGAGGCGAGGCCCAGCGCATCCGCCTGGCCAGCCAGATCGGCGCAGGCCTGGTGGGCGTGATGTACATCCTCGACGAGCCCTCGATCGGCCTGCACCAGCGCGATAACGACCGCTTGCTGGCGACGCTCAACCACCTGCGCGACCTCGGTAACACGGTGATCGTGGTCGAGCACGACGAGGACGCCATCCGCCTGGCCGACTACGTGGTGGACATCGGCCCGGGCGCTGGTGTGCATGGCGGGCAGATCGTCGCCGAGGGCTCGCCCGAGGAGGTGATGGCGCATCCCGACTCGCTGACCGGCAAATACCTGTCCGGGCGCAAGAAGATCGTCGTGCCGGCCAAGCGCACCCCGCGCAACAAGAAACTGTCGCTCAAACTCAAGGGCGCGCGCGGCAACAACCTGCAGAACGTCGACCTGGAAGTGCCGATCGGCCTGCTGACCTGCGTGACCGGTGTGTCCGGCTCGGGCAAATCGACGCTGATCAACAACACCTTGTTCCCCCTGGCCGCCACCGCCCTCAACGGCGCGAGCAGCCTGGAAGCGGCGCCGCACGCCAGCGTCGATGGCCTACAGCACCTGGACAAGGTGGTCGATATCGACCAAAGCCCGATCGGCCGTACGCCACGGTCGAACCCCGCGACATACACCGGCATCTTCACGCCGATCCGCGAGCTGTTCGCCGGCGTGCCGGAATCGCGCTCGCGCGGATACGGTCCGGGGCGCTTCTCGTTCAACGTCAAGGGTGGGCGCTGCGAGGCCTGCCAGGGCGACGGCCTGATCAAGGTCGAGATGCACTTCCTGCCTGACATCTACGTGCCGTGCGACGTGTGCAAGAGCAAGCGTTACAACCGCGAGACCCTGGAGATCAAGTACAAGGGCAAGAACATCCACGAAGTGCTGGAAATGACCATCGAGGATGCCCGCGAATTCTTCGACGCAGTACCTGCCCTGGCGCGCAAGCTGCAGACCCTGATGGATGTGGGCCTGTCGTATATCAAGCTGGGGCAATCGGCGACCACGCTGTCAGGCGGCGAAGCGCAGCGGGTCAAGCTGTCTCGCGAACTGTCCAAGCGCGACACTGGCAAGACCCTGTACATCCTCGACGAACCCACCACTGGCCTGCACTTCGCCGACATCCAGCAACTGCTGGATGTACTGCACCGCCTGCGTGACCACGGCAATACCGTGGTGGTGATCGAGCACAATCTGGATGTGATCAAGACCGCCGACTGGCTGGTGGACCTGGGGCCGGAAGGCGGGTCCAAAGGCGGCCATATCATTGCCTGTGGCACCCCAGAAGAGCTGAGCAAGATGAAGCAGTCGTACACTGGCCACTACCTCAAGCCGCTGCTTGAGCGTGACCGGGCCTGAGTGCCGTCGGCGACATGAAAAAGCCCCTGGTACCATCGGTGCCAGGGGCTTTTTCGTAGGGCTGTGGATAACCTACATCTGCGACTGCAGATAGTTCTCCAGGCCGATGGCCTTGATCAGACCCTGCTGCTTCTCCAGCCAGTAGGTATGATCTTCTTCGGTGTCGGCCAGCTGCGCGCGCAGGATGTCGCGGCTGATGTAGTCCTTGTGCAGTTCGCACAGCTCGATGCCCTTGCACAGCGCGGCACGTACCTTGTACTCGAGCTTGAGGTCGGCCTCGATCATTTCCGGCACGGTGCTGCCCACTTCCAGGTCGTCGGCGCGCATGTCCGGAGTACCTTCGAGCATGAGGATACGGCGCATCAGGGCATCGGCGTGCTGCGTCTCTTCTTCCATCTCGTGGTTGATACGCTCGTAGAGCTTGGTCAAGCCCCAGTCTTCGTACATGCGCGAGTGGATGAAATACTGATCGCGTGCTGCCAGTTCGCCCTTCAGCAACGTGACGAGATAGTTGATTACGTCCGGGTGACCTTGCATCGCCCTGCTTCTCCGTGTGAATACATCAATAGGGCCTAGTGTGAACCAGGTTTTGCTCGCGGTCACTGAAAAACGCGCAATTAGAAGCAAAAAATCGGCTAAACAGTAGTGATATTCATTGAAAAACCGCCCAAATGAGGGCGGTTCTTCTTATCACTTCGACTTAGGCGAGATTCACACCCAACGCCTTCGCGATCCCTTCTCCATAGGCCGGATCAGCCTTGAAGAAGTACTGCAGCTGACGCTGGATGACATCGTCGCTGACACCGGCCATGGTCCCGGCGATGTTGTTGATCAACAGCGCCTTTTGTTCATCGCTCATCAGGCGGAACAGTGCCCCGGCATGGCTGTAGTAATCGTTGTCCTCACGGTGATCGTAACGATCCGCCGAGCCGTTCAGCGCCAGAGCGGGCTCGGCATGCCGCGGAGATTGCTTCGGCGCGCTCGCATGGCTGTTGGGCTCGTAGTTGGGAGCGCCGCCGTATGCGCCGATGGCCATGGAGCCGTCGCGCTGATAGCTGTTCACCGGGCAGCGCGGCGCATTGACCGGCAGTTGCTGGTGGTTGGTGCCTACGCGGTAGCGATGCGCATCGGCATAGGCGAACACACGGCCCTGCAGCATGCGGTCTGGCGACAGGCCAACCCCGGGGATCATGTTGCTGGGCCCGAACGCCGCCTGCTCGACCTCGGCGAAGTAGTTGAGCGGGTTGCGGTTGAGCTCCAGCACACCGACTTCGATCAACGGGTAGTCCTTCTGCGACCAGGTCTTGGTCACATCGAACGGGTTTTCGTCGCGGCTGGCCGCCTCGGCCTCGCTCATCACCTGGATGCACACGGTCCAACGCGGGAAATCTCCGCGCTCGATGGCCTCGAACAGGTCACGCTGGGCGTAGTCCGGGTCGCTCCCGGCCAGGCGTGCGGCATCGGCCGGCGCCAGGTTCTTGATGCCTTGCTGGGTCTTGAAGTGCCATTTGACCCAGCTCCGCTCGCCCTGGGCGTTGATCAGGCTGTAGGTGTGGCTGCCGAAGCCGTGCATGTGGCGGTAGCCATCGGGAATGCCGCGATCAGAGAACAGGATGGTGACCTGGTGCAGTGCCTCGGGCGAATGCGACCAGAAGTCCCACATCATTTGCGCGTTCTTCAGGTTGGTCTGTGGGTGGCGCTTCTGGGTGTGGATGAAGTCGGGGAACTTCAGCGGATCACGAATGAAAAACACCGGGGTATTGTTGCCGACGATGTCCCAGTTACCTTCCTCGGTGTAGAACTTCACCGCGAAACCACGTGGGTCTCGCTCGGTGTCCGCGGAGCCGCGCTCACCACCCACGGTGGAGAATCGCAGGAACGTCTCGGTCTGCTTGCCGATAGCCTCGAACAGCCTGGCACTGGTGAGCTCGGTGATATCACGAGTGACGGTGAAGGTACCGTAGGCGCCGGAGCCTTTGGCGTGAACGCGACGTTCCGGGATGTTCTCGCGGTTGAAGTGGGCAAGCTTCTCGAGCAGGTGGAAGTCGTCGAGCAGCAGCGGGCCACGGGGGCCTGCGGAACGGGAGTTCTGGTTGTCGGCTACGGGTGCACCGCTGGCGGTAGTGAGAATCTTGCTCATGGGCTCTCCTGATCGGTCTTGAATTGCCGGCTAATCGGCTTGAGGAGAGTATTGTCGAGCGAAGCTACAAGAACAAATTCATTAGATGACTTGCATCAATAGAAAATAACAATTCACCAGACAACAAAAAACCGGGCCTAGGCCCGGTTTCTTGTAGCAGACAGAACGTCTTACTCGGCAGCTTCTACAGCACCACCGACCGGACGATCAACCAGCTCGACGTACGCCATAGGCGCGTTGTCGCCAGCGCGGAAACCGCACTTCAGGATACGCAGGTAGCCGCCCTGACGGGTGGCGTAGCGCTTGCCCAGGTCGTTGAACAGTTTGCCAACGGCGGACTTCGAACGGGTACGGTCGAAGGCCAGACGACGGTTGGCAACGCTGTCTTCCTTGGCCAGGGTGATCAGCGGCTCGGCAACGCGGCGCAGTTCCTTGGCTTTCGGCAGGGTGGTTTTGATCAGCTCGTGCTCGATCAGCGACACAGCCATGTTCTGGAACATAGCTTTGCGGTGAGAGCTGGTACGGCTCAGGTGACGTCCACTTTTACGATGACGCATGATTCATTCCTTACCAAACACAACGTTCGGTGATTACGACGATCAGGCAGTCGCCTTGTCGTCTTTCTTAAGGCTTGCAGGCGGCCAGTTGTCGAGGCGCATGCCGAGAGACAGACCACGGGAGGCCAGGACGTCCTTGATTTCAGTCAGGGACTTCTTGCCCAGGTTAGGAGTCTTCAACAGCTCTACTTCGGTACGCTGAATCAGGTCGCCGATGTAGTAGATGTTCTCCGCCTTGAGGCAGTTGGCCGAACGTACGGTCAGTTCCAGGTCGTCAACCGGGCGCAGCAGGATCGGATCGATCTCGTCTTCCTGCTCGACCACAACCGGCTCGCTGTCACCTTTGAGGTCGACGAACGCGGCCAGCTGCTGTTGCAGGATGGTCGCGGCACGACGGATGGCCTCTTCAGGATCCAGGGTACCGTTGGTTTCCAGATCGATGACCAGCTTGTCCAGGTTGGTACGCTGCTCAACACGGGCGTTCTCGACCACGTAGGCGATACGACGCACCGGGCTGAACGAAGCGTCCAGCTGGAGACGGCCAATGCTGCGGCTTTCGTCTTCGTCGGTCTGACGGGAGTCGGCCGGCTCGTAACCGCGACCACGAGCTACAGTGAGCTTCATGTTCAGGGCGCCGTTGGACGCCAGGTTCGCGATTACGTGATCGGGGTTGACGATCTCGACATCGTGATCCAGCTGAATATCGGCAGCGGTAACCACCCCCGAACCCTTTTTCGACAAGGTCAGCGTAACTTCGTCACGACCGTGCAGTTTGATAGCCAGGCCTTTCAGGTTCAACAGGATTTCAATGACGTCTTCCTGTACACCTTCGATCGCGGAGTACTCGTGGAGTACGCCATCAATCTCGGCCTCGACTACTGCACAGCCAGGCATGGAGGACAACAGGATGCGGCGCAGCGCGTTGCCCAGGGTATGGCCGAAGCCACGCTCGAGAGGCTCGAGCGTGATCTTGGCGCGGGTTGGACTGACAACCTGCACGTCGATGTGACGGGGTGTCAGAAACTCATTTACCGAAATCTGCATGGATGCACCTATTTTCTAGCCCTTACTTGGAGTAGAGCTCGACAATCAGGTTTTCGTTGATGTCGGCGGACAGGTCGCTGCGAGCAGGAACGTTCTTGAAAACGCCCGACTTTTTAGCAGCATCCACATCAACCCACTCAACGCGGCCACGCTGGGCGCACAGTTCAAGGGCTTGAACAATGCGCAGCTGGTTCAGCGACTTCTCGCGAACCGAGACCACGTCACCCGGACGAACTTGGTAGGATGGAATGTTTACGGTTTTACCGTTGACGCTGATAGCTTTGTGCGAAACCAGCTGACGGGACTCGGAACGAGTCGAGCCGAAGCCCATACGGTAAACGACGTTATCCAGACGGCACTCGAGCAGTTGCAGCAGGTTCTCACCAGTTGCGCCTTTTTTCGAGGCAGCAGCTTGGTAGTAACCGCGGAACTGACGCTCCAGAACACCGTAGATACGACGAACTTTTTGTTTCTCGCGCAGCTGGGTACCGTAGTCGGACTGACGGCCACGGCGCTGGCCGTGGATACCTGGGGCTGCTTCGATGTTGCACTTCGATTCCAGAGCGCGAACGCCGCTCTTCAGGAACAGGTCAGTGCCTTCACGGCGAGACAGTTTGCATTTTGGACCAATGTAACGTGCCATTTATCTGTCTCCTGATTACACGCGACGCTTCTTCGGCGGACGGCACCCGTTATGCGGGATTGGCGTCACGTCGGTGATGCTGGCGATCTTGTAGCCGCAGCTGTTCAGTGCACGAACGGCGGACTCACGACCTGGACCTGGACCCTTGACGTTCACGTCGAGGTTCTTCAGACCGTATTCCAGCGCAGCTTGACCAGCACGCTCAGCAGCGATCTGTGCTGCGAACGGGGTGGATTTGCGCGAACCACGGAAACCCGAACCACCGGAAGTAGCCCAGGACAGCGCGTTGCCCTGACGGTCGGTGATGGTCACGATGGTGTTGTTGAAAGACGCATGGATGTGGGCGATGCCATCAACCACTGTCTTTTTGATTTTTTTACGAGGACGAGCAGCAGGTTTTGCCATGTCTATATTCCTGGGCGATTACTTGCGGATCGGCTTACGCGGGCCCTTACGGGTGCGTGCGTTGGTCTTGGTGCGCTGACCGCGAACCGGCAGACCTTTACGATGACGCAGGCCGCGGTAGCAACCCAGGTCCATCAAGCGCTTGATCTTCATGTTGATGTCACGGCGCAGGTCACCTTCGGTGGTGAACTTCGCGACTTCGCCACGCAGGGTTTCGATTTGCTCGTCGCTCAGATCCTTGATCTTAGCGGCTGGGTTTACACCAGCATCTGCACAGATTTTCTGTGCAGTTGTGCGACCGACACCATAGATGTAGGTCAGCGAGATAACAGTATGCTTGTTATCTGGAATGTTGACGCCTGCAATACGGGCCATTCAGTGGGACTCCAATTGACAGCTACCTACGCCCCGGAAGCCAAGAAATAGGGCGCGAGATAATATCGCTGTAGAAACGAATAATCAACCCAGCAGCACACTAGCTGCTGGGTTTGAAGCGCGGATCACACTCAGCCTTGGCGCTGCTTGTGACGCGGTTCCGCGCTGCAGATCACGCGCACGACACCTTCGCGACGAATGATCTTGCAGTTGCGGCACAGCTTTTTCACCGATGCACGAACTTTCATTACCGACTCCTCGAACCTTAAGGGGCTAAATCAGCGCAGCAGACCGCTGCCGCCGTAGCCTTTCAGGTTGGCTTTCTTCATCAGGGATTCGTACTGGTGCGAAACGAGGTGCGATTGTACTTGGGACATGAAGTCCATCACAACCACTACCACAATCAGCAACGAGGTCCCGCCAAGGTAGAACGGCACGTTTGCTGCTACCACCAGGAACTGGGGCAGAAGGCACACGGCCATCATGTAAAGAGCACCGAACATGGTCAAACGGGTCAGAACGCCATCAATGTAGCGCGCCGACTGCTCACCAGGACGGATGCCCGGAATAAAGGCACCGGACTTCTTCAGGTTTTCCGCTACGTCTTTCGGGTTGAACATCAACGCTGTGTAGAAGAAGCAGAAGAAAATGATCCCTGCACTAAACAGCAGAATGTTCAACGGCTGACCAGGAGCGATCGACTGCGAGATGTCCTGCAGCCAGCCCATACCTTCAGACTGACCGAACCAGGCACCCAGCGAAGCCGGGAACAGCAAGATGCTGCTCGCGAAAATGGCCGGGATTACCCCCGCCATGTTCACTTTCAGCGGCAGGTGGCTGGTCTGCGCAGCGAAGACCTTGCGGCCCTGCTGACGCTTGGCGTAGTGAACGGCGATACGACGCTGACCACGCTCGATGAACACCACGAAGCCGATAATCGCTACTGCCAGCAAACCGATTGCGACCAGGGCGAAGATGTTGATATCGCCTGTGCGTGCAGACTCGAAAGACTGCCCGATTGCTCTCGGAAGACCGGCAACGATACCTGCGAAGATCAACATCGAGATACCGTTGCCCACACCGCGCTCGGTGATCTGCTCGCCCAGCCACATCATGAACATCGCGCCCGCCACGAAGGTGGAGACGGCGACGACATGGAAGCCGAGGCCAACAGAAAACGCCACGCCCTGGTTGGCCAGGCCAATGGACATGCCAATGGCTTGGACCAGCGCCAGGATAACGGTGCCGTAGCGGGTGTACTGGCTGATCTTGCGACGGCCAGCTTCACCTTCCTTCTTCAACTGCTCCAGCTGCGGGCTGACAGCGGTCATGAGCTGCATTATGATCGATGCCGAGATGTACGGCATGATCCCCAGTGCAAAGATGCTCATGCGCTCCAGCGCGCCGCCGGAAAACATGTTGAACAAGCTAAGAATGGTCCCCTCATTCTGCCGGAACAGATCCGCGAGACGGTCCGGGTTAATGCCTGGTACCGGGATGTGCGCGCCAATCCGATAGACGATGATCGCCATGAACAGAAAACGCAGACGAGCCCAGAGTTCCGACATCCCGCCCTTACCGAGCGAAGAGAGAGCACCTTGCTTAGCCATTTATTCCTCGAACTTGCCGCCAGCTGCTTCGATAGCCGCACGTGCACCTTTGGTGACGGCGATACCCTTGAGGGTGACTGCGCGAGTGACTTCGCCCGACAGCATGATTTTCACACGCTGTACGTGCTGGCCGATCACGTTTGCGTCCTTCAGGGACTGAACGGTGATCAGATCGCCTTCCACCTTGGCCAGCTCGGACAGACGCACTTCAGCGCGGTCCATGGCTTTCAGGGAAACGAAGCCGAACTTCGGCAGGCGACGGTGCAGCGGCTGTTGACCGCCTTCGAAGCCTGGAGCGATGGAACCACCAGAACGGGAGGTCTGACCTTTGTGACCACGGCCACCGGTCTTACCCAGACCGCTACCGATACCACGGCCCGGACGGTGCTTCTCGCGACGGGAACCCGGCGCTGGACTCAGATCATTGAGTTTCATCGATTAACCCTCGACCTTCAGCATGTAGTAAGCCTTGTTGATCATCCCGCGGTTCTCGGGAGTATCCTGGACTTCTACAGTGTGACCGATACGACGCAGACCCAGACCCTTCACGCACAGTTTGTGGTTAGGGATACGGCCCGAGACGCTCTTGATCAGCGTAACTTTTACGGTTGCCATGATCAGATGATCTCCTCAACAGTCTTGCCGCGCTTGGCAGCAATGGACTCAGGGGATTGCATGGCCTTCAGACCCTTGAAGGTGGCGTGAACCACGTTCACCGGGTTGGTCGAACCGTAGCACTTGGCCAGGACGTTCTGAACGCCAGCAACTTCCAGGACGGCACGCATTGCGCCACCGGCGATGATACCGGTACCTTCCGAGGCAGGCTGCATGTAGACCTTCGAGGCGCCGTGGGCGGCCTTGGTGGCGTACTGCAGGGTGGTGCCCTTCAGGTCAACCTGAATCATGTTGCGACGAGCAGCTTCCATGGCTTTCTGGATCGCGGCAGGTACTTCGCGCGATTTGCCACGGCCAAAGCCAACACGACCCTTGCCATCACCTACCACGGTCAGCGCGGTGAAGGTGAAGATACGGCCGCCTTTAACGGTTTTGGCTACGCGGTTAACTTGAACCAGCTTCTCGATGTAGCCTTCGTCGCGCTTTTGATCGTTATTTGCCATAACTTAGAACTCCAGCCCGCCTTCACGAGCAGCATCAGCCAGCGCCTTGACGCGGCCATGGTACTTGAAGCCGGAACGGTCAAAGGCAACTTGAGATACACCGGCGGCTTTCGCGCGCTCAGCTACCAGCTTGCCAACCTTAGTGGCCGCGTCGATGTTGCCAGTGGCGCCATCACGCAGTTCTTTGTCCAAGGTCGAGGCGCTTGCCAGAACCTTGCTGCCGTCGGCCGAAATGACCTGGGCATAGATGTGCTGCGAGGAGCGGAACACGCACAGACGCACGGCTTCGAGCTCGTGCATTTTCAGGCGTGCTTTGCGAGCGCGACGCAGTCGAATAACTTTTTTGTCGGTCATTTGCTAGGCCCTACTTCTTCTTGGCTTCTTTACGACGGACTACTTCGTCCGCGTAACGCACACCCTTGCCCTTGTAAGGCTCTGGCGGACGGAAACCGCGGACTTCAGCGGCCACCTGACCCACCAGCTGCTTGTCGATTCCCTTGATCAGGATGTCGGTCTGGCTTGGGGTTTCAGCAGTGATACCGGCTGGCAGTTCGTAATCCACTGGGTGCGAGAAGCCCAGAGCCAGGTTCAGGACGGTGCCTTTGGCCTGAGCTTTGTAACCAACACCGACCAGCTGGAGCTTGCGCTCGAAGCCTTGGCTTACGCCGTGGACCATGTTGTTCACCAGGGCGCGGGTGGTACCGGCCATGGCGCGAGCTTGCTGGTCACCGTTGCGAGCGACGAAACGCAGCTCACCAGCTTCTTCGGTAACTTCAACAGACGAGTGAACGTTCAGTTCGAGAGTGCCCTTGGCACCCTTTACCGAAAGCTGCTGACCGGCGAATTTGACTTCGACGCCTGCTGGCAGCTTAACGGGGTTCTTAGCGACGCGAGACATGCCTATCTCCCCTTAGAACACTGTGCACAGAACTTCGCCGCCGACACCGGCAGCGCGCGCAGCGCGGTCAGTCATCACACCTTTGTTGGTGGAGACGATAGACACGCCCAGGCCGCCACGTACTTTCGGCAGCTCAGAGACGGCCTTGTACTGGCGCAGGCCAGGACGGCTGGTACGCTTCAGTTCCTCGATGACCGGACGGCCTTCGAAGTACTTGAGTTCGATCGACAGGGAAGGCTTGGCTTCGCCGTTGACTTCGTAGCCGGCGATGTAACCTTCGTCTTTCAGTACTTTGGCAACCGCGACCTTCAGGGTAGAAGAAGGCATGCTTACGACAGACTTTTCAGCCATCTGGGCATTACGGATGCGAGTTAGCATGTCCGCTAACGGGTCCTGCATACTCATGGGCTAGATGCTCCTGATACAAGAATTATTAGCCTTGCGGCTATCACAACCACCCGAGCAGGCAGGGCAAAAAACCCGGGCTCAGGTGAGCCGGTCATTCTAGACACAAGGCAGAAACGAAACAAGCCCCATATAGGGGCTTGTTTCAATGCGAGGTCACCGGCGGTCGGAAGATCACTCCCCTTCCACCGGTGGTCACGCCAACCGGGATTACCAGCTGGCCTTGACCAGACCTGGCACGTCACCACGCATGGCGGCTTCGCGCAGCTTGTTACGGCCGAGGCCGAACTTGCGGTACACGCCGTGCGGACGACCGGTGATGCGGCAACGGTTACGCATGCGCGAAGCGCTGGCGTCACGTGGTTGCTTCTGCAGGGCGACAACGGCAGCGAAACGCTCTTCTGGAGAGGCGTTCAGGTTGACGATGGTCGCTTTCAGCTCGGCACGCTTTTTGGCGTACTTGGCTACCGTGAGCTGACGCTTCAGCTCGCGGTTTTTCATGCTCTTCTTGGCCATTTTCCTACTCCAATCAGTTGCGGAACGGGAACTTGAAAGCACGCAGCAGAGCGCGGCCTTCGTCGTCCGAACGAGCAGTGGTGGTCAGGGTGATGTCCAAACCGCGCAGAGCATCGATCTTGTCGTAGTCGATTTCCGGGAAGATGATCTGCTCTTTCACGCCCATGCTGTAGTTGCCACGACCATCGAAGGACTTGGCATTCAGGCCGCGGAAGTCGCGAACCCGAGGCAGGGAGATCGCCAGCAGGCGGTCCAGGAATTCGTACATCTTGTCGCTACGCAGGGTCACCTTGACGCCGATCGGCCAGCCTTCACGGACTTTGAAGCCCGCGATGGATTTACGAGCGAAAGTCACGACCGGCTTTTGACCGGTGATCTTTTCCAGGTCGGCAACAGCGTGCTCGATGACTTTCTTGTCGCCGATCGCTTCGCCCAGACCCATGTTCAGGGTGATTTTGGTAACGCGCGGAACTTCCATCACGTTCGACAGCTTAAGTTCTTCCTTAAGCTTGGGAGCGATTTCGTTCCGGTAAATCTCTTTCAGTCGTGCCATGGTCTTCTACCTAGCAGTGTTCAAGCATCAACCGCTTTTTGGGTCGACTTGAAGACACGAATTTTCTTGCCTTCTTCTACTTTGAAGCCAACGCGGTCAGCCTTGTTGGTTTCGCTGTTGAAGATGGCAACGTTGGAAGCGTGCAGTGGCGCTTCTTTTTCGACGATACCGCCCTGAACGCCCGCCATCGGGTTAGGCTTGGTATGACGCTTGACCAGGTTCACACCACCGATGACCAGACGGTCATCAGCCAGAACCTTCAGCACCTTACCGCGCTTACCCTTGTCTTTGCCGGCGATCACGATGATCTCGTCGTCACGACGAATCTTTTGCATGTCGGATCTCCTTAGAGCACTTCAGGGGCGAGCGAAACGATCTTCATGAACTTCTCGGTACGAAGTTCACGGGTCACTGGCCCGAAGATGCGAGTACCGATCGGCTCTTGCTTGGTGTTCAGCAGAACAGCAGCGTTGCCGTCGAAACGAATGATGGAACCGTCAGCGCGACGTACACCGTGACGGGTACGGACGACAACAGCGGTCATCACCTGGCCTTTTTTGACCTTACCGCGAGGAATTGCTTCCTTGACGGTAACTTTGATGATGTCACCGATACCGGCGTAACGACGGTGGGAACCGCCGAGCACCTTGATGCACATGACGCGACGAGCGCCGCTGTTATCGGCCACATCGAGCATGGATTGAGTCTGAATCATAAAATTTCTCCGACCCCTAGCCCTTAGACTTCAACAGCGCGTTCGAGGACTTCAACCAGTGCCCAGGACTTGGTCTTGGCCAGCGGACGGGTTTCACGGATGGAAACCTTGTCGCCGATCTTGCACTGGTTGGCTTCGTCGTGCGCGTGCAGCTTAGTCGAACGCTTAACGTATTTACCGTAGATCGGGTGCTTTACGCGACGCTCGATCAGAACGGTGATGGTCTTGTCCATTTTGTCGCTGACGACACGGCCAGTCAGCGTACGGACGGTTTTTTCAGCTTCAGCCATGATCACTTACCTGCCTGCTGGTTGAGCACAGTTTTCACGCGAGCGATGTCACGCTTAACTTGCGAGAGCAGGTGCGACTGCCCCAACTGGCCAGTTGCTTTCTGCATGCGCAGATTGAACTGGTCGCGCAGCAAGCCGAGCAGTTGCTCATTCAGTTGCTGTGCGGATTTTTCACGAAGTTCATTCGCTTTCATCACATCACCGTCCGCTTAACAAAGGAGGTGGCGAGTGGCAGCTTTGCAGCAGCCAGGGCGAAAGCTTCGCGCGCCAGCTCTTCAGAAACACCCTCGATCTCGTACAGGACTTTGCCTGGCTGAATCTGGGCAACCCAGTATTCCACGGAACCCTTACCTTTACCCATCCGCACTTCGAGAGGCTTCTTGGTAACCGGCTTGTCCGGGAACACACGGATCCAGATCTTGCCGCCACGCTTAACGTGACGGGTCAGGGCACGACGTGCCGACTCGATCTGGCGAGCGGTGAGACGACCGCGGGCGACAGCTTTCAGAGCGAACTCGCCGAAGCTGACCTTGCTACCGCGCAGTGCCAGACCACGGTTGTGGCCGGTCATCTGCTTGCGGAATTTTGTACGCTTTGGTTGCAACATTTGGCGTACCCCTTACTTAGCAGCTTTTTTACGAGGCGCTGGTGCTTGCGGCTTCAGCTCTTCCTGGCGACCACCAATAACTTCGCCTTTGAAGATCCAAACCTTCACACCGATCACACCGTAGGTGGTGTGAGCTTCGTAGGTGTTGTAGTCGATATCGGCACGCAGGGTGTGCAGGGGCACACGACCTTCGCGATACCACTCGGTACGTGCGATCTCGGCACCGCCGAGACGACCGCTCACCTGGATCTTGATGCCCTTGGCACCAATACGCATGGCGTTCTGCACGGCGCGCTTCATGGCGCGACGGAACATTACGCGGCGCTCCAGCTGCTGGGCTACGCTCTGAGCAACCAGCATGGCGTCGAGTTCCGGCTTGCGGATCTCTTCGATGTTGATGTGCACAGGCACACCCATCTGCTTGGTCAGGTCCTGACGCAGCTTCTCAACATCTTCACCTTTCTTGCCGATAACGATACCGGGACGAGCGGTGTGGATGGTGATGCGTGCAGTTTGAGCCGGGCGATGGATATCGATACGGCTAACGGACGCGCTTTTTAGTTTGTCTTGGAGGTACTCGCGAGTTTGCAGATCCTTCAGCAGGTAATCTGCGTAAGTCGCGCCGTCTGCGTACCAGACGGAGGTGTGCTCCTTGACGATTCCCAGGCGAATGCCAGTGGGATGTACTTTCTGACCCATCTGATCGACTCCGTTACTTGTCCGCAACCTTGACAGTGATATGGCAAGACCGCTTGACGATGCGATCAGCACGGCCTTTGGCACGTGGCATGATGCGCTTCAGCGAACGCCCTTCGTTGACGAAGACGGTGGAGACCTTCAGGTCATCAACGTCTGCGCCTTCGTTGTGTTCGGCGTTGGCAACGGCCGACTCGAGGACTTTCTTCATGATTTCAGCGGCTTTTTTGCTGCTGAAGGCCAACAGGTTGAGCGCTTCGCCCACCTTCTTCCCGCGGATCTGGTCGGCGACCAAGCGGGCTTTCTGGGCGGAGATGCGAGCGCCCGACAACTTAGCGGCTACTTCCATTTCCTTACCCCTTAACGCTTGGCTTTCTTGTCAGCCACGTGCCCGCGGTAGGTGCGGGTACCGGCGAACTCGCCCAGTTTGTGGCCGACCATGTCTTCGTTCACGAGAACTGGGACGTGTTGGCGACCGTTGTGTACCGCGATGGTCAGACCGACCATTTGTGGCAGGATCATCGAACGGCGCGACCAGGTTTTAACTGGCTTGCGATCGTTCTTCTCCACCGCCACTTCGACCTTCTTCAACAGGTGAAGATCGATAAAAGGACCTTTTTTCAGAGAACGTGGCACTGTCGTATCCCTCTAGTTACTTGCGACGACGGACGATCATGTTGTCGGTACGCTTATTACCACGGGTTTTAGCACCCTTGGTTGGGAAGCCCCATGGCGATACCGGATGACGACCACCGGAGGTACGACCTTCACCACCACCATGCGGGTGGTCAACCGGGTTCATGGCAACACCACGAACGGTTGGGCGAACGCCGCGCCAGCGTTTGGCACCAGCTTTACCCAGCGAACGCAGGCTGTGCTCGGAGTTCGAGACTTCGCCCAGGGTCGCACGGCACTCAGCCAGGACTTTACGCATTTCACCAGAGCGCAGACGCAGGGTCACGTAGACACCTTCACGAGCGATCAGCTGAGCCGAAGCACCAGCGGAACGAGCGATCTGAGCACCTTTACCCGGCTTCAGTTCGATGCCGTGAATGGTGCTACCTACTGGAATGTTGCGCAGTTGCAGGGAGTTACCGGCCTTGATTGGGGCCAGGGCACCTGCGATCAGCTGGTCGCCAGCGCTCACGCCTTTAGGGGCGATGATGTAGCGACGCTCACCGTCTGCGTAGCACAGCAGGGCGATGTGAGCAGTACGGTTTGGATCGTATTCGATACGCTCGACAGTGGCTGGGATGCCATCTTTGTCGTTGCGACGGAAGTCGACCAGACGGTAGTGCTGCTTATGACCACCACCCACGTGACGCGTGGTGATGCGGCCATTGTTGTTACGACCACCAGACTTCGATTTCTTCTCGATCAGCGGTGCGTGAGGAGCGCCTTTGTGCAGCTCCTTGTTGACCACCTTGACCACGAAACGGCGGCCAGGGGAAGTCGGTTTGCATTTAACGATTGCCATGATGCACCCCTTCCTTACTCAGCACTGCTGCTGAAATCGAGATCTTGGCCTGGCTGAAGGGAGACGATCGCCTTCTTCCAGTCATTACGCTTGCCCAGACCACGTGCGGTACGCTTGGTTTTACCCAGAACGTTAACGGTCGACACGTTTTCAACTTTTACGTTGAACAGGCCTTCGACAGCTTTCTTGATTTCCAGCTTGGTTGCATCGGTAGCAACCTTGAATACGAACTGGCCTTTTTTCTCAGCCAGAACGGTAGCCTTCTCGGAAACGTGCGGGCCAAGGAGGACTTTGAATACGCGTTCCTGGTTCATCCCAGCAGCTCCTCGAATTTCTTCACGGCCGAGACAGTGATCAACACTTTCTCGTATGCGATCAGACTGACCGGGTCGGAACCTTGAACGTCACGTACGTCGACGTGCGGCAGGTTACGAGCAGCCAGGTACAGGTTCTGATCAACAGCGTCCGAAACGATCAGTACGTCGCTCAGACCCATGCCGTTCAGCTTGTTCAGCAGGTCTTTGGTTTTCGGTGCTTCAACAGCGAAGTCCTGAACCACGACCAGACGGTCGCTACGCACCAGCTCGGCGAGAATGGAGCGCAGGGCTGCGCGGTACATCTTCTTGTTGAGCTTCTGCGAGTGATCTTGAGGACGAGCTGCGAAGGTTACACCACCGCCACGCCAGATCGGACCACGGGTAGTACCGGCACGAGCACGGCCAGTACCTTTCTGACGCCATGGGCGCTTACCGCCACCGGCTACGTCAGAACGGGTCTTCTGCTGCTTGGTGCCCTGACGGCCGCCGGCCATGTAGGCCACGACTGCTTGGTGTACCAGCGTCTCGTTGAATTCGCCACCGAAAGTCAGTTCGGAAACTTCGATCGCCTGAGCGTCATTTACATTAAGTTGCATGTCAGTTTCCCCTTACCCGCGAGCCTTGACAGCTGGACGCACAACCACGTCGCCGCCAGTAGCGCCTGGAACGGCACCCTTGATCAGCAGCAGGTTGCGTTCAGCGTCTACGCGTACTACTTCCAGGGACTGCACAGTCACGCGCTCAGCGCCCATGTGACCGGACATTTTCTTGCCCTTGAATACACGACCAGGAGTCTGGCACTGGCCGATGGAGCCAGGGACACGGTGCGATACGGAGTTACCGTGGGTGTTATCTTGACCACGGAAGTTCCAGCGCTTGATGGTACCGGCGAAGCCTTTACCTTTGGACTGACCGGTTACGTCTACCAGCTGGCCTGCAGTGAAGAGTTCAGCTTTGATCAGATCGCCAGCCTGGAAATCGCCTTCTTCAAGACGGAACTCCCAGACACCGCGACCAGCGGCAACGTTGGCCTTGGCAAAGTGGCCTGCCTGAGCGGCGGTCACACGCGAAGCACGACGCTCGCCGACAGTGACTTGCACTGCACGGTAGCCATCAGTTTCTTCGGTTTTGAACTGGGTGACGCGATTCGGCTCGATCTCGATGACCGTGACCGGAATGGAGACACCTTCTTCGGTGAAAATACGGGTCATGCCCGCTTTCCGACCGACTACACCAATAGTCATGTTGTAAACCTCATGAGTGTACGGGGCTTTCACCCGCTATGGCCGCCCATTTCAGAGCGTTACACGACCAGACCGAAGTCTTAGCCGAGGCTGATCTGTACTTCCACGCCGGCCGCCAGATCGAGCTTCATCAGCGCGTCAACGGTTTTATCCGTTGGCTGGACGATGTCCAGAACACGCTTATGAGTGCGGATCTCGTACTGGTCACGCGCGTCTTTGTTGACGTGCGGGGAGACCAGAACGGTGAAACGCTCTTTGCGGGTAGGCAGTGGAATTGGACCACGCACTTGTGCACCAGTACGTTTCGCGGTTTCCACGATTTCCTGGGTGGATTGGTCGATCAGGCGATGGTCGAAAGCCTTCAACCTGATACGGATTTGCTGATTTTGCATTGGATTTCAGACTCCAGGCTGTTCCCAACGGACGCACTACGCCCGCTAAAAGGAGGCGTGATTCTATAGACGCCCCAATTTAGTGTCAACCCAATAAAAAAAGCCCCCGCTGAGCGGGGGCTTTTTCAATCGGTCGAGTGATTACTCGATGATTTTGGCTACGACGCCGGCGCCGACGGTACGACCGCCTTCACGGATGGCGAAACGCAGACCGTCTTCCATTGCGATGGTCTTGATCAGGGTGACAGTCATCTGGATGTTGTCACCTGGCATTACCATTTCAACGCCTTCCGGCAGTTCGCAGTTACCGGTCACGTCAGTGGTACGGAAGTAGAACTGAGGACGGTAGCCTTTGAAGAACGGAGTGTGACGGCCGCCTTCTTCCTTCGACAGGACGTAGACTTCTGCGGTGAACTTGGTGTGCGGCTTGACCGAACCTGGCTTGACCAGAACCTGGCCACGCTCAACGTCGTCACGCTTGGTACCACGCAGCAGAACGCCGCAGTTCTCGCCAGCACGACCTTCGTCCAGCAGCTTGCGGAACATCTCAACACCGGTGCAGGTGGTGGTGGTGGTGTCACGCAGACCAACGATTTCCAGGGCGTCCTGAACGCGGACGATACCACGCTCGATACGACCGGTAACAACGGTACCACGACCCGAGATCGAGAATACGTCTTCGATCGGCATCAGGAACGGCTGGTCGATGGCACGAACTGGCTCAGGGATGTAGGCATCCAGAGTTTCTACCAGCTTCTTGACAGCGGTAGTACCCATTTCGTTGTCGTCTTTGCCTTCCAGCGCCATACGAGCCGAACCGATGATGATCGGGGTGTCGTCGCCTGGGAA
>NZ_JAOXMC010000239.1:0-267 GCF_026343815.1 Pseudomonas sp. BJa3 | reverse complement strand
ACCGTGACCGAAGCGGCTGGCGCCGCCGCGCTGGGCCAGGCATTGGACCAGCGCCCGGATACCGACCTGGTGCTGCTGGACCTGACGATGCCCGGCGCGCACGGGTTCTCGGCGCTGCTGCACGTGCGCGGCGAGCACCCGGAAGTGCCGGTGGTGGTGATCTCTTCGAACGAGCACCCGCGCGTGATCCGGCGCGCACAGCAGTTCGGCGCGGCCGGCTTCATTCCCAAGTCTTCGCCGGCCGAGGCCATCGGCGAAGCCGTGGCG
>NZ_JAOXMC010000238.1:0-267 GCF_026343815.1 Pseudomonas sp. BJa3 | reverse complement strand
CACGTCAGTGCGTTCCCTGTTTTCCCAGGGACTGGGTGGTGGCGACGAAGTGCTGCAGCCGTTCCAGGGCCTTGCCGCTGGCGATCGCTTCGCGCGAGGCGGCGATGCCGGCTTCGATGCTGTCGGCCACGCCGGCCACGTAGAGCGCCGCGCCGGCGTTAAGCACGACGATCTCGCGCGCCGGGCCGGGCCGATTGTCCAGCACACCCAGCAGCATCGCCTTCGATTCGGTGGCATCACCCACACGCAGGTTGCGGCTGGCGGCCA
>NZ_JAOXMC010000237.1:0-267 GCF_026343815.1 Pseudomonas sp. BJa3 | reverse complement strand
TTGCCTTGCCTAAGGGAATATTTAAATAATTCGTAACATCCTCAGCAAGGCGTGGGTTAGAATTGCCGCAGAAAAGTTTCATAGTAGAACCTCTAAAGAATCACGGTAGAGACGGTGTTTGACTTCTTGTTACCAAATGACAAGGCAACAATTACAACAGCATTACAATTTTCTCTGTCATTGTGAAAGAGCTATACGTTTGGTTTTTTCTTTTTCCAGAATTTTTGTTACTTTTAAGCAGTATTCTTTTGGGGTATGAGGTGAAAA
>NZ_JAOXMC010000236.1:0-267 GCF_026343815.1 Pseudomonas sp. BJa3 | reverse complement strand
CCAGGGTGTGCCACAACACGCCGTCCTGGCCCGCGGCGCTGACCACCTCGGCCGAGCTCAGTTGCTCCAGGCCCGATATGTCCAGCCAGGTCGTGTCCTTGCCGTCCACGCGCAGTTGCTTGCGATCGGTGACCGTCACCATCGGCTTGGCGCCTTCCACCGGCACTTCCATCGCCAGGAAGGGGCGCGTCGGCTTGAAGGCCTGGCCGCCGGCGGCCACGGACAGTTCGGCGCGGGTCGTCGAAATGCCGCTGGCCGAAGCGATGC
>NZ_JAOXMC010000235.1:0-267 GCF_026343815.1 Pseudomonas sp. BJa3 | reverse complement strand
CGCCGACATCCTGATGTCGGACGTGCTGCGCGTCGTCGATAGTTTCGACGGGCTGGCGGACAGTCCTGCCTGCCGCGCTTACGTCGCGCGCGCGATCGGCCGTCCGGCGTTCGCAAAGGCTCACGCCGATCAGATGGCGCATTTCGCGGCGGGAGATGCGGCGCGCGGGATGTGACCCACCGCACAGAACTGACCGGGTTGATGCCCTAGGCTCGTGACCACTGGAACGATGCAATGTGCCTCAAATGATCACGGTGGAAGGTGACC
>NZ_JAOXMC010000234.1:0-267 GCF_026343815.1 Pseudomonas sp. BJa3 | reverse complement strand
TCATCACTAGGCAGCAGGTGTACCCAACTGTCCTGCGCTATCACTACCTGGCCTTCCCCGCCATGTCCCGGTACGTGCCGCTGAACCAGCCCGACTCGATCATGGCGGCGAAGGGGCCGATCCTCGCCCGCACCGCCGATGCCTACAAAGGCACCACGCTGTTCATGACGGTGGTGCGTTCGATGTCGCCGAGTCAGCGGGCGCTGCTGCGCGCCTTCCTCACCGGCGAGCCGTGGCAGCCACCGCAGTAGCCGCTACCCCTGTTCG
>NZ_JAOXMC010000233.1:0-267 GCF_026343815.1 Pseudomonas sp. BJa3 | reverse complement strand
CCCCGGCATCATGTACGACGCCAAGGAGATGTACGACACCGACGCGGCCATTCCGGGCGAGGAGACCGCGGTGTTCGCCGAGGCCTGCCGCCGCGCCAACGTGTGGGGCGTGTTCTCGCTGACCGGCGAGCGCCACGAGGAACATCCCAACAAGGCGCCCTACAACACGCTGATGCTGATGAACAACCAGGGCGAGATCGTGCAGTACTAGCGCAAGATCATGCCGTGGGTGCCGATCGAGGGCTGGTATCCGGGCGATTGCACCTA
>NZ_JAOXMC010000232.1:0-267 GCF_026343815.1 Pseudomonas sp. BJa3 | reverse complement strand
GGTTCTGGCACAGCAGCACGAACAGGAAATCCAGCAACGACTGCAGGGAAGAGCGGTACAGCAGCTGTTCGACGTGCGGCTCGGGGTCGTGCGCGGACACCACCAGCGCGGCATCGGCATGCGCGCGCAGCGGGTTGGCGGTGTGCCGCGTGATCGACACGACCTTGCCTTCGCACGCCTGGAACTGGCGGCTGACCTGCGACAGCTCGGGCAGCTTGCCGAATTCGGAGAACACCAGCAGCACATCCCCCGGCCGCGCCGCCGACA
>NZ_JAOXMC010000231.1:0-267 GCF_026343815.1 Pseudomonas sp. BJa3 | reverse complement strand
GGCACCATCGGCGCCGAGGCCGTGGCCAGCGCCGCGCCCGACGGCTACACGCTGCTGTACTCCACCATGGGCGTGCTGACCATCAACCCGTCGCTGTACCCCAAGCTGCGCTACGACCCGCAGCGCAGCTTCGCGCCGGTGTCGATGACCAACCTGACCTCCAACCTGCTGGTGGTCAACCCCGACCTGAAGGTCAGCTCGGTCGCCGAACTGGCCGAACTGGCGCGGCAGCGGCCGGGCGAGCTGACCTTCAGCTCCTCGGGTAAC
>NZ_JAOXMC010000230.1:0-268 GCF_026343815.1 Pseudomonas sp. BJa3 | reverse complement strand
CTTTTTTAATCATTTCTATTGCTTCACGAAGTTACTCAACATCAATATTAAATGTATCAGGAAGGACGTCAACAAAAACAGGCTCGGCTCCAACTAAAGCGACAACTTCAGCAGTTGCACAAAATGTAAAGCTAGGACAAAAAACAGCATCACCTGGACCAATATTTCGGGCCATAAGAGGCATTTTCAAGGCATCAGTGCCATTGGCGCAAGCAATCACATGTTTAACGCCAAGATACTCTGCCAACCGCTCTTCAAACTCTGTTAC
>NZ_JAOXMC010000022.1:0-91588 GCF_026343815.1 Pseudomonas sp. BJa3 | reverse complement strand
CCATGTGAGAGTAGGTCATCGTCAAGATTCATTTCGCAAAACCCCTATCTGCGCGAGCAGGTAGGGGTTTTGTCTTTTCCGCGTCCCGAAAAGCAACGCCACCTCTGCTGTGGAATACACAGCGTGGGAGCGGGCTTGCCCCGCGATAGGGCTGGTCCAGGCAAACGGGTCTCACCGAGCAACCCAAAGCCCCAGGAAGCCGCACCCACACGATTTATACTGCCCCCCATACAAACGTTACCCTGGACGCTCAAATGAATTCCTTTGACGACCTGCTAGCCGAAGCCAGTGCTGCAGATGTAACCGGCTGGGGCTTCGACTGGCTGACAGGGCGCGCCTCCGAGCAGCGCCCACCTTGGGCCTACGCCCAGCTCCTTGCACAGCGTCTGGACGGCGTGCACGCTGCGCTGGATCTCGATACCGGCGGCGGGGAGGTGCTAGGCGAGGCTCCACGCTTCCCGCCCCTCATGTGCGCAACCGAAGCCTGGCCACCCAACGCCCGCAAGGCGCAAGAGCGCCTGGGGCCACGCGGCGTTGAGGTCATCGAGGTAACCCCCGGCACAGCGCTCCCATTCGCCGACGCCTCGTTCGAGCTGGTCACCTCGCGCCACCCGGTGAATCCCGACTGGCACGAGATCCATCGCGTCCTCCGACCTGGTGGACATTACTTCGCCCAGCACGTAGGCCCTGCCTCGGCTTTCGAGCTGATCGAGCATTTCCTGGGGCCGTTGCCACGTGAGCGGCAAATGCGCGAGCCACAGGACGAAGTGGCAGCAGCACAGGCAGCCAGGCTGACGGTGACAGACCTGCGGACAGCCTGTTGCCGCATGCTGTTCCATGATGTAGGCGCAGTCGTATGGATTCTTCGCAAATGCGTATGGTGGGTGCCGGACTTCTCTGTGGACAAGTACCGCACTGAATTGTTGGCCCTGGACAGCCAGATGCGCCAGGGCAAGCCTTTCATCGCGCATTCGACCCGTCATCTCATTGAAGCTAGGCGTTAAGCGGACGCAGGCCGAGGCAGCCGCTATCGTTCGATAGCGGCCATCAACCCTCACATCCCGTTGACGAACTCCGGCTCCTCCATTTCGACGCGCTCATTCATCCCCCTGAGCGCCCTGGCATATTCGCCCAGTACCTGAAGCGCCCAGTCGGTTCGGCGACGAATGCGCAGGTCTTGCGTGCTCACGCTTTCCGAGCCATTCATCACGTCCTCCACCTGGCGCACGATCAACTGTTCGGGGAGGTAGCAGATGCGGCAATTTTTGTAGCTGGACGCCCGCAATTCAGACAGCGGGTAGCTCCCGCCCTGCCCAGAGGACACCCCGACCAGCAGTGCCGGCTTGTGCCCCAACTCGCGGTAGCCGGCGTAGACGAACAGGTTCTTCAGTGCCGGGCAGGCCATGCCGTGCCATTCCGGGGTCAGTACCACCAGTGCATCGGCTTCACGCAGCAGGGCTGCATATTCGGGCCAGAGTCCGTGTTCATCCTTGGCCGGCCACAGTGGCAGTGGCGCTAGCCCTAGATCGATCACCCTCAGCAACTCACTGAGTTGCAATTCCTGCAGGCGTTGGGCGAGAAAGGCCGCCACCTTCGCCGACTGGCTGTCCGGCCGGCTCGAGCCGGCCACGAGTACGATATTCAGGCTCATTTGGCCAGCTCCTGGTCCGATTCAGTTGGCATGTTGGTCGACTTGCCACGCATCAGCGGCCAGAACAGCTCCTCCTGCCAACTGACCGGGCGCATGCCTTCGATACCGTAATGCCGCGGGCGGCGGCGAGTGATCTTTGCCGTGCCGAATAGCACGTCCCAGAAGAACAGCAGGTTGCCGAAGTTGCCCTTGTAATGCGTCACCCCGTCATCGGCGCACAGGCCGTGATGCGCCGAGTGGGTCGCGGGGGTGGAAATGGTCCGTTCCAGTAGCCACATCAAGGGCCGCAATGCGCGTATGCGGTAGAGCTTGTCATCCCAGGGTACGCTGCTGTGGGCGCCGAAGATGACCAGCATCTTGACGATCAGGTAGCCGAAGTACACATGCGCCAACCCCAGGTAGATCAGGGCCCCGCTGAACCACAGGCCGGGCATCAGCAGGTAATAGAAACTGTTGTTGCGATAGACGATGCGGATGCTCATGTAAGGCGCTGAATGGTGTGCACGGTGCAGCGAGTAGAGCAGGGGCACCTTGTGGCTGAGGCGATGCCACCAGTACTGGGTCATGTCGTCCAGCACCAGGAACAGGACAAGCCCAAGCGCCCAGTGCAGGCCGGCGAGGCTGCCCTTCAGTTGCGGCGCGAAGTGTTCCAGCAGGCTGTTGCTGAGGAACGTGACCAGCGGCAGGGTGACCGTCATCAGCAGGGCACTGCCGACGATCTCGATGATAGCGTCCCGGCGTTTGCCGCGGGGCTGAAGGAAGCAGGCGCAGGTGATTTCGAGGAGGATGAAGCCGATCAGGATGGCGAGAATAATCGGTATCGGGCTGTTTGTTATTGTTGTGCTCATGGCATTCTCCGGTGGGCGCCGATCAAGGCGGTGCCCACCCATAAGAATTCATGATCCGGTCAGACGATATGCGCGAAACGGACAGAATCACCCGAGAACCGGCCAACCCATCGCCCGAGCGATTCCACCGCGGCCCGCTCGGGCGGGTCCTGGAGCGCTACCTTGACACGCATTCGCTGAAGGCGCGCAGCAACTACAGCATGCTTGCGCTGGAGCAGCTTTGGGCCAAGGCGGCCAGCCATGATCCGGCAATCGGCTTGCACCTGTTCTCGCATTTCAGCCGCCAGGACTGGCATGTGCTGGCCCAGGGCTGCCTGTATAGCGCCACGCTGGCCGAGGCCATCCGCTTTTGGGCGCGCTATGCACGGCTGGCATCGGACATGGATACCCTGGTGCTGGTCGAGGAGAGGGATTGCCTCGGGGTGGAATTGCGTATCGATGCTCCAGCCAGCCTGGTGCGTTATATGGTCGAGCACTACAGCGTGATGTCCCTCAGCGTAATGGGCGTGGGGATGGGTGCGGCTGTCGTGCCGCAGCGGGCGTGCTTCGCTCACCGTCTGCCAGCGTACTACCCGGAGTACCACGAGTGGTTTGGTGAAAATATCCAGTTCGACTGCGGGTACAACCGCTTGTACTTCAATCGTACTCAGCTGGACATACCATTGCTGACCCAGCATACCGGGATGATGGATGTGGTGAGCCAAGAGCTGGAGCGCCGACTGGCGCAGCAGTCCCAACTCAGTGGCTGGTCGGCCCGGGTAGCCCAGGGCATTCGCCAAGGCCTCATCACGGGCCGATCGCTCACCCTGGAGGCTCAGGCGCAGGACCTTCACCAGAGTGCACGTACCTTGCGTCGGCGGCTGGAGGATGAGGGGACCAGTTTTCGTGTGCTGCTCGATCGGGTGCGTGCGGAGCTTGAGCAGTACCTGGAGATGCAGGGGGATAGCCGAGCGCAGATTGCTGCACAGCTTGGCTACAGTGACCTGGCGGCTTATGTCCATGCGCGTAAACGCTGGCGATCACTGTAGCCCCACAGAAATATCTGGCGATGGCGTCAGAGCAAGCCTTCGTTGTTCAGCTTCAGGCGCGCATGGAACAGGATCGCGACGGCGGGTATCAGTGCCGAATAGCCCGGTTTCACCGCGCTCTTCAGATTGGTCACCGCGGCCTTGATACGCTCGGTCGGGATCAGGTCGCTTAGCGCTGACAGCGCCGAGGCCGAAGCGAGCGCGATTTCCGTGCTACCGCTCGGCAAGGTCGAATCGCCTTTGCGATACGCAGGCGCAGGTGCCTCGGGCGTCGAGAAGTAAGAGGTCACGGTAAGGCTCGCAGCCAGGGCGTCGACCTGTTCGAAGTAGCCTTGCTCGGTCATCGCCTCCAGGTGCTGGAAGATATCCTGCCGCGAGGCGAGCAGATGCTTTTCGCCGAATGCAGAGTGGAAGCACTTGCTGATCAGCAGCGCCTCCATTTCCACCACCTGGGCACAGTCGTGCAGCTCGTTCACCAGGCCATAGTGCTGCGCCAGCATGAGCAGGATCTGCACGTACTTGAGGCCCCGGCCCCGTGCCAGGTTGACCAGGCAGTGCCCACCCAGCAGTTGAAGTTCCTGGGTCAACGGGTACAGCGCGGGCTCGGCTTCCAGCTTCGTCCAGCTGCTGCTGCGCAGGTGCTTGGCGACTTGACCGCGAATACGGTCGCTGGTCAGTTCGAGCAGGTCGTAGAGCAGGTGGTCGGTGACGACGGGGTCGGGGTCCTTGATGACCGGCTCAGGCTGATTCGAACGCGGCAGGCCGCCGGTGTAGCCGTGGAAGCGCGATTTGCGCAGTACCTTCTCCAGGTTCTCCCAGTAGTCGGTATGCCCGAAAGACTTCATGTGCACGTTCATGACGTCTTCGAAGTTGTCGATGGGCCGGCGGCCAATGCTGTCTTCCCCGAGATTCAACTGCAGGATGCGATCATCCTCGGAGTAGGCGTTGTACAGCTTGCACTTGGTGCGTTGCCGGATGGCTTGCGCCTGCTCCGCGGACAGCTCGGCCGCCGCCGCCATCAACAGCACCTCGCCCACTTCCAGGCCTTCGTAGTCAGGCTTGTCCAGCAAGTCGAGCAAGGCACCGACCACGACCCTGCCGCCAAGCGAATGCCCGACCAGATTGACCTTCGACACGTACGGGTGATGCTTGATCAGATAGCGCTCCAGTTGCCCGAGCAGCTGTTTGCCCATATCGGTGGCGCGGTTGCGGCTCGAGTTGAAGTGCATGGCGCGGTCGATCGCCGCGGCTCCGGCGCCGGCCAACGCGTTGATCCGGGTGAGCGCGGCCACGCCACTGCTGGAGGCACTGTCGAACTGCGCCCAGTGGCCGGAGGGCCAGAAGGCGAAGATGTTGATGCAATTGTGCAGGGACGTTGGAATGTACTTGCGCAGTTTGCAGCGGTTTTCCATGTCGTGGCCGGCCGAATAGCCGTGGATGAAGACGTTCGCGACCTCGCCGGAGCGGTGGGGGAGGGTGAGGAATTTGAAGTTGTGGTCCACGCGGTTGGCTTGCCTGAGGTGGAGGGGGGAGGGATGATGGCATTTGGCCTCGGTACTGTAAGTGGCTGTACTTAGTGTGTTTTCGATAGGTCCGTTTGCCTTGGTGGCGATTGAAGTTCACCCTGCACGGTGAACGCGAACAAGGAGTCAATGTGTCGATCCCGGATTTTCAAAGTGTGATGCGTCCAGTACTGTCTGTCGTCGAGGACGGTACGCCGCTGGCGCTCAGTGAGTTGCGTGAGCGTATTGCAGAGCAGTTCCAGCTGACAGAGGACGAGCGCAAGGAGCGCCTGCCATCAGGCAACCAAACGGTGATCAACAACCGAGTGGGCTGGGCGCGCACCTACTTGAACAAGGCTGGGCTGTTGACCATTCCGGCCAAGGGCATGGTCCAGATTACCGTTCGCGGCCGTGAGGCCTTGATCAGCGGCCCGGCGCGCATCACCGTGCGCTGGCTGAAGCAATTTCCCGAGTTTGCCGATTTCCACACCGCCAGACCGCAAGTGGTGAGTGCCCCCGCAACTCCGGACCTGGACGAGGGAGACACGACACCGGACGAGCAATTGAACATTGCCCATCAGGCGCTGCTGCAATCGCTCGAGGAAGAGTTGTTGGCGCAGGTGAGGGCGGCAAGTCCAAGCTTTTTCGAGCAACTGGTAGTCGACCTGATGTTGGCCATGGGATATGGCGGCTCGCGCAAGGAAGCCGGCAAAGCCACCCAGGCCACCAACGATGACGGGATCGACGGCATCATCAAGGAGGACAAGCTCGGCCTGGATGTGATCTACCTGCAAGCCAAGCGTTGGAGCAATACAGTGCACCGGCCGGAGATCGACAAGTTCATCGGCGCGTTGACCCGACAGCGGGCGCGCAAGGGGGTGTTCATCACCACCTCTGAGTTTTCGGTGGGGGCGCGGGAGGCGGCGTTGGGGCTGGATATCAAGGTGGTGCTGATCGATGGGGGTGAGCTGGCCAGGTTGATGGTTGAGAATAATCTGGGGGTGAGTGTTAAGCAGGTGTATGAGGTTAAGCAGGTGGATAGTGATTATTTTGCGGGGGAGTGAGGGGGCGGTGGTATGGTTTGGAGTGCCGGGGTAATCTGAACTGGTTCCGTAACGTGTTGATTTTAAAATACTATATCGGTTTATTTTTTTATTGGAATGCCATTTGGAATGCCGATAGGATCTGCTTGGTACCTTGGGGCGTCTTGATGGGGGGCTGTTGCTATACCGTTCCTTTACCACTTACCTGGAGATCGGGCTGGCTGATGCGCGCAATGAGCGGGAAAATGCCAGGCCACTGATTCTCCAGGGTGTCCATCCGTCACACAACAGACAGGCCGAACGGCCGGCTACAGGATTGCGGTGATCGCGATGCCTCTGATGCTGCTCACCTTTGTTCGCAACGTAGAGCTCCGCAAGACGGAATGGAGCGAATTCGATCTGGATCGGGCCGAATGGCGAATTCCGGCTGAGCGTATGAAGGTGCGAGAGCCGCACATCGTCCCGCTGTCCAAGCAAGTGGCCAAGTTGCTGCGTGAGCTGAGCACCCATACAGGGAGGGGGCGTTGGCTGCTTTCTCCGAAACCATCGCAAGCTAAGCCGGGTACTTGAGCACATGGGCTCCAATGGTAAGGACAGCATAGGCTTTTCAGCCAATGGTTTTCGTGCGACAGCTTGGACCATGCTGAGCAAAATGGGATATCGCGCAGACTCATCGAGCATCAGTTGGCGCATGCCGAGAGAAACAAAGTTCTTGCAAACTACAATTAGGCTGAATATAGGGAAGAACGACGCCAGATAGTGCAGGCATGGGCTTATGAAATTGATGATCAAGTATTGGCGAAGGGAGGCTATTGATCTGTTCTTAGTTTATCTGGTAGGGCTCGTGAGTTTATTGCTCTCGCGAGGCTGTTCAGTGAGCTTCTGACAGCCTTGCTAGGAATTAGGATGTTTCGGTGGGGCATTTTGGACGGGGCATGAATGAATCATGCTGCCTGCGCAATGTTTAGTTGTCGACCAGTTGTTTTAGTCTTTCTTGGATGTAAATTCCTTTCTCTTCCTTCATTTTTAGCAGTATGTCTAGGACTTGAGTTCGCTTCAGGTCATGTTTGTCGGCAAGCTTGTCAAGGCGCTTGATGGACTTGTCGGATAGGATAAAATTGTACTGCTTTTTTCCAGTCATTTTGGCGCGATATGTATTTTGGCTCCATCGTTTTTTGATGGAGTTTATGAGCAGTATTTTTTCTGGTGTAGTAATAAGTTGGGGGTCAAGTAGAGTGATTAAGTCATCTATTTCTTGAGGTTGGCTTTGATGAAAGGCTAGGAATGAGTATTTGTCTTTGGTTATTTCCCATGCAGTTTTCAGCTTTTCCTTCTCGTCTGGGCCGTTGAACCATTTAAATAAGTGGTCTGACTCTGTGTGGGTTTCCCATTCGGATCTTATTTGATTGACGATTGCTGATTTTTGAATTTTGTCTATTTGCCATGTATCAATCGCTGCAATGGTTAGCTCTCTGCCGGTTAGGTTGTCGGGGCCGCCTGTGTAGTTGGTTTCGCTTATTTCGGCCAGCTTTTTGATTAGGAAGGCGTTCTGTCTTTTGTTGTTTGTTATCCACTGAAGGCTCTGCTCGGGTAAGAGGTCGGCTCTATTTTGGTTTTCGATTGTTTGTGTTAGTCCTGGCTGGTTAATGATGGCTTCCGCCATTAGATTGCGCATGTCTGAACTTCTGAATTCACCTAGGAATATATCTGGGCGATTGTACTTTATAATAAACCATAGCCAGGTTGCGAATCGGCTATCTGCATTAAGGCTGTTAAATGTCTTTTGAAGTTTGTCGTTGTGGCGGACTGACATGTCTGTGGTTCTACCTGATAGATGGTGGAGGATCTGCATTAATCTCTAGTAGATCCATAGATGAAAAACAGTGGATCCATAGCTGTTTTTTAGCGTAATCCTAGAGCTTTCCTAGAATGTAAAAATGGCTCTGGTGTCAGCATACATGGGGCTTTCATGAGGTAAAGCTCGCAGTGAGAGGTGTGTCTATCTCCCAATCTATTGCAAGGCTATCGGCGCCGTCTTCTGCAAGTGGAGTGGGCTGTGGGCGGTGTTGGTGTGAAGGGCTAGCGGGGGAAGGAAACGCCCACAATGAGGCGCGTGAGAGTCGAGTGCTCGGACGTTAATTTGGTTACACAATTTCCTTTGTTTAGGTGAGGTTGTACGTCGTTATTTATGCTGTGAGTGCATGTTCGGGGCTGTGGGTGCAGGGATAAAAGTTCCGCCTGTTTTGTTGAGTGGACTGATCGCCAAGTAATGGATTACGTGGAAGGTAGATCTGATGAGTAAATTTAGGAGCTCATCATGAAAGTAATTCGGCTGCAGCAGGTAATGGAAATGACAGGGCTTGGGCGATCGACGGTTTACAAATATGTTTCCGGTAACTTGTTCCCGAAGCCGATTCCCTTAGGCGGGCGGAGTGTTGGGTGGTTGGAAAGTGAGGTTAAGGAGTGGATCTTGGATCGAATTGAGGAACGCGACATGCAAGGGGCTGTTTCGGTTTGACCTTAAAGTTTTTACAGCGTTAAGTGGGCTATAGCCAGCGACCCTGGCTATGGCAATTTTTTCCCAGAGTTTATTTTTGACGTATTGCATGGTTGTTATTGGATGTCTTCCTGATGATTCTGGGTATTTTGCTTGTTGGGTCTTTCGGTATTGGTAGTATGCTTTATCGCTTGTATGTCAAGCGTCATTAGGTGTGGGTGTGTATTTATGATTAATATCAGGCATCCACAGATGCCTGGATGATGTGCATTGATGGCGCGTTGTAAAAAAGTACTCATCGCTAGAAGTATATGAAACTAGCACTGGAGTGTTTGGAAATGCAACGTCATCCTCAAAACCAAAATCTGGTTATTCATGATGCAAGCAGCTATTTTGGAATGCCTATTCAGGTCGATAAAGGGCCTTTTGTTCAGCAGTATCTGGAAAGACTCCGCAGCACTACGGAGCGGGCTGTTCAGCAGTATTCTCGTGTGTTCGCATTTAGAGTTGATCTAAGGTTCCCTGCAGGCGTTGATCTGCCTGAAAGCCATTACACGAATCAGGTAATTGACCGATTTGTTGAGTCGTTTAAAGCCAAGGTACGGCACAATCGTCGAATGGCACGCATGGAGAACAAGAGTGCGCATGACAGTAATGTGCGGTGCGTCTGGGCCAGGGAGGTGGGGCAGCATGGAAAACCTCACTATCACATGGCGTTCCTACTGAACTTCGATGCCTTCAATGCCCTTGGCAAATTCGAGGCCGGACGAGACAACATGTTCAACCGTCTTGAGGGAGCATGGGCCAGTGCCCTGCGGATGCCAGTTGAAACGGTCAAGGGGCTGGTCGAGATACCGACCAATCCAACCTATTGTCTGCGTCGTAATGACCCGCAGAGCCAGGCTGACTTTTTCTACAGGGCCAGCTATCTCTGCAAGGCAGCCACCAAGGTTTATGGGGATGGCCAGCATGGCTTCGGTGCGAGCCGGCTCTGACAGGCCTTTGCAATGTCTGCGTGCTGCCCCTCCAGCAGAGTGGTTATAAAAAAATGGAACGGTCAGCGGTATGGTCGCCATCAGCTCAGTGAGCGTGGAAATGCATCAGAGTAGGCCGGTTGAGCGAGATAAATGAAGGCCTCGGTCAGTTACCCAAACGGCAGAAAGCGTGGAGGACGGCTTTACCCACGCTGTCCCAATGGATAAGGTGATGCATGTCGCATCATGGCAGGCCGTAGTATCCCAGGGATGACAAATCTACAGCGTTCTCTGCGAGCACGAATGCCGCTGTTCCAGTCCTGGATTCGCACCTGTACTCAATTGAATTTAGTGCTTCGCGCTCTTGAAAGCGCGCAACGCACATGGTGTCGCTCATCCGTAATCATCGATTTGATGATTACGGTGTTAAGGAGATAAAAATGACTGCGTCGGTGGACAACAGCAGTTACCGTAGTATTCCAGAGCCAGGTCAACTCGTCGAAGTTAGATGTCGGCAATGGGTAGTGGCCAACGCCGATGCCTCCAAACTAGGCAGCGTGCCCCAGCATGCAGTTACGCTCGCTTCCATTGATGAGGATGGCCTTGGCGAGGAGCTTGAGGTTATTTGGGAGATTGAGCCCGGCGCGCAGATCATTGAGCGTGCAGGCCTCCCCTCAATTACCGGTCAGGATGATTCCGACATACTTGACGCGTTCCTTGACGCAGTGCGTTGGGGGGCTGCGACCAATGCCGACCGAGGCTTCCTTCAAGCGCCATTCCGCAGCGGCGTCAGCATCGAGGACTTCCAGCTAGACCCGCTGGTACGTGCCATCGACATGGCCCGCGTCAATCTGCTCATCGCTGACGACGTCGGCTTGGGCAAGACAATTGAGGCCGGTCTCGTCATCCAGGAGATGTTGCTGCGGCACCGTGCCCGTACCGTCCTGATCGTCTGCCCTGCTTCTCTTCAGGAGAAGTGGCGCGTCGAGATGCTGGAAAAATTCGGCCTCGAATTCCGAGTCGTCGATACAGGCTACATCAAGCAGTTGCGTCGAGAACGTGGCATCCACGCCAATCCGTGGACTTCGCATCCTCGCTTGATCGCCTCCATGGACTGGGTCAAGAGCGGCGAAGGACTACGCGCCATGCGTGATGTTCTGCCAGCGCACACCAGCTATCCACGGAAGTTCGACATGCTGGTTGTCGACGAAGCACACAACATCGCACCCGCTGCCGGAGCGAACTACGCGCTGGAGAGCCAGCGCACGCGCTTCATTCGTTCCATCAGTCCGCACTTCCAGCATCGCCTGTTTTTGACCGCTACACCGCACAACGGCTACACCGAGTCCTTCACATCGTTGCTAGAATTGCTCGACGACCAACGCTTCGCCAGAAACATTCTGCCTGATGAAAAACAGTTGAGTCAGGTGATGATCCGCCGCCTCAAGAGCGATCTGGTCGATGCGGAAGGCAAGCCGCTCTATGCGCAGCGCAAGCTGCAAACGCTACTGGTCTTGTACTCTCCGCAGGAACGGGCCATTCACCAGAAGTTGAATGACTACTGCGCCAGCAGGGAACATGACGCAGAGAAAGCAGGCAACGCATTCGGCACATCGTTCGTTAACCAGCTACTCAAGAAACGGCTCTTTTCTTCTCCCGCCGCCTTCGCGTCCACCCTCGAGAAGCATGTTGCTAGTCTGTCCGCTGGCCATCAGCGCAAAGACAAAGACACGATGGCCGACCGCATCTTGCGCAAAGCCATCCTGCGGGTCGATGAAGACTACGCCAATGACCAGGAGGTCGAAAACGCCCAATCCGAGGCCGTCGAAGAGGCCTCACGATGTGCGCAACCACTGACGGCAGACCAGCAACAAACGCTGAAGGAGCTGCGATCGTGGGCACAGACAGCCAAGAACCAGGTCGACGCTAAAGCCAAAGCTATCCTCGACTGGCTCACGGTCAACCTCAAAACCGACGGTCAATGGAATGAGCGCCGGGTCATCTTGTTCACCGAATACCGAACCACCCATCAGTGGATGCACGAGATCCTTGCCAGCCACGGTGTTGGCGGTGATCGACTGGCCGTCCTTCATGGCGGCATGGCGCAAGACGAACGTGAGAAAGTCAAAGCAGCCTTCCAGACCTCGCCCAAGGATTCAGCGGTTCGCATCCTGCTGGCCACCGATGCGGCGTCTGAAGGTATCGACTTGCAGAACCACTGTAATTGCCTCATCCATCTGGAGATCCCTTACAACCCCAATGTAATGGAGCAGCGTAATGGTCGTATCGACCGGCACGGTCAGCGGCAGAAGGAAGTTTTGATCTGGCACCCCGTCGATGGCGGCGAACAAGACAAAGCCACCATTGGTGGCCATGGCGAGAATATCATCCGGGCGCTGCGCAAACTCGAATCCATGCGGGCGGACATGGGTAGCGTCAACCCCGTCATCGCGCCGCAGATGTCAGGGCTGATCGAAGGCTCGCTCAAAGATCTCGACACTCGCTTGGCTGAAGCCAAGATTGCTAAGGCCACACGCTTCGTGCGCGCCGAGCGCGAACTGAAAGACCGTGTCGCCAAGCTGCACGAACGGCTCCTGACCACGCAGCAGGATTTTCACCTCACGCCAGAGCACATCCTCATGGCAGTCAAGACAGGACTTGAATTGGACGGCCGGTCGCCGCTCGAACCCTTTGCCTTGGCTGACGCCCCGGCGGGCACCGTATTCAAGATGCCCGCACTTTCTGGCTCGTGGGCACGTTGCCTTGAAGGCTTGCGTCACCCCCACACACTGCAAATTCGACCCATCACCTTCGATCACGGCGTCGCCACTGGGCGTGATGATGTGGTGTTGGTTCACCTGAATCACCGACTGGTGCAGATGTGTCTGCGCTTGTTGCGAGCCGAGGTTTGGAAACAAGGCGATGTGAAGAAGCTGCATCGCGTCACGGTTCGTTCGGTGCCGGACGCACTGATTGATGGCCCTGCCGTGGCCGTTATCTCACGGCTGGTCGTCACTGGCGGCAATCATCATCGCCTTCACGAAGAGCTGACCGTGGCCGGTGGCTATCTGGGGGATAAAAATTTCCGCCGTGAAGAGGGTGTCACCAAGGTCCAGCAATGGCTGGACCAGGCCAAGCCTCTGACAGCTGCTGACTCTCTGTTCGATGCAATCCGCGTGCGTTTTGACCAAGCGCAGAACGCCATCCTGCAGTCGGTCGACGCTCGCTCGAAAGACCGGCTCAAGTTCCTGACTAATACCTTGCAATTACGCAAGCAGCAGGAAGTGGCCGACATTGGCACCGTGCTCAATGAACTGGAAAAAGCCATCCAGCTTGAACTGAAAAAAGATCAGCAACCGGCACAGCTCTCATTGTTCTCGGAGGATGAGCGAACACAGCTCAGGCGAGACACCGCAGCACTGGAAGCGCGTCTTGCCCGCATTCCAGCCGAGCGCCAGCAGGAGGCCGAGGCCATCGAAACCCGTTACGCTAAACTGAACGACCGTACCTTCCCGGTCGCCGTCATCTTTCTGGTACCTGAATCGGCTGCTCAGGGAGGTGCCGCATGAGTACGATCAGCGTGCATGATGATTGGCTATCGCTGATCGAGATCTCTGGTCCTTTCCTCGCTGTTCCCGTTCTGAAGGAAGCTTTTCCGCAAGGGCTGGAAGAACTCGATGGGGTCAAGCGCAAACGTCTGCGCCAAGCCTATGAGGAATGGCGTGAAGCGCTGGAACTGGAAGATGCGCAGTTTGCTGAGTTGCACGCGGCATGGATCGACGAAGTGCTGTCGCGTGGTCTCGAACTTGATGAAGACCGCAAAGGCGATGTACTCAAGCCTGCCGACTGGTGCGCCGTCAACCTTCAAGCCAGCTTGCCCGAACATGGCGTAACGCTGTCGCCGGATCTTGTGGTGATTGATGAGCAACGCGTCAACAAGCCGCTACTGCTAATCCAGACCTATGCGCAGGATGTCGATCTTGATGCCAGCCTGAAGCGCGACGGTTGGGCCGCGACACCCGCCGATCGCATGGTGCAATTGTGCCGCTCACTGGGTTGCCGCCTCGGGCTGGTGACCAACGGCGAGCGCTGGATGCTGGTCGATGCCCCGGTCGGCGCCGTTAGCACCTTTGCCAGTTGGTATGCCCGCATCTGGAGCCAGGAACCCATCACCTTGCAGGCATTCGTGCATCTGCTCGGCATTCGCCGTTTCTTCGTCGATGAATCCGAACAACTGCCTGCACTGTTTGATCGTTCCCTGAAGTTCCAGGACGAGGTCACCGATGCCCTCGGTGAACAAGTACGCCGCGCTGTCGAGGTGTTGATTCAGACACTCGACAAGGCAGACCAGGATCGCAATCGAGAGCTCCTGCGTGACGTCAAGGAGCCCGAGCTGTATGAGGCGGCGCTGACGGTGATGATGCGCTTGGTGTTCCTGCTGTCTGCCGAAGAGCGTGGCCTGCTTTTGATGGGCGAAGAACGCTATGAAGCCAACTACGCGCTCTCCACCTTGCGCATGCAGTTGCGCAAAGAGTCCGAAGAGATCCTTGAGCGCCGGTGGGATGCGTGGTCACGCTTGCTGGCGATCTTCCGCGCGGTTTTCGGCGGCATCAAGCACGAGAATCTGCGCCTCCCGGCGCTGGGTGGTTCGTTGTTTGACCCAGACCGTTTCCCCTTCCTCGAAGGTCGGGCTAAAGGCTCGAACTGGCGTACCGATGCCGCGAAGCCGCTGCCCATCGACAACCGCACGGTGCTGCTTTTGCTAGAGGCGATCCAGCAACTCCAGGGGCGCACGCTGTCCTATCGCGCGCTGGATGTAGAACAGATCGGCTACGTGTATGAAGGTCTGCTCGAACGTACCGTCAAGCGCACCGATGCGGTCACTCTGGAACTGGATGCCACCAAGAGTGCCAAGACTCCGTGGGTCAAACTGGCCGAGCTGGATTCGGCTCGCTTGGATGGTGCCGCACGATTGGCTGAGTTGCTGCAAGAACGCTCCGGCAGTTCCGCCAGCCGGGTGCGCAATGTTCTGGCCAAACCCGTCGACGATGCCTTGGCCGATCGACTGCTGACTGCATGTCAAGGTGATACCAAACTCCGCGATCGCGTCAAGCCTTATGCCCATCTGCTGCGCACCGACCCATGGGGCTATCCGCTGGTCTATCCTGCTGGTGCTTTCATTGTCACCATTGGTTCCGACCGGCGCGAAACCGGCACTCACTACACACCGAAATCGCTGACCGAAGCGATCGTTGCTGAAACCCTTACGCCGGTGGCCTATGTTGGCCCGGCAGAGGGAACACCGCGTGATCGCTGGGCACTGAAATCCCCTGCCGAACTACTCGACCTCAAGATCTGCGACCCCGCCATGGGCTCGGGGGCCTTCCTTGTGCAGGCCTGCCGTTGGCTGTCCGATCGCCTCGTTGAGGCTTGGTCACTGGTCGAGGCAACAGGCAAAACTGTGAGCGTCGATGGTGAGGTTCTGGATGCCGGATTGGCTAGGGAACCTCTGCCCCGCGACAGCGAAGCCCGCACGGTGATCGCGCGCCGTCTCATCGCCGAGCGTTGCCTGTACGGAGTCGATTTGAACCCGCTGGCAGTCGAACTCGCCAAGCTCTCTATCTGGCTGGTGACACTGGCCAAGGGGCGTCCCTTCGGCTTCCTCGATCACAACCTACGTTGTGGCGACAGCCTGCTCGGCATTCATAGGCTGGATCAGCTTATCGAACTCTCCATCGTGGCGACGGGGAAAGGTCAACAGCGCTTGTTCGGGCAGAGCATTGAGCGTGCCGTACAAGGAGCGATCAAGTTGCGGCAGCAACTACGTGCCATGCCGATTCGTGACATTCATGATATCGAGGCCATGGCTGGACTGGATGCGGATGCGCGTCGAGCGCTGGAGGTCCCCGAGCGAATTGCGGACGCACTCATCTGTGATTTATTAGCATCTGGCGGTAATGCAGCAGTCTTCGAAACTTCAGTTGCATCATTGGCAGTCCAGGTGGGTCTGGCTATTGATGGTGACGTAGATGCGATCAAGGATTTAACTAAGCGCTCAATATTCGCTTTGTCTGCAGATTTGCCAGCAAGCAAAGAAGCTCGTAGGCCTTTTCACTGGCCTCTGGAATTTCCAGAAGTCTTTGCAGTGGGGAGAGCAGGATTCTCTGCCATTGTAGGAAATCCTCCTTGGGGAAGTGCCACTGACCCCATTCAAAAACAATGGATGGGCATGGGTTACGAAACCATTGGTGACTATGAGTTTGCGATTGCTTTTTCAGAACAAGCAACCCGGCTAGTTTGTCGCGATGGAGTTGTTGGCCTTGTCCTGCCTAACACAGTTCTTTTGAACGAGTCAGCTCGTCAAATCAGAAGACGGCTCACGCTCTCCTCGTGGCTGCTATGGATCGCAGATCTCACGGATCATCAAATTTTTAGAGGTGCGTCCGTTCGCTGCTGCGTAATTATTTTTAAGAATGCCATTTCCGCGAAGCATACAACACAATTTTCGCGAGCGCCGGGCTTCCATCTTTGCCAATCGAACCCAATTCAACAGGATGCATTTGCATCGCGCGCGCATTGGGCGAATCTTGATGCGAGTGAAGTTTTAATTCCGCTCGGTGCATTGAGAATTGAGGATCTATTTTTTGTCAAGCAAGGCTACAAGCCATATGACAAGCACGCGCTTCTGAAGCGCATGAGTGAGGAAGAAGCAAAGCGTATCGTGGAAGAGAAGCCGTGGCACGCTGATAGTCAGAAAGACAATTCTTATGTGCCGGAACTACGAGGTAGAGATGTTGTACCGTATGCCGTATCATGGAGTGGCCTTTGGGCTAGTTATGGGCCATGGGTATCAAACTACTTAGCCCCTGAGTGGTTCTCAAATGAACGCGTTCTGGTTCGTGAAATTGTAGGGAAACCACCAAGGTTGATAATTGCTTCGCGGTACTCTGATTTTGCCATTCACAACCCTAGTATTATTTGCATAAAGCCAAAATCGAAGGAAAGTGAGCGCCTTCTTGCATTTCTTGAACTCTACTTGAATAGTGATCTTGCTACGGCGTTTATATCCCAGATCTCATCAAAGGCAGCAAAAGGAATGTTTCCAAAGGTTCTGGTTAAGGAGCTAAAGGAGCTCCCATTTCCGCCGCCGCAAATGATTGACAACCTAATCCTTTCTGAGTCATTAGCTATACATGCGCAGATTCAATCCGGATCAGATTTGGATTTGGTTGATGAGTTCATTGAAAAGGTATTTGGATTGATTTCAGCAGAGGTCGATTTGACTGAAAAGACCACCACTTCGATTTCAGTGCCGACTAAACGAGGGCGTCGGTCAAGAGTTTCTTCATCCGAATCTATGGCTGATTTGTTTGGTGGGAAAAGTGAATGACCGTACTCTCCGTCAATCAGTTCCTGAAAGAGTTCGAGATGCTCAAGGTTGAGAAAATTTTCCATCAGAACTGCGAGAGGTTCGCGATATGTCAGTAAACTCGAATCTCAATGCATGGATCGCTATCGATCATTGTCTTGCTGCTGATCCCATGCTGGCACCCTATACGTTGCGGCTGAAAGGGGAGCGTTCGCTTTACCAAGCCATTGCGAATGACGATTGGGTGTTGATCCTGAGCGCAGTTGGTCTTATCACGCGAGTCGCGCGGGTACTGCGGGTTCGTTCCGATCTAGAGATCACCACGATCTACTTCGATCGAATGCTGTTGGTCGATCCGGCGGTTTCTACTGGTCTGAGGTCACTCGCCTCACCGTCCTCCGGCAGCGTTGGCCGCATTCAATGGACGGATTTTCTGGAGTCGCTTCCCAGGGCATTGAACAAGACCATCGCTGACGTGCCGAGCATCGATGATCAGGCCTATATCCGCGAGCTGCTGCAACTGGCCGTGATGGACGATCTGCTTGGCCCAGCAGGTGGACCCCGTGAGCGCATTGTCGATATGGGGGTACGCGACCGCTACCTGGTTGGCAAACTGGCCCCGCGTGAGACCGCACAGGGCGGTATCGAGGGGTTGGATGGGCCGCTGGCCGATGACGATGTCGAAGAACCCACCGAGCCCAAGGTGCCCGGTCGGCATGAACCAGGTGCGGAGTTTGGAACGGCTACCGGGAGGGTAGAACCGGAAGCGGACTCGGCTGACGAGATCGATGTCGCCAGTAACCAGTCGCTGATTCCTAGCAGTCTGGGCATGACCTTCTGTGTGGATGGAGATGTCGGTCAGATCGAGATTGAGGCTCGTTGGGGGAGGTACGAGCGCGTACCGAACGATGAGCACGACCTTATAAAACCTAATCTACAGAAAGCCAAGGTGTGGCAACGCATCCCCTGTGGCGGCAAGATCGTGCTGCCACTGACCGAAGGCGTGATTCCACATCAGGCTCCTGATAGTAAGTTTCCCGAAGTGCGCGTTCAGGGCTCCATTCGGGCCAAGAGTCCCAAGGGCGATCGCTTGGTCACTTTGTTCCTGGTGAATGCACAGAAAGAGCTCAAGACCAATCGCGATACGGCGTGGATATTCCAGCCTGAGCTGATCGTTCGTTCGTCGCAGGATGCCGCCAAGCGGGCCATCTTTCGACGCAGACCAGTGTTGGACACAGACGGTGTGGATCCCGAGCGTGAAGCGCTGGAGATGATCTATCGCAATCGCGTTGAGTTCGCCATGGGCCATGGCGTTGCCGTCCATGCCGAAACTGCAGAGGACGTGGCGCTAGCCACCGAAGTCCGCACGACCGTCATGCCGCAGTACGAGGTGCAAGTAACGGAGACGCCGGGCCTTGACCCTTCCGATCGCCCGGCGATGCGTGAGATGGTCAGCAGCGGCCTGCTCGACATGCAGCGACTGGCGACCTTGGGCATCGACTCGCTGGTAGACGCCTTGAGCATGTTGACTAAGGACTACGCCTCGTGGGTCGATGAACAGCGTGCTCGCATCGGTACCGAAGTGACTGGCTATGACACTCAGTCGCAACAAGCGATGGATCGCTGCCAAGAGATCTGCGTGCGCCTACAACAAGGTATCGACACGCTGAAAGCCGATGAGAAGGCCCTGGCGGCCTTTCGGTTCGCCAACCGTTCGATGGCGACGCAACGCGTGCGCAGCCAATATGCACTGGCGATGCGGCGGGGTGAGAATGTCAGCATCGACAAGTTCGATCTGGTGAGGAACCGCAGCTGGCGTCCGTTCCAGTTGGCGTTTTTGCTCCTCTCGATTCCATCGCTGGCAGACCCGAGTCACCCGGATCGCGTCCAGCCCGTCGAGGCTTATGCCGATCTGTTGTGGTTCCCTACCGGCGGTGGTAAAACCGAGGCCTACTTGGGTGTAGCCGCCTTCACCATGGCCATCCGGCGCATGCAAGGCAATCTTGGCGGCTACGACAGCTCACGCGGTTTGGCCGTGATCATGCGCTACACCCTGCGTCTGTTGACGCTGCAGCAGTTTCAGCGTGCCACGGCAATGATTTGCGCGATGGAGGTGTTGCGGCGCGAGGCGCTGGACAAGGGCGACAAATCCCTCGGCACCGAACCTTTTACCATCGGCCTTTGGGTTGGCAACAAGGTCACTCCGGGCACGACAGAGGACAGCCACCGCGCTATTGAGGATGTACGCAACCCCGGCAGATACAACGCCGGGGCGGCATCGCCTGCGCAGCTCACCAGTTGCCCGTGGTGTGGCTCGGAGGTGGCCCCGGGACGAGACGTCGAAGTCGATAAAGGCTCTGGTCGAACCTTCGTCTACTGCGGCGATAAGAAAGGCCGCTGCGATTTTTCCAAAGGAAAGTCCAGCAAGCAGCCGCACCCGGGGATTCCGGTGCTGGTCGTGGACGAAGAGATCTATCATCGCCCACCCACCATGATGATCGCCACCGTGGACAAGTTCGCCATGATGGCGTGGCGTGGTCAGGTGCGGACGCTGTTTGGGCGCGTGGGCCAGGAATGCGAGCGCCACGGGCTGCTTTGGCGAGGCGCCAATTGCAATGGCAATCACCAAGCGGGCAAGGGCTTTTCTTTCTCGAAGGTAAAGGCCATTAACCCGATTCGCCCACCTGACCTGATCATTCAGGACGAATTTCACCTCATCAGTGGGCCTCTGGGCACCATGGTTGGTCTGTATGAAACTGCTGTCGATGAGCTGTGCGGCTGGACGCTCAATGGCAAGACGGTCAAGCCGAAGATCATCGCCTCTACGGCAACGGTACGCAAAGCTAAGGAGCAAGTGAACAACGTCTTCATGCGGCGTGTTTCGGTGTTTCCTCCGCATGGATTGGACGTGGAAGACAACTTCTTCTCGGTGCAACGTCCGATCGAAGAAAGACCGGGGCGGCGCTACCTCGGCGTGTGCTCTCCCGGTAGTTCGCGCCCCGCGATGCTGATCCGCGTCTACACCGCGTTTCTGACGGCGGCACAAGAGCTGTTCGATCACTTTGGCGAGCCTGCTGACCCGTACATGACTATGGTCGGCTATTTCAACTCCTTGCGTGAGTTGGGGGGGATGAAGCGGCTGGCAGAGGATGACGTCCAGACACGTTCCTACCGCGTACAGATGAGCATGGTGGAGCGGCCCGCGCTAGCCCAACGCAGCATCAGTAACATTCGCGAGCTGACGTCGCGGGTATCGAGTCAGGATATTCCCAAGTACCTCGACAACCTAGAGGTCAAGTTCAAGTCTGAGTTCGACACAGCTACCGGCAGGTATGTGACCCGCTGGCAGGAAGGTGACACGCGCGCCATCGATGTGGTACTGGCGACCAACATGCTGTCAGTGGGTGTTGACGTGAATCGACTTGGCCTGATGGCCGTCAATGGCCAGCCCAAAGGTACGGCTGAGTACATCCAAGCCACCAGTCGCGTCGGGCGTTCCTTCCCGGGCTTGGTCTGCACTGTGCTGACGTGGGCCAGACCGCGCGACCTTTCGCATTACGAAACCTTCGAGCATTACCACGCCACGTTCTATAAACACGTCGAGGCGCAATCGGTAACGCCGTTCTCACCGCGAGCGATGGATCGAGGTCTGACGGGCTCGCTGTTGAGCTTGATGCGTCTGGAGAACGACGATTTCAGCCCAAACGAAGGGGCTGGCCAATTGAGCATGTCCAATCAGGCCGAGATAGTCGATGCCATCAAGGTGTTGGCGGCTCGCGCGGGCAATGTCGCTGAAGACAACTCGCGTAAGCAGTTGGCTGAGACCGAGCTGAAAGAGCGCGCCGACGAATGGGCGAAAGAGGTCAGCAAGGGCGGACGGATATTAGCGTATGAGAAGCGTGGCCCCGAAAAAGACAAAACCGTTCCATTGATCAAGTCACCAGGACTTCAAGCCTGGGACAACTGGACCGTACCAATGTCAATGCGGGAGGTCGAGCCAGGCGTACGCCTGATTATGAACACGAGCCATATCACGGACGATCACGATTGGAAGTCTCGTCCCGCAACTAAGGATGAGGATTGAGCATGATCATCAACAACAAAACTCCAGTCGGCGAAGTACGTCCCAGCCAATTGCTGTGGACTTATGGGCCCGGTGCGCTGATCGACCTGCCCAGCCTTTCCGTAGTGACCCTGGGCATCGATAGCTGGGAAAAGGATCGCTGCCAGCCGATTCAAGAGGCACGGTTGCTCGCTGCCGTTCGAAGTCGTTTGGGAGAGCAGGTCGAGAATCTGCGGATGCCGCCATTCCAGAAAAGCGAACTTGTCGACGTCTGGTCGGCTGAGGCCAATATCGGTGTCCCCGTTCGGCCATTCCCGCGCTGGATGCGCTGCGTGAAGTGCGGCCTGCTGTCTCCTTACGATCATCAGCTTTTCACCATAAAGGAGCATCGATACCGTCCTGAGCGAACTCGCTTTATACATGCTGGCTGCCAAGGATCAAAAGGCACAGACAAGCCAAAGGATGCAGATGCCGTTCCTGCCCGTTTTTTGCTGGCATGCAAGAATGGTCACTTGGATGATTTCCCCTGGCACTATTTCGTTCACAGTGGCAAAAGCTCTTGCCAAGGCACTCTCCGCTTTTTTGAAAGTGGGGCATCCTTGCAGACGGAGAATTTGTGGGTGAAATGCTCCTGCGGTGTATCAAGAAGTCTGGCCCAGGCGTTTGGTAAGTCTGGCAAGGAGAACCTTCCGGCCTGCCGAGGTCGCCATCCTCATCTAGATCATTTCGATGCCGAATGCGGTGAAGAAGCACGTGCTGTACTTCTGGGAGCTACGAACAGTTGGTTCCCGATCACTCTTTCTGCGCTAGCGATCCCACAAACCAAGGATCCTCTCAGTCAGCTGATCCAGGATGGCTGGGAGTTTTTCGAAGAACTCGATTCCGAAGCAGAAGTGTCGGTGACGGTGAAGACACTGAAGAAGACCGGGTCGCTGCCAGGAATCGACAAGTACGCTGCAGCCGCAATCTGGGCGGCCATTGAGATGCATCGCTCCGGTGGTGGGAAGGAGGTCGTGGGTGAGTCCGATATCAAAGGACCTGAGTGGGACGTGCTGACCGAAGCTAACCCGCCCACGGATTACCCCCATTTCATGAGCAAGAAGGTTGGAACGCCACCGGGGTTTGGAGGCCATATCAGCCGAGTCCTACTCCTTGAGCGATTGCGTGAGGTAAACGCGCTGTTGGGATTCACTCGGGTCGAGGCCCCTGAAGAGTCTTGCGACTCCGATGGCCGGCCGCAAATGGCTAGCCTGGTACGTGGTAAGCCAGATTGGGTGCCAGCCAACCAGGTTCATGGTGAGGGAATCTTCATCCAGTTCGACGAGGCCGCGCTTGCTGACTGGGAGGCTTTGGAAGGTGTCAAAAAGGTCGACCAGATGCTACGGGGTGGTCATAAGGGCTGGCGAAACTCGCGTCATCTCGACCCGGATGAGGGCTATCCCGGAATTCGTTATGCGATGCTGCACACGCTCTCTCATTTACTAATTCGGGAGTTGGCGTTGGAGTGCGGATACAACGCCGCGAGCATTCGTGAACGCATCTATGCCGACACATCAGGAGATAGCTCGCAGGCTGGCATCCTCATCTATACCGCTGCAGCGGATTCGGACGGCACGCTGGGCGGCCTCGTCGATCTCGGTAAGCCAGACAATCTGGGGCGCTTGCTGGAGCAAGCATTGAATCGTTCGAAAATTTGCTCTTCCGATCCACTTTGTTCGGAGCATGATCCGGAAAAGGATCGCTCCCTCCATGGTGCTGCTTGCCATGCCTGCAGTTTGGTAGCGGAAACCTCTTGTGAGCGGGGCAACCGCTATCTGGATCGATCACTGCTCGTACCGACACTCGAACGCGCCGACGCTGCTTTCTTCAAGGGTTTTTGACGTGGATGAGCTTTTGGACGCCATTGCGGCCGTTGTCTGCCTGGTCTCTCCAGAAAAGGTTCAGGCTATAGCTAGCCGGATTCGCCGGACCGATACCAGCAAAGCTAGCAGTGCACTGTCGGGCGTGGTTGGCACGCCCACTGCCGCTGGGCTAGTGGATCAACTCATCAATGCCTGGCGAGCTAGCGCTGTTAGCGCCGAGGAGTTGGCATCTATGCTTCTCGCTTCAGGTCATGTCTTGACCAAGGCTGCGAATCAGCAATCCACCGAGCTCGTGTGGACAGGGCCGACGACCCCCATCGTCTCTGCTCGTCGAACGGAGCAGGCGCTGTTGCAAGTCATCAATGCCGCCGAGAGGACCCTTTTCATAACCAGTTTCGTGGCTTATGACGTCTCGACTATCGTAAAGACGCTGAATGCGGCTACTGATCGAGGAGTGGTCATCTCCATGCTGCTTGAGTTGTCCGAGGATCACGGCGGTAGCATCGCCTTTGATGCGATAGGCAAAATGAGAACGCTGGTCCCCGCCGCAAAAATCTATGCGTGGCGTGAAAAGGCCGGCCCATTCTCTGACGGGCGCGTCCACGCCAAGGTCGCCGTAGCCGACGGCAAAATGTGCTTTATCACCAGTGCGAACCTGACTGGGCACGCCATGGAGAAAAATATAGAGGCTGGCGTTTTGATCTCGGGCGACCCACTGCCGGGCCAGCTTCACCGGCATCTGGAGGCTTTGGCGATGACAGGGGTGATCGTTCCTGCCGACGCCTGAGCAGTGGAGGAGGGAAATGTCGCGTAGTGACATTATGCGTGCGGTCAAGCGTGCTCATACTGGGCCGGAGATCGTCGTGCGTCGAGCATTGCATGCTTTGGGGCTGAGGTTCCGTTTGCATCGTCGGGATCTCCCAGGTTCACCGGACATAGTCCTACCGAGATTCCGGACGGTGGTCTTCGTGCATGGGTGTTTCTGGCATCGACATCTTGGCTGTCGTTACGCGAGCGTGCCGAAGAGCCGGCAGGAATATTGGCTTCCCAAGTTCGAGGCCAATGTCGTGCGGGATGCAAAAAAAGAAGCCCAGCTGTGTGAGCTGGGCTGGCGTGTACTGGTGATCTGGGAATGTGAAACTCGCAAGCCTACAGAGCTTGAGGAGCGACTCGGGCGGGAATTTCTTGTGGGCGAGTTTGTTCGTACTCCTCGACGTGACGCATGAGGCTTTCACCTATCACTTCACCCAGACGAACTGGTACGGCGTTGCCGATCATCCGTCCGACTGCTTTGAAGGTAATTTGCTCCGGCGGCATGAACTCGTAGTCTCTTGGGAAGGACTGGAGAATTGCAGCCTCGCGCAGCGAGAGCGCTCGCGCTTGCTCGTAGTGACCGAAGCGGCCATTACCGAAGCCGTAGCACAGCGTGGTCATCGTGGGACCTGGTTCATCTCTTTTCAGCCGGCCGTAGACGCTAGGGTAGGTCTTGCCACTAGCTTTGCGGTGACACTCTGCAATTAGGTGTGGGGGCCAATCCCGCCAAGTGCCGCCCTCGCGTGAGCGCAGGATGCGTTCCAGATTGATCGGAGTCAGCGTGGCAGCGCGATGCATAGGGTCATTGGGATCGCACTCGCCTGCTGCGATTCGAGGCAGGTCATGGATCATGTCCATGACGGTGACGGGGGCATTGGGGTGGGTGGGCTCAATGAGCTTGATTGGGCCTAGTTTGGAGGCCAACAGGACGTGTCGACGACGGTGCTGAGGTAGGCCGTAGTCGACGCAGGCCACTCGGTTCGCCCACACTTTGTAGCCTTGAGACTCCAAGTTGGCTACGAAATCCTGGTAGACCTGATGCTTGGTCACATCAGGAACGTTCTCCATCGTAACCAGTTCAGGTTGCACTTCTCGAATCAGGCGTGCGAAGTGGTACAGCAGAGGCCATTTGCTGTCTGTACTGGTGTCTCGCCCTTGATTGTAGGTGGAGAAGGGTTGGCAGGGGGCACAGCCCGCGAGGAGCCGGTAGCGGCCTTCGACTCGTGGATACCATGCTTCAAGCTGTTCCTTGGTGAGAGTCTTGACGTCCTGCGCCACGAATGCTGTCTGGTTGTTTACTTCGTAAGCATGCCTGCACTGGGCCTCAATGTCGTAACCGGCGTAGACTTCGATGCCAGCATTACGCATGCCAGCGGTCAGGCCACCAGCGCCACAGAAAAGGTCAACAGCATCAATCATGGGGGGAAGGCCTCCTAGAGGAGGGTATTCTAGCTGGAACCTTTATAAAGATCGAGCACGATAATTTTTATCATATCGCGTTCTTGAAGGGTGGGCTTACGCCGTACTTCTTAGCGTCCGAACTTGGTCTGCAGTCAGTTAGGTATCCATTGATGCGATAGCAGTCGCTCGATCTCTCTGCCCCTTGCATCAGCGCTACCCAGCGCTTCCTTTCCTCCAAGCTTTTAGGAAATTTCCCATCCTCCTATCTGTTGCGAATCAATCCCGTCAAAGGCTACAGTCCTCAAGTCGCAGCAAAATCCGCGACCAGGTGTAGGAACCTGCTGGTAAACTTGGCGCACGCACTAGGCGCCCCATCACAACGGCTGGCGCCTTTTTTGCGCCCGCTGCGATGTTATGGCGGCTGTGTGTGGGCAGGCTTCGGCCTGGCCGGGTTCCAAGTTTCCCGGTATTCCTACCCCATGCACAGCTGCCACCCAATCCCGTAGGAAGGATCGTGGTAGCTCCAAATCGCAAACTTGGAGTCTCATGCATGCTTACTCGCATTCTGAGCAGGATCCTCGCATCCGCTCTCCGCCGGCCAACCCCTGCGGCCACCCCATCCCCAACGTTTTACCCGATCGACAGCCAATCCCTCGCCGAACGCGCCAAGCGGGAGGTGTCCCATGACTGATCGTGAGCGCCTGTCTACCCTCCAAAGCTACGTCTGGACTCTCGAACTGCTAGGCGAGGCGCTGGTCCAGCATGACGAGGTACTGGAGTGCGAGCACAACCCGCAACTGAGCTTCCGCAACACAGCGGGCGTTCATCAGGCGATCCGAATCATCAGCCGGCTGGCCAGCGAGCAGTTCGCCAAGCTGGAGGCGATGAAGGAGGAGGGGGAAAGGTGATGGCGTGCTGCCGCTGAGGCCCTGAATCCCAGGCACAAAAAAAGACGCCCTAGGGCGTCTTCTTCTTCGGATTTGGTGGAGCCGGGGGGATTTGAACCCCCGTCCGCCAGTACTCCGCTGTCGGTACTACATGCTTAGCCATGTCTACTGATTTAATCCGCAGCCGCCCGACGGGCAGGGTGCTTTGGATGAGTTGGGTAAGTTTTAGTCGCTTCGCCCCCAACGTGCTGCACGACGATCCTGTTCTGTATGACAATCATTTCGGGTTTACAGGCATCCCCTGATGATTGCTGGACCCGAAGGTACCAGGAGTGCATGTCAGCTGCAATTAAGCAGCGAGAGCAGCACCGTAGTGGTCGTCATTGGCAACTATAGAAAGTTGCAACAGTGGATTTACGAGTTCTGTTACCAACTCGGCATGCACCTAGAGTTTCGCTACCGGCGTCGAATCCTAATCGGCCCCACACTCAGCTCTAGCTGAACGTGCCTTTCAGCACGCAAGGGAGAGTATACGCGCTTACGCGGGCGACGTCGACAGAAGGTTCGGCCGCCCGCGTGCGCGCAGGGCCTAGGTGCCGCTGCCACCGGCCGAGCCGCTGCCTTTCTCGGTCTTTTCCAGGCGTTCGAGCACCTTGCTGGTGATGGCGATGCATTCCTTGGTATCGCCTTTCGCCTGGGCGGCCTTGGCCTGGTCCACGTGCTCGGTGATGGCCTTGTCCAGGCCTTCGGAGGTGGCGCCGGCGGTGGCCATGCTGTCGTCGATCTTCTGCAGGTTCATGGCGCACAAGTCGTCGGCGGCGAATACAGGCGAGGCCAGCAGGGTCGCGGCCGCGAACAGGGCGGATAGCGCAGTACCTTTCATGGGAGTCTCCTCGTGAGGCCTCGGGAAAGTGGGCCTGATCGATGGACTGCATGGGGTTGGGCGGGGTTCAATCGGGTTTGTCGCCCATGCATCGCGAGGCAAGCCCGCTCCACGCCTTGTGCTCCCGGGGGAGGCACGCGCAAATAAAAAGCCCCGGCACGGGGCCGGGGCTCTGTCATCACGCTAACGCGATCACTCCTGGTTGGCCAGTTTGTGCTCGAGGTAGTGGATGTTGACGCCGCCTTTGCAGAAACCTTCATCACGCACCAGGTCGCGGTGCAGCGGGATGTTGGTCTTGATGCCGTCGACGACGATCTCGTCCAGGGCATTGCGCATGCGCGCCATGGCTTCGTCGCGGTCCTTGCCGTAGGTGATCAGCTTGCCGATCAACGAATCGTAGTTCGGCGGAACCGAGTAGCCGCTGTACAGGTGCGAATCGACGCGCACGCCGTTGCCGCCCGGGGCGTGGAAGTGCTTCACCTTGCCTGGGCTCGGGATGAACTTCTTCGGGTCTTCGGCGTTGATCCGGCACTCCAGCGAGTGGCCGCGGATCACTACGTCTTCCTGGCGGAACGACAGCTTGTTGCCAGCGGCGATGCTGAGCATCTCCTTGACGATGTCGATACCGGTGACCATTTCCGAAACCGGGTGCTCCACCTGAACACGGGTGTTCATCTCGATGAAGTAGAAACGGCCGTTCTCGTACAGGAACTCGAAGGTACCGGCACCGCGGTAGCCGATCTCGATGCACGCGTCGACGCAACGCTTGAAGACTTCCTGGCGGGCCTTCTCGTCGATGCCCGGGGCCGGCGCTTCTTCCAGTACTTTCTGGTGACGGCGCTGCAGCGAGCAGTCACGGTCGCCCAGGTGCACGGCGTTGCCCTGGCCGTCGGACAGGACCTGCACTTCCACGTGGCGTGGGTTGGTCAGGAACTTCTCCAGGTAGACCATCGGGTTGCCGAACGCGGCACCGGCTTCGGTGCGGGTCAGCTTGGCCGATTCGATCAGGTCTTCTTCCTTGTGCACCACGCGCATGCCGCGACCACCACCGCCACCGGCGGCCTTGATGATCACCGGGTAACCCACCTCGCGGGCGATCGCCAGCGCGGTTTCCGGGTCTTCCGGCAGCGGGCCGTCGGAGCCTGGCACGGTCGGCACGCCCGACTTGATCATCGCTTCCTTGGCCGACACCTTGTCGCCCATCAGGCGGATGGTGTCGGCTTTCGGGCCGATGAAGATGTAACCGGAGTTTTCCACCTGCTCGGCGAAATCGGCGTTTTCCGCGAGGAAGCCGTAGCCTGGGTGGATGGCGGTGGCGCCTGTCACTTCGGCGGCGGCGATGATCGCCGGGATGTGCAGGTAGGATTCCTTGGACGATGCAGGGCCGATGCAGACCGATTCGTCTGCCAGGCCCAGGTGCATCAGTTCACGGTCGGCCGTGGAGTGCACGGCGACGGTCTTGATGCCCAGCTCTTTGCAGGCACGCAGGATCCGCAGGGCAATTTCCCCGCGGTTGGCGATCAGAACTTTTTCGAGCTTCCCAGACATCGTTGGCTCTCCGCGAATCAAACGATGGTGAACAGCGGCTGGTCGAACTCAACCGGCTGGCCGTCTTCTACCAGGATGGCGTCGATCACACCGCCGATATCGGATTCGATGTGGTTCATCATCTTCATGGCTTCGACGATGCACAGGGTGTCGCCCTTCTTCACGGCCTGGCCGACTTCTGCGTAGTTCGGCGAAGTTGGCGAAGGCTTGCGGTAGAAGGTGCCGACCATCGGCGAACGGATCACGGTGCCTTTCAGGGCAGGTGCGGCGGCAGCGGCTTCAGCGGCCGGGGCGGCAGCGGCGGCAACCGGGGCTGCGGCAGGCGCGGCGGCCATTGGCGCGGGTGCGTAGAACTGCTGGGCGGCCGGGGTCTTGCTGTGACGGCTGATGCGAACGGACTCTTCGCCTTCCTTGATCTCCAGTTCGTCGATGCCGGACTCTTCCAGCAGTTCGATCAGCTTTTTGACTTTACGGATATCCATTAATCAGCAACTCCCAAGGTTCGGTCGGGGACGTATTTTAAAACGTGTCGAAAACGTTTCTTCATGAGCCTCGGCCCTAAAGGGCCAAGGCCTTGTGTCATCAGGGCTGTGCGTTGGCAGCCAGGTGTTCCAGCGCGGACTCCAGGGCCAACCGGTAACCGGTGGCTCCGAGGCCGCAGATCACCCCTACGGCAACATCCGAAAAGTAGGAGTGGTGACGGAACGGCTCGCGTTTGTGCACGTTGGAAAGGTGCACTTCGATGAATGGGATGCTCACCGCGAGCAATGCGTCACGTAATGCGACGCTGGTGTGGGTGAAAGCGGCCGGATTGATCAGGATGAAATCCACGCCCTCGTTGCGCGCGGCGTGGATACGGTCGATCAATTCGTACTCGGCATTGCTCTGCAGGTATTGCAGATGGTGGCCGGCGGCGCGGGCGCGCTGCTCCAGGTCCTGATTGATCTGAGCCAGGGTGGCGGCGCCATAATGCCCCGGTTCGCGGGTCCCGAGCAGGTTCAGGTTGGGGCCGTGCAGCACCAGTAGGGTTGCCATCTGCGGTTCCTTGGTTTTGTAGGGCAATTCGACATAGCGCGGCGACTATGCCGCAACAGGCGCTGAGTGTCCAGTTCCCGGCAATAGCCAGCACGATGTCCGAGATTCACGCAAAGTATGTGACCGGATGACTGACTTTGGTCACTCACCAGCGGGTTTTTCAGAGGCTGGGGAAGTTATAGACCGAGTTGGCCGCGCACGCGCGCCAGAATCTGGGCAAAATCGCCGGCGTTTATCTCGCCAATCACCCGATCGCTGGTCATTTCGCTGCCGTTCGCCGCAAAGAACATCAACGCGGGCGGGCCGAACAGGCGGTAGCGGTCGAGCAGGGCGCGTTGTTCGGCATTGCTTTCGGTGATGTCGAAGCGCAGCAGGCGGAAGGCGCCGAGTTGCGCCTCGACCTGCGGCGCGTTGAGCACCTCGTGCTCGATCACCTTGCAGCTGATGCACCAGTCGGCGTACCAGTCGAGCAGCACTGGCTGGCCGGCGGCCTTGGCCTCGGCCAGGGCCGCATCGAGGGCGGCGGGGCTGATGATGGTCTGCCAGGCGTCGGCCTTGGCCGCAGCGGGGCTGCCGGCCACGGTGGGTGGCGGCAGTGGGCGCAGTGGGTCGCCCTGGCCGCTCAGGGCGCCATACCAGCAGGCCAGGGCGTAGACCAGCAGCGCCAGGCCGAGCAGTTGCGCCAGGCGCTGGCGCGGGGTTTTCACCACGAACTCCAGGGCGCCGAGGAACAGCGCCACGCCGGCGGCCAGCAGGCCGATCAGCAGCAGGGTGACGGGCCCCGGCAGCACACGACTGAGCAGGCCGATGGCCAGGCCCAGCAGCAACACGCCGATGGCGTTCTTCACCGTGTTCATCCACGGCCCGCTCTTGGGCAGCCAGGCGGCGCCACCGGTGGCGACCAGCAACAGCGGCGCGCCCATGCCCAGGCCAAGGGCAAACAGTTTCAGGGCGCCGCCCAGCGCGTCGCCGCTGGCGCTGATGTACAGCAGCGCACCGGCCAGCGGTGCCGACACGCAGGGCGAGACCAGCAGGCTGGAGAGTACGCCGAGCACCGCCGCGCCCAGCAGCGAGCCACCCTTGGTGCGATGGGCGAGGCTGTCCAGGCGGCTGCTCAAAGCCTGCGGCAGCTTGAGGTCGAACAGGCCGAACATGGCCAGGGCGAACAGCACGAAGAACGCGGCGAACGGTACCAGCACCCAGGCCGACTGCAGGCGCGCCTGCAGGTTCAGGCCGGCGCCGAACAGGCCCATCAGGGCGCCGAGCACGGCGAAGCTTGCCGCCATCGGCAGCACGTAGGCCAGCGACAGCGACAACCCGCGCAGGCCGCCGACCTGGCCGCGCAGCACCACGCCGGAAAGGATCGGCAGCATCGGCAGCACGCACGGGGTGAAGGTCAGGCCGACACCAGCGAGGAAGAACAGCAGCAGCGACTTCCAGGTCCAGCCCTGCTCGGCGCTTGCCGGCAGCGGGGCGCTCTGGCCGTCGATGCTCAAGCGCGCGGTTTCCGGCGGATAGCACAGGCCCTTGTCGGCGCAGCCCTGGTAACCCACCAGCAGGGTGAAGGCGCGCGGGTCGTTGCGCGGCAGTTCGATGTCGAGCACGCCGTGGTACACCTCGACATCGCCGAAGAACTCGTCGTGCTTGGCCTCGCCCTGGGGGATGTTCGGCGCGCCGAGCTTGATGTCCGCAGGCTCGGTGCGGAACTGGAAGCGGTGGCGGTAGAGGTAATAGCCGTCGGTGGCGACGAAGCGCAGCTTGACGGTCTGGGTGTCGGTCTCGATCAGGCTGAGCTTGAAGGCTTCGTGCACCGGGAGGAAGTCGGCGCTGTTGGACGCGGCGCCGAGGGTGGCGCTGGGGCGGTTGTCGAGCAGGCCGGTGGCGAACGCAGGGCTGGCCAGCAGCAGGAACAACAGGAAAAACAGGCGGCGCATGGCGGACTCGCGAGGTGGAACGTGGCGGCATGATAGCGGACTTGGCAGGGCTATGGGCCATCGCGGGGTAAGCCCCGCGATGCTTTCAGAGCCGGAACGCCCGCACCGCCGTGTTCAACTCACCGCCCAGCTTGAGCAACTGCTCGCCCTGCTCACGCCCTTCGCCAATACGCTGCAGGTTGTCCTCGCCCAGCTCGTGAATCCGCTCGCTGTGATCACGAATCTCGCTCACCGCTCCGGTCTGCTGCGCGGTCACATCGGCAATGCGCACCGCCGTGTCGGAAATAGTGCGGATGGCGCTGACGATCGCCTCCAGCGCACCATCGGCCGACTGTGCCTGGTTGGCCGTGGCCTCGGCGTGCTCCAGCTGGGTGCGCATGCCGTCCACCGAATCGCGGGCGGCTTGCTGCAGGCGGTCGATCAGCGCCTGGATCTCGCCGGTGGCGCCAGTGGTGCGCTGCGCCAGCGAGCGCACTTCGTCGGCCACCACGGCGAAGCCACGGCCCATCTCGCCGGCCCGGGCCGCTTCGATGGCGGCGTTGAGCGCCAGCAGGTTGGTCTGCTCGGCAATCGCGCGGATCACCGTGAGCACGCCACCGATGGTCGCCGACTCTTGCGCCAGTTGCTCGATCATCCGGGCGTTGCCCTGCACCTCGTCGACCAGCGCGCGCAGGCCGGACAGGCTCTGGCCGATCACCGTCTGGCCCTGCTCCACGGCCCGGCCGGCATCGCGGCTGGCCTCGGCGGCGGAGCTGGCATCGCCGGCCACCTGCTGGATGGTCGCCTCCAGCTCGCCCAGGGCGTCGCGGATCTGCGCCGTGTCGCCGGCCTGGCGTTCGGCGCCGTCGTGCAGGGCGCTGCTCATGCCGGCCAGGGCATGGCTGCTGCCGGCCACCTGTTCGGCGTTGTGACGGATGGTGCCGACCAGCTCCACCAGGTACTGGCGCAGGCGGTTCAGCGATTCCTGGATATCGTGCAGCTCGCGGTTGGTGCGGCCCAGGGCGATGGCTTGGGCGAAGTCGCCCTCGGCCCAGCGCGACAGCGCCGGCGCCAGGCTGGTGAGGGTGCGTGCCAGGCGACGTTGCAGGGTATCGATGAGCAGGGCGATCAGCAGGATCAGGCCGATCATCAGGCCCTGGATCAGCCGTACCTCGCCAGCGATGGTGGCGTGCAGGCCGCGAACCTCGGGCTCGAGGCCGGCGATGGCCTGCTGCACCGCCTCCAGGCGCTCACTGGTGCTGGCGGCCAGGCTGGCGCGGCGCTCGATCTGCTCGCGGGTACGCTGCAGTTCGGCAGGGTAGCGGCCGAGCAAGCTGTGCAGCTCGCGCTTCAGGCCCACGGCGACGTCTTCCTGCTCGGCACTGGCTTGCGACTCCAGGCCCATCATAGCGGCGAAGTCATCGGCATTGGATTCGGCGGCGCGGGTCACCCCCAGCAGTGGCAGGCCGTCGATGGCCTGGGCCTGGGCGGCGATCTGCTGTAGTTCGCGGTCCACTTCGTCGGCCAGCTCGGCGCGGCCGCTGCTGACCAGCTTGTCGCGGGCCAGGGACAGACGCCCCAGGTGCAGCGAGGCTTCCAGCAACGGCGTCAGGTAACGACTGGCGTCGGCGCTGCCGCTGTCACGGGCATAGCCGGCCAGTTGCTCGAGGTTTGCCCCCAGCTCCCGTTCGGCTTGCAGCAGCAAGGCCTGGGGATCGCCGGCCAGCTTGCCGGCGGCGAGCAGTTCGTTGGCGGTGAAGCCCTGCAGGCTGTCCAGGCTCGGGCGCAGCTTGGCCGACAGGGGCCCGGGCCAGTCGGCCAGGGCTGCCTGCAATTGCGTGTTGGCCTCCATGGCCGCCGCGTGGCGCAGGGCGTCGCCGCTGCCCAGGTAGGCCTGGATGTTGCGCGCGGCATGGTTCTGGAACTGCTGGGACAGGCCCAGGTAGCGCTCCATCAGTTGATAGGGACGTTCCAGGGCGCGTTGCGACCACCACAGGGTCGCGCCCAGGGCAATACACACGGTCACCAGCAACAGGGTGTTGAAATTGGTCAGCCACTTCAGGCGCATAGCCGCGAACTTCCTGCGGAGGGGGAGTGGAGAAGTCGGGCCTGAAGTTATTGCGATTTTGTGACGAGGTGATGACGACGACGGGTTGGCGCCATAAAAAAGTGGCACAGTGCCGGTATGGTGCCCTGCGATAAGCTAAGGCTCGACCCGCACCACGCAGTTGCGCCCGGCGTGCTTGGCGCGGTACAGCGCCTCGTCCGCGGCGCTGGCCATGGTCAGCGCGTCGAGCTGCTCGTCCAGCTGCACCACCCCGGCGCTGAAGGTGCATTGCAGGTCGTGGGGCTGGGCCGGGTAATGGATCTCGGCAAAGCGTCGACGGATTTCGTCGAGCACCTTGTGCGCCGCTTCCAGTCCGGTATTGGGCATGACGATGGCGAATTCCTCGCCACCGTAGCGACCAATGAAGTCGGTCTTGCGCAGCCGCTGCTTGAGGAACAGCGCCAGGCTCTTGATCACCCGGTCGCCCATGGGGTGGCCGTGGCGGTCGTTGATTTTCTTGAAGTGATCGATGTCGAGCATGGCGAAGCTCAGGGGCTGCACCTCGCGGCGGGCGCGGAAGCTGCAGTCCTCGAGCAGTTGCAGGATGTGGGTGTGGTTGTACAGCCCGGTGAGGCTGTCGCGCACCATCCGTGCCTTGAGGTGGCGGGCGCGGGCGGCGCGGTTGCGCACGGTGGTCACCAGGTGCCGCGAGCGGATCGGCTTGGTCAGGAAGTCGTCGCCGCCCTCGCTCATGGCGTCGAGCTGCTTGTCCAGGTCGTCCTCGGCCGAAAGGTAGATGATCGGCACGCTCACGTAGCGGTCGTTGTGGCGGATCACCTTGGCCAGCTCCGGGCCGGTGCACGCGGGCATGTACATGTCGAGGATGATCAGGTCGGGCTGGAAGTCGGCCAGCTCGCTCATGGTGCGGATCGGCTCGGTGAGGACGCGGGTGATGATCCCGGCGCTGTTGAGCGTTCGCTCGGTGTGCAGGGCCTGGGCCCGGGAGTCGTCGATCACCAGCACGCGGAACGGGTCGTACTGGGTGGCGCTGGTCAGCAGTTCGAGCTTCTCCAGCAGGCTGGAGGCGTCCAGGGTGCCGGTGAGGAACTCCTGGCCGCCAGCGCGTACCGCGGCCAGGCGGGTCGGGGTGTCGGTTTCATGCAGGCTGAAGAACAGTAGCGGCACCGGATGTTCCAGGCCTTGCTGGGCTTTCGCCGCCAGTTGCAGGCCGATGCCGGCGCCGGTGAAGTCGACGTCCATGACGATCGCCGACGGCAGGCGCTCGCTCATCGACGCCTGGAACGCCTCGGCGCTGCACAGCGCCTGCACGCTGAGGCCGAAGAACTCCAGCTGCTGGGCCAGGCGTTCGGCGCGGTCGTGGTCCTGCAGCACGATGTACACCGGTTTGCGCAGCGGCGGCAGAGGCACGTTGTCGAGCTGGTCGCCCTTGCGCAGGCCGGTGCGTGACAGGCGCTGCATGAGGCGGTTGAGTTCGCTGATCAGTTCCGAGTTCAGGCGAGCGCTGTTGGCTTCGATGGCGCGCAGGGTCTGGCCGATGGCCGTGGACAGGCTGCCATGCTCGGGCTGTTCGAAGCGTTCGGCATAGCGCTGCAGGCGCAGGTTGGCCTCGCACAGTTCGCCCAGGTCGCCGCTGGACCACTCGCCACGCTGCAGGCGCTGCCAGATTTCGAGGATCTGCCGGGCCTGGTGGATCACCCGCTGGGCAAAATGCTGCTTGAGGCGTTCGTGGCTCGGCTCGGCTGGCTGGGTCATGTCCTGACTACTTATGAGTGGGAGGGCGCAGGTTCAATGATGGCTCTATGCTAGCACCGCTTTTCCGACAAGCGAGTGCCTCGGGTCAACAAAGTGTTAAGGGACGGTAATTCAGTTGCTGACCTGTTGGTCGCTTATACGAATGGCGGTGTCTGCTTTATAGTGCTGCCACCTGGGTTTGTCGTGGCACCCTGGCCGAGGCCTGTGGTCCAAACCCTGAACCGTTCGTGACTGATTAAGGACAATGCCATGCTGGATTGGAAAAACCGCGAGGCCAAGGCCGAGCCCCGCGAGCGGGTCGAAACCCGCGGCGCCGCTACCCGTAGCTATGTTGGTGGCCTGTGGAGCCGTGCCCTGGGCACCCTGATCGGCCTCTACCTGCTGGTGTGCATCGGCCTGGGCTGGTACTGGAGCCAGGAGCCCGAGCTGTTCCCGGTGCAGCAGAACGCCCAGGCCGCCGCCGAGCGCAACGGCCAGCAGATGGTGATCGGCTACACCACCATCGAAACCCTCAAGACCGTCGCCGGCACCCTGCTCGACAAGCCGGGTGGCTACATCTCCAACGACCGTTTCCCCCCAGGGCTGTGGATGGACAACATGCCGAGCTGGGAATACGGCGTGCTGGTCCAGGTGCGTGACCTGTCCCGCGCCCTGCGCAAGGACTTCGCCCGGTCGCAGTCGCAATCGACCGAGGACGCCGACCTGGCCAAGGCCGAGCCGCGCTTCAACTTCGACAACAAGAGCTGGATCCTGCCGTCGAGCGAGTCGGAGTTCGAAGAGGGCATCAAGTCGCTGAACCGCTATCAGGTGCGCCTGGCCAAGGGCGACCAGGGCGCGATCTTCTACACCCGCGCCGACAACCTGAACAACTGGCTGGGCGACGTCGCCACCCGCCTGGGCTCGCTGTCGCAGCGCTTGTCGGCCAGTGTTGGCCGGGTCAAGCTCAACAACACCCTGAAGACCGAATCCGTGGCCCCGGGCCAGGCGCCACAGGTCGACGAGGAAGTGGTCGAGACCCCATGGCTGCAGATCGACAACGTGTTCTACGAAGCCCGTGGCCAGGCCTGGGCGCTGTCGCACCTGCTGCGCGCCATCGAGGTCGACTTCGCCGACGTGCTGGCGAAGAAGAACGCCACGGTCAGCGTGCGGCAGATCATCCGCGAGCTGGAAGCCTCGCAGGAAGCGCTGTGGAGCCCGATGGTGCTCAACGGCAGTGGTTTCGGCATGTGGGCCAACCACTCGCTGGTGATGGCCAACTACATCTCCCGGGCCAACGCTGCGGTCATCGACCTGCGCCAACTGCTGTCCCAGGGCTGAGATGCCGGTCAATCCTGCCGAGGTCGCGCACCGCGCGGCCTCCGACGCCGAGCTGGTGGCCTGGGTCGATGAGCATGACCAACTGCTCGGCGCCCTGCCACGGGCTGAATTGCGCGAGCGCGGCCTGATCGGGCGCTGCACCTTCATCCTGCTGTTCAACAGCGCAGGCGACTTGTGCGTGCACCGGCGCACCCTGAGCAAGGCGCTGTATCCCGGCTACTGGGATGTGGCGGCGGGGGGAATGGTCGGGGTGCAGGAGTCCTATGCCGAATCCGCGGCCCGGGAGCTGGCCGAGGAATTGGGAGTGAGCGGCGTCGAGCTGCGCTTCCACGAGACGTTCTACTTCGAGCAGCCGGGCAACCGCCTGTGGGGCGCCGTGTTTTCCGCGGTGTGGGATGGGGCGTTGCGCCTGCAGCCCGAGGAGGTCAGCGAGGCGCGGTTCATCAGTGTCGAGCAGGCCCTGGCGGAAAGTGCAACGCTGCCGTATTGCCCGGACTCGCTGGTGGCGTTGCAGCGCTATCAGGCTGCCCCGCAATGAAGTCGCAAAACTTTCGTAAAATGGCGCAATCCTGTACTTAGCAACAGGCGGATTTATCGTTACACTGCGCGCCCTTTTCGGGCTGCCGCACAACCTTGCGGCAGTAAGCGCCGCCCCTGCCAGAGTGGGGCATCGCGGTCGGCTCCCGCCGACCAGTTTTTTGTCCTCGGCACAGAGGAACAAAAGTGGCCAAGAAAGCTTCTTCCTTTTCCGCCCTGGGCGGTCTCGTCTTTTCCACCGATGCCGGTCGGCACTGTCCCGACTGCAGCAAACCGGTGGACGACTGTATCTGCAAGCAGCAGGTCATCCCCGAGGGGGATGGCATTGCCCGCGTGCGCCGTGAAAGCAAAGGCCGTGGCGGCAAGACCGTGACCACCATCACGGGCGTCCCCCTGGCCTTGGAACCGCTCAAGGAGCTCGCCAGCACGCTCAAGCGTCGTTGCGGCACCGGCGGCGCGCTCAAGGACGGGGTCATTGAAATCCAGGGCGATCACGTCGAGCTGTTGCTCGCCGAGCTGATCAAGCAGGGTTTCAAGGCGAAGAAATCCGGCGGCTGAGTGCAGCCGCGCGATTTTTTGCCCAGCGCTTTCTAAACTCGTTCCCGTGGGCAGGGTCTATGCCTGACACGGAAGAATCGTCATTTTCAGTATTTACACTGCCAGCGCCCCGAGGTGGGGCAGTGTTTCGACTTTTCATACAGGGGACTTGAATGTCCGTACGACGCACACGCAAAGACGATGGTAGCCAGTGGACCGTGGCCGACAGCCGCAGTGTTTATGGCATCCGCCATTGGGGCGCAGGTTATTTCGCCATCAATGACGCCGGGCGCGTCGAAGTGCGCCCCAACGGCCCGGACAGCGCGCCGATCGACCTCTTCGAACAGGTCCAGGAACTGCGCCAGAGCGGCCTGTCGCTGCCGCTGCTGGTGCGTTTCCCCGACATCCTGCAGGACCGCGTGCGCCAGCTGACCGGCGCCTTCGACGCCAACATCGCCCGCCTCGAGTACCAGAGCCAGTACACCGCCCTGTACCCGATCAAGGTCAACCAGCAGGAAGCGGTGGTCGAGAACATCATCGCCACCCAGAACGTCTCCATCGGCCTGGAAGCCGGCTCCAAGCCCGAGCTGCTGGCGGTGCTGGCGCTGGCGCCGAAGGGCGGCACCATCGTCTGCAACGGCTACAAGGACCGCGAGTTCATCCGCCTGGCGCTGATGGGCCAGAAGCTTGGCCACAACGTGTTCATCGTGATCGAGAAAGAGTCCGAGGTCGCCCTGGTGATCGAGGAGGCCGCGGAGCTCAAGGTCAAGCCACAGGTCGGCCTGCGCGTGCGCCTGTCGTCGCTGGCGTCGAGCAAGTGGGCCGACACCGGCGGCGAGAAATCCAAGTTCGGCCTGTCTGCCGCCCAGCTGATCTCGGTGGTGCAGCGTTTCCGTGACGCCGGGCTCGACCAGGGCATCCGCCTGCTGCACTTCCACATGGGCTCGCAGATCGCCAACCTGGCCGACTACCAGCACGGCTTCAAGGAAGCCATCCGCTACTACGGCGAATTGCGCGCCCTGGGCCTGCCGGTCGATCACATCGACGTCGGCGGCGGCCTGGGTGTCGACTACGACGGCACCCACTCGCGCAACGCCAGCTCGATCAACTACGACATGGACGACTACGCCGGCGTGGTGGTCGGGATGCTCAAAGAGTTCTGCGACGCGCAGGGCCTGCCGCACCCGCACATCTTCTCCGAGAGCGGCCGCTCGCTCACCGCGCACCACGCCATGCTGGTGATCCAGGTAACCGACGTCGAGAGTCACAACGACGAAGTGCCGACCATCGAAAACAAGGAAAGCCTGCCCGAGACCGTGCAGTGGCTGGCCGACCTGCTCGGCCCGACCGATATCGAGATGGTCACCGAGACCTACTGGCGCGCCACCCACTACATGGGCGACGTGGCCGCGCAGTACGCCGACGGCAAGCTGACCCTGGCCGAGAAGGCCCTGGCCGAGCAGTGCTACTTCGCCGTGTGCCGGCGCCTGCACAACTCGCTCAAGGCTCGTCAGCGCTCGCACCGCCAGGTGCTGGACGAACTCAACGACAAGCTGGCCGACAAGTACATCTGCAACTTCTCGGTGTTCCAGAGCCTGCCCGACACCTGGGCCATCGGCCAGGTGCTGCCGATCATCCCGCTGCACCGCCTGGACGAAGAGCCGCTGCGCCGCGCCGTGCTGCAGGACCTGACCTGTGACTCCGACGGCAAGATCAACCAGTACGTCGACGAGCAGAGCATCGAGACCAGCATGCCGGTGCACGCGGTCAAGGAAGGTGAGGACTACCTGCTCGGCGTGTTCCTGGTCGGCGCCTACCAGGAGATCCTCGGCGACATGCACAACCTGTTCGGTGACACCGACTCGGTGAACATCTACCAGAACGCCGATGGCAGCGTGTACCACGCCGGTATCGAGACCCACGACACCATCGAGGACATGCTGCGCTACGTGCATCTGTCGCCGGAGGAGTTGATGACCCACTACCGCGACAAGGTCGCCAGCGCCAGGATCACCGCCCGCGAGCGTACCCAGTACCTCGACGCGCTGCGCCTGGGGCTGACCCGGTCCTCGTACCTGTCGTCCTGATCGTGCCCGGGTCGCCATGCGGCCCTTTGGCACAGGTGCCGCCACGGGTGATCACCTGTGGCGGCAGCCTTCAGGCGCTGCTGCCCAAGCGCTCGACAAGCAGGGCGGCGTAGCCAGGCAACGCACTGAAATCCCGCGAGCACAGCAACAAGCTGCGTTTCGCCCAGGCCTCCTGCAAGGCGACCCAGCGCAGCGGCAAGCTGTGCTCCCAGCGGCGCACCGAGGTCAACGGGACCACGGCCACCCCCGCGCCACCTCCGACCATCCTGATCACCCCATCGAATCCTTCGGCGCGAACGCGCACCTGCATCCGTTTGCCGAGACGCAGGGCCTGTTCCTCCAGATGCAGCGCCAGGGCGCTGTCGGCACCCAGCCCCACATATCCATGGGCAAGGCTGGCGTTGAAGTCTGCCTGGTCGCTGGCCGCCAGCGGGTGCTCGCGCGGCATCACCAGCACCAGTGGATCGTCGCGAAACGGTAGGGTCTGCAGGGTTGCGCAGGGCGCGGCATTCGAGACGATACCCAGGTCCGCCATGCCCTGGCTGATCGCCTGGACGATATGCAGGCTGGGCAGTTCCTGGATATCCACGCTCACCCCCGGATGCTCGGCCAGGTAGCTCGCCAGCAGCTCCGGCAGGTACTCGGTCAGCGCCGCGGTGTTGCACAGCAGGCGCACCTGGCCTTGCAGGCCGTGGGCGTATTGCCCGAGGTCGAACTGCAGGCGCTCGACCTGCTGCGCGATCAGCCGCGCATGCTGCAGCAGGGCCTGGCCGGCGGGCGTGGGTAGCACGCCGCGGCGGTTGCGTTCGAGCAAAGGAATGCCCAGCGAGGCCTCCATGGCGCGAATGCGCGCACTGGCGGCCGGCAGCGAGAGGTGGCTGCGCCGGGCGCCGGCGGTGATGTTGCCGCTTTCAAGGGTGTGCTGGAACAGCTTGAGGTCGATCAGGTCGAAATGCATCTGCCTCTGTCCTGGCAAGAGTCTGCCTGAGTATATGGCAGATTTTCAGCGCGCTTGCCGCACGGCAGGATGGTGGTCATGAATACCTTCCTGGCTTTTTATCAGAACATCGGCCCGGCGCTGTCATTGCTGGTGATCCTGACCTTCTTCCTGGCCGGCGCGGTCAAGGGTGTCATCGGCCTGGGGTTGCCGACCGTCGCCATGGGATTGCTTGGCCTGGCTATGGCTCCGGCGCAGGCAGCGGCGCTGCTGATCGTGCCATCGACCTTGACCAACCTCTGGCAGCTGGCGGCCGGTGGCCACCTGCTCGCGCTGCTGCGCCGCCTGGGCGGGATGCTGACGATGATCTTCATCGGCACCCTGCTGGGCAGCGTCTGGCTGGGGATCGACAGCGGTCCGTGGGCGGCCCATGGCCTGGGCGCCGCTTTGCTGGTCTATGCCCTCTATGGGGTGGTCGGCCCAGGGCTGCGCGTGGCACCGGCCATGGAGGCCTGGCTGGGGCCGCTCTGCGGGTTGCTCACGGGCGTGGTGACGGCCGCCACCGGCGTGTTCGTCATGCCCGCGGTGCCCTACCTGCAGGGCCTGGGCCTGAGCCGCGACGAGCTGGTCCAGGCGCTGGGCCTGTCGTTCACCGTCTCGACCCTTGCACTGGCGGTCGGCCTGGCCGGGCAGGACGCCCTGGGTGGCCAGGCCCTGGGGGCTTCACTGCTGGTGTTGGCACCGGCTTTGCTGGGCATGTTCGCCGGCCAGTGGCTGCGCGGACGGATCAGCGCAGCGCTGTTCAAGCGCTGCTTCTTCATCGGCCTTGCGCTGCTGGGCGGGCACCTGCTGGTCAACGGCTAGCGGAAGAGGCGCTGAGCATGTCGATCATCTGGATATCGAAATCGCGCTCCAGGTAATCCATGCGTTTTTCGAAGAAGGCACGCATATGTGGCAGTGCCGAATGCTCGTCCAGCGCGTCCTTGCTGGCCCACACCTCGAAGAACACGAACAGGCTCGGGTCTGCCTTGTCGCGCAGCATGTGGTACTCGATGCAGCCCGGTTCCTGGCGGCTCGGCTCCACGTAAGGACGGAACAGTTGTTCGAAGGCCTCGGCCTGCTCCGGGCGGGTCTTGGCTTTGAGAATGAAAGCGTATTGCTCGGTCATGGGAAAACGCTCTGTAAGGGGAGTGAGCAAATTCTAAATCAACAATATGCTTACCATTCGTGATTTCCAGGCAAAAGAATTTTGCCCTGCCCTGGCTGTTTCCCCGCCGCCTGGTTGCCTAACCTGCCGGCAACTTCACTTACAGGGCTGACCCTCCCATGAAAAAGATTCTCCTGCTCAACGGCGGTAAACGCTTCGCCCATTCCGACGGCCGTCTCAACCAGACCCTGCACGATGCCGCACTGGCCCATCTGGACCGCGCCGGTTTCGATGTGCGGGAAACCTTCATCGACGGCGGCTACGACGTCCAGGCCGAGGTGGAGAAGTTCCTCTGGGCGGATGTAGTGATCTACCAGATGCCCGGTTGGTGGATGGGCGCGCCTTGGACTGTGAAGAAGTACATCGACGACGTGTTCACCGCCGGCCACGGCAGCCTGTACGCCAACGATGGCCGTACCCGTTCGGACGCCTCGCAGAAGTACGGCAGCGGCGGCCTGGTGCAGGGCAAGCAATACATGCTGTCGCTGACCTGGAACGCGCCGCAGCAGGCGTTCGATGACCCCAGCGATTTTTTCGAGGGCAAGGGCGTGGACGCGGTGTACTTCCCGTTCCACAAGGCCAACCAGTTCCTCGGCATGAGCGGGTTGCCGACCTTCCTCGCCGTCGATGTGATGAAGCGGCCGGATGTGCCAGCGGCGCTGGCGGCCTATGAGCAGCATCTGGACCAGGTGTTTGGCAAGGCTCAATGACAGCGCGGCTCCAACTGTCTTGTTGTTCCTGCACGGGCCTCTCGCCGGCAAGCCGGCGAAAGGGGCGCGTAGCGGCCCCTTGCGCGGTTGCTGTCCAACCGCTATGAATCACGGCATCCACCTGCCAAGGCCATCCGCGTGAAAACCCGATCCGAAGAACTCCAGGTATTTGTCGCCGTCATCGACAGCGGCTCGATCTCCGCCGCCGCGGAGCAGATCGGCCAGACGCCCTCCGCAGTCAGCCGCACCCTGTCGCGCCTGGAAAGCAAGCTCGGCACCACGCTGGTCAACCGCACCACGCGGCGCATGGACCTGACCGAGGAAGGGCGCTTCTTCCTGCAGCGCGCCCGGGCGATCCTCGAGCAGATGGACGACATGGAAGAGCGCCTCTCGCTGAACCGCCAGACCCCGACCGGGCGCCTGCGCATCAACGCCGCCGCGCCGTTCATGCTGCACGCGATCCTGCCGTGGATCGGCGAGTTCCGTCAGCAGTACCCTGGCATCGAGCTGGAACTGAACACCGACGACCTGATCATCGACCTGCTGGAGCAAAGCACCGACGTGGCCATCCGCATCGGCGAACTGGCCGACTCCAGCCTGCATGCCCGTTCGCTCGGCTGCAGCCCGGTGCAGGTGCTTGCCAGCCCCGACTACCTGGCCCGGCATGGCACGCCGCAGCGGGTCGAGGATCTCGAGGCCCATTGCCTGCTCGGCTTTAGCACCCTCGAGTCGCTCAACCAGTGGCCACTGCGCCATGCCCAGGGCGACCGCTGGGCGATCCGCCCGCAGCTGGTCGCCTCGAGCGGCGAGACCTTGCGTCAGCTGGCCATCGCCGGCGAGGGCATGGTCAGCCTGTCGCACTTCATGACCCACGAGGACATCCGCGCCGGCCGGCTGAACGTGATCCTCGCCGAGCACAACAATGGCTATCGCCAGCCGATCCACGCGGTCTACTACCGCAATACCCAGCTGGCCCTGCGCATCCAGTGCTTTCTCGATTTCATCCAGAAAAAGCTGGCGGTCTATGCCTGCTGAGTTGCCTGAACGCGACAGGGTCTGCCCGTCGGCGGCGTGAAACGACCGGGGTGTTTGCTTAGTGACAGGGCTTCGGCCTTAATGACTGATCAACAAAAACAACACCAAGGAAGTGCGCATGCGTATTGTCATGTTCCAGCCCCTGGCCCTCGGGGCCGCGATCCTGAGCTGCTCCTCCGCCTTTGCCGTGACGCTTGAAGGCGGCGCGGTGGCCGCGCCTGATCAATATGGCGCACAGGTGGCCGCCGACATCCTCAAGAAGGGCGGCAACGCGGTGGACGCCGCCGTCGCCACCGCCTTCACCCTGGCGGTGACCTACCCCGAGGCTGGCAACATCGGCGGCGGTGGCTTCATGACCCTGTTCGTCGACGGCAAACCCTACTTCCTCGACTACCGCGAAGTGGCGCCCAAGGCCGCGACCAAGACCATGTACCTGGACGACAAGGGCGAGGTGATCGAGAACCTCAGCCTGGTCGGCGTGCGCGCTGCCGGTGTGCCGGGCACGGTGATGGGGCTGTGGGAGGCACACCAGAAGTTCGGCAAGCTCAAGTGGAGCGAGCTGCTGACCCCGGCCATCGGCTATGCGCACAACGGTTTCAAGATTGCCCAGAAGCAGTACCAGTACCGTGATGACGCCCAGGGCCTGTTCAAGACCGCGACCAACTTCAACGACTACTTCGGCAGCATGAAAGTCGGCGAGCTGTTCAAGCAGCCGGAGCTGGCGCAGACCCTCGAGCGTATTGCCGACAAGGGCGTCAGCGAGTTCTACCAGGGCAAGACCGCCGACTTGCTGGTGGCGCAGATGCAGGCCGACAAGGGCCTGATCAGCAAGGACGACCTCAAGGACTACAAGGCCGTGTGGCGCGACCCGATCGCCATCAACTGGCGCGGCAACGTGGTCTACACCGCGCCGCCGCCAAGCTCAGGCGGCGTCGCCCTGGCCCAGCTGCTGGGCATCAAGGAAGACCGCGCGGCGGACTTCAAGGGCGTCGAGCACAACTCCGCCAAGTACATCCACCTGCTGGCCGAGATCGAGAAGCGCGTGTTCGCCGACCGCGCCGACTATCTCGGTGATCCGGCCTTCACCAAGGTTCCGGTCGACCAGCTGGTGGCCAAGGATTACCTGGCCAAGCGTGCCGCCCAGGTCAACCCGAACGCGATTTCCGCAACCGACCAGGTCAAGCCGGGGCTGGAACCGCACCAGACCACCCACTTCTCCATCGTCGACAAGCAGGGCAACGCGGTGAGCAACACCTACACCCTCAACCTCGACTACGGCAGCGGCGTGGTGGTCAAGGGCGCGGGCTTCCTGCTCAACGACGAGATGGACGACTTCAGCGCCAAGCCGGGCGCGGCCAACGCCTTTGGCGTGGTCGGCGGCGACGCCAATGCCATCGCGCCGGGCAAGCGCATGCTCTCGTCGATGAGCCCGAGCCTGGTGGCGCGTGACGGCAAGGTGGTGCTGGTGCTGGGCACCCCGGGCGGTTCGCGGATCTTCACCTCGATCTTCCAGGTGATGAACAACCTGTACGACTTCGGCATGCCGCTGGAGAAAGCCGTGGCGGCGCAGCGCGTGCATCACCAGTTGCTGCCCAAGGACACCATCTACTTCGACAGCTATGCGCCGCTCAAGGGGCAGGTGGCTGACGACCTGAAGAAGATGGGCTACGTGCTGGAGGACCAGGGCTGGGAGATGGGCGACATCCAGGCGATCCGGGTCACCGGCGAGAAGCTGGAGACGGCGTCTGATCCGCGCGGGCGCGGGGTGGGGATGATCGTCAAGTAACCCGAGGCAGAAATGATCGCGGGGCAAGCCCGCTCCCACGAATCTGTGGGAGCGGGCTTGCCCCGCGATGCTTTACAGGATCAGACGCGGAACTGGCTGACCAGGGTCTGCAGGTGGCCACCCAGGCGCGCCAGCTCGACGCTGGAAGCGGCGGTCTCGTCGCTGGCCGCGGCGGTCTGCTCCGACACGTCGCGCACGTTGAGGATGCTGCGGCTGATCTCTTCGGCCACGGCGCTCTGCTGCTCGGCGGCGGCGGCGATCTGCTGGTTCATCGACTGGATGTTCGACACCGTGCGGGTGATGCTTTCCAGCGAACCACCGGCCTTGCGCGCCAGCTCGACGCTGCTGTCGGTCAGGTTGCGGCTGCCGTTCATCACTTCGGCAACCTGCTGGGTGCCGTGCTGCAGGCTGGCGATCAGGCCTTCGATTTCCTCGGTGGACTGCTGGGTGCGCTGGGCGAGGCCACGCACCTCGTCGGCGACCACGGCGAAACCACGCCCGGCCTCACCGGCACGGGCGGCCTCGATGGCGGCGTTGAGCGCCAGCAGGTTGGTCTGCTCGGCCACCGACTTGATCACGTCCATGACGCTGCCGATCTTCTGGCTTTCCTGCTGCAGCAAGGTCATGGCCTCGGTGGAGCGGTGAACTTCGTGGGCCAGGCGCTCGATCTGGCTGATCGCTTCACCCACTACCTTGTCGCCGACACGGGCTTCGTCGTCGGCGTTGGTCGCGGCGTGGGAGGCTTGTTCGGCGTTGCGCGCGACTTCCTGCACGGTGGCGGCCATCTCGTGCATGGCGGTGGCTACCTGGTCGGTCTCGACCTTCTGGCTGTTGGCGCCGGCGCTGGTCTGCTCGGTCACCGCCGACAGTTCTTCGGCGGCGCTGGCGATCTGGGTGACGCCGTCGCGGATGCCGGTGATCAGGTCACGCAGGGTGGTGCCCATGCGTGCGATGCCTTGCTGCAGGGCGCCCAGTTCGTCGCGGCGGGTGACGCGCAGTTGCTGGGTGAGGTCGCCGCTGGCGATGCGGTTGACCACGTCCATGGTCTCGCGCAGCGGACGGGTGATCTGACGGGTGATGATGAACGCGGCGAGCACGCCTACCAGCAGCGCCAGCAGGGTTGCGGTGGTTTGCAGGCTGCGGGCCTGGACGCTTTCGTCGTCACGGCGCTCGATCTGGATCTTGTACAGCTCGTCGCTGCGCTTGACGATATCGGCGCCCTGCACGGTCATTTCGGCACGGGCTACGCCAATGGCGGCAGTGGCGTCGCGGAACTGACGCACGGCATCACGGTAGGCCAGAACGGCGCTTTCGAACTGCTGGATGCGCGAGGCTTCGGCCGGCAGCTGGCGCTTGAGGCTGTCGATTTCGCTGAGGGCGTTTTCCAGCTGGCGCAGGGCGGCCTGCTCGGCTTCGCTGGTCAGGTCGGCGATGTAGCTGCGCACGTCCAGGCGGACCTGCACCAGCTGCTGCTTGGCCTTGCTGATCAGCAGGTATTGGGCCAGGCGGCTGGCATCGCTTTCGCTGCTGGACAGCACGGCGCCGCTGATCGCTTCGATGGCGTCGTTGGCGCGGGCTGCGGCCTGGTTCATCGAGTCGCGGGCGGTGAGGGTGGTCTTGTAGCCCTGGCGCATCTTCTCCAGCGAAACCCGGTACTCGCTGATGCTCTGGCCCTGCTCGCGCAGCAGCTTGAGGTTCTCGGGGCTCTTGAAGGTGTTGACCAGGTGCTGCTGCTGGCTGCCGAAGGCGTCGAGCTTGGCCTGGACGTTGGCTGCCGAGGCGTCGTCGCCGTTGGTCAGCATCCACTGCAGGCGGGCCACGCGCAGGTTGGTCAGGTCACTGTTGAGCTGGGTGATGTCGCTCATCCAGTTGCTGCGGTCGATAAGGCTGCCCAGGCTGTTCCAGCCGGTCAGGGCCAGCAGGCCGGTCAGGACCAGGACCAGGCCGAAGCCCAGGCCGAGTTTGAGGTTGACGCTGATATTGGCGAACCAACTGTTCATGCACGCTCTCCCAGAGAATGATTTCGCTCACTTGATCTCAAAAGTTGGGCGTTGTTGTTGTCAGATAGCCCGCAGATTTGTGTAGGACTTATCGGCAACGCTGGGAGAAGCTGAAACGCTTTTTCCGCAATTTTGTAACTTGTTGAATACGTTTACGTTTTTGATGTTGTCAATTGCGGGTCAGCGGACTCGCAGCAGGAGCCGGCTGACCGCCGATCGCTATTTCAGAGGCTACGCGCGCTGAAGGTATCGCACTGGTTCAGATCGCCGCTGGAGAACCCGGCCTTGAACCAGCGCATGCGCTGCTGGGAGGTGCCATGGGTGAACGAGTCGGGCACCACGCGGCCCTGACCCTGCTGTTGCAAACGGTCGTCGCCAATGGCGTTGGCGGCGTTCAACGCCTCCTCGACGTCACCCGGCTCCAGCCAGTTCAGACGCTTCTGCGCCTGGTAGGCCCAGACCCCGGCCAGGCAGTCGGCCTGCAGCTCCTGGCGCACCAGCAAGCCATTGTCGCCCTCCATGCGCTGGCCACTGCGGCGCGCCGCATCGACTTTGGCCGAGACGCCCAGCAGGGTCTGCACATGGTGGCCGATCTCGTGGGCGATCACATAGGCCTGGGCGAAGTCGCCGGCGGCCTTGAAGCGGGTTTCCATTTCGCGGAAGAAGGTCATGTCCAGGTACACGCGCTGGTCGCCGGGGCAATAGAACGGCCCGACCGCCGAGGAGGCGAAGCCGCAGGCAGAGTTGACCTGGCCGCTGAACAGCACCAGCTTGGGGTCGCGGTACTGTTTGCCGGCCTGGGCGAACAGTGCCTTCCAGGTGTCCTCCGTGTCGCCGAGGATCAAGGCGACGAATTCGGCCTGCTCGTCGTTGGCCGGCGGTGCCTTGCCGTCGACGTTGGCAGGGGCGGTCTGTTGCTGCTCCATCTGCCCAGCCAGTTGGCCGAGGATCTGCAGTGGGTCCTGCCCGGTAAGCCAGCCGATGCCGACGATCAGCAGGATGGCGCCGAGCCCCAGGCCCTTGCCGCCGCCGAAGCGCATGCCGCCGCCACCCCCTTCGCCGCGGGCATCGACCACGTTGTCGCTGCGTCGGCCTTTTCGCCATTCCATGTAGAGCTCTCCGGTTGCTGAAACATGAAGTCCAAGATTAGTTCAGCGAAGACCGAGGTGTATTCCCGACCGCTGACGCATAACCAAATGGTTATGCCTGGGACCGCTGAATTCAATATTCATCCCGTCGCACCTGCCGGAAACTGCAAGTCCGCCTGCCACGCCCAGGCGTTCGATAATTCCAAGAGAGGAAACCGGCATGCCCGCCCAGGACACCAGCCGCTTCGTGATCCGTGATCGCAACTGGCACCCCAAGGCCTTCACCCCCGACTACAAGACCTCGGTGGCGCGCTCCCCGCGCCAGGCGCTGGTCAGCATCCCGCAGTCGATCAGCGAAAGCACCGGCCCGGACTTTTCCCACTTGCGCTTCGGCGAGCACGACCATGACCTGCTGCTCAACTTCAACCAGGGCGGCCTGCCCATTGGCGAGCGCATCATCGTTGCCGGACGGGTGGTCGACCAGTATGGCAAGCCGGTGCCCAACACCCTGGTGGAAATGTGGCAGGCCAATGCCGGTGGCCGTTACCGGCACAAGAACGACCGCTACCTGGCACCGCTGGACCCGAACTTCGGCGGTGTCGGCCGCTGCCTGACCGACCGCGACGGCTACTACAGCTTCCGCACCATCAAGCCCGGCCCGTACCCCTGGCGCAACGGCCCCAACGACTGGCGTCCGGCGCATATCCACTTCTCCATCAGCGGCCCGTCGATCGCCACCAAGCTGATCACCCAGTTGTACTTCGAGGGCGACCCGCTGATCCCGCTGTGCCCGATCGTCAAGTCGATCGCCAACCCGGATGCCGTCGAGCGGCTGATCGCCAGGCTCGACATGAGCCACGCCAACCCCATGGATTGCCTGGCCTACCGCTTCGACATCGTCCTGCGCGGCCAGCGCCAGACCCACTTCGAAAACCGCTGAGGAGCCCCGTCATGCCTATCGAACTGCTGCCGGAAACCCCTTCGCAGACCGCCGGCCCCTATGTGCATATCGGCCTTGCCCTGGAAGCGGCCGGCAACCCGACCCGTGACCATGAAATCTGCAACCGCCTGGCCCAGCCCGATGCACCGGGCGAGCACATATTGCTGATCGGCCAGGTGTACGACGGCAATGGCCACCTGGTGCGCGACTCGTTCCTGGAGGTGTGGCAGGCGGACGCCGAGGGCCGCTATCAGGACGAGTACCACCTCGAGAACGCCTTCAACAGCTTTGGCCGCACCGCGACCACCTTCGATGCCGGCGAGTGGACCCTGCACACGGTCAAGCCGGGGGTGGTGAACAACGCCGCGGGCGTGCCGATGGCGCCGCACATCAACCTCAGCCTGTTTGCCCGGGGCATCAATATCCACCTGCATACCCGGCTGTATTTCGATGACGAAGCCGAGGCGAACGCCAGGTGCCCGGTGCTGAACCTGATCGAACAGCCGCAGCGGCGCGAGACCTTGATTGCCAGGCGCTGCGAAGTGGACGGCAAGACGGCGTACCGCTTCGACATTCGTATCCAGGGCGACGGGGAGACAGTGTTCTTCGACTTCTGACGCCCCCGGTCGGCAAGCCCGGCAACACTGGCAGGGCTTGCCGCTTGTACTAATGAGTTACGACTAATCCTTTCGTGGCGCATCCCTGCGCGCGTCGTCAAACTACTGAAATTCTTCTTGTTTTCCCGCCCTCATTGCCCCTGCCACAGGTACTAACACCAAGTTGTGAGCTACCCGATTCGGCGCCATGCGCTTTCACTGCTGTTGTGAGCAAAACATTTAGCAGCGGGAGTCCTTCCATGAACACTCAAGCGTGGATCAAGGCGGCAACGGCGCTGACGATGGCCGTGAGTCTGGGCCTTGCCGGTTGCAGCAGCGGCGGCGGCGGGCATCACAGCGAGGTCGATGGTTCGTCGTCCGACGGCGGCGCGGGTGCCGGAGCCGGTGGCGGCGGGGGCGATGGCACGGGCGGCAGTGGTGGAGGCGGTAGCGGTGGCACCACGTCCCCGGGTGATGGCAGCGCCGGTACCGGTGGCGGCGGCGGCGGTGGAGGCACTGGCGGCGGCAGCACGCCTGGTGGCGGTGACGGCGGCACGGGCGGTGGTAGCACACCCACCGCGCTGGTCACCGGCCAGGTGGTCGATCAATTGGGCAATACTGTGTCCGGGGTCGGTGACGGCGTGAGCAATCTCGGCCAGGTGATCGGTGCGCTGCCCATTGCCGGCAATACCTCGTTGAGCGGTGGCGTGGGCACGCTGGTGTCCTCCGCCGGCAACGCCGTGAACAGCGTCGGCGGTGGCCTGAGCGAGGGCCTGGGGCAATTGGGTACCGGCAACAATGCCGTGGGCACCACGGTCGGCGTGGTCGGTGCTGCCACCGCCGACCTGGGCGGCGGCGTCTCCGGCCTTGGCCAGGGCGTGGCCGGGCTGGCCACCAACGGGCCGGTCGAGCAGGTGCCGGTGGTCAACCAACTGGTTGCCGGGGCCGGTCAAGGCGTCGACCGGGTCGGCCAGGCGGTGACCATGCTCGGCGACACCCTGTCGCCGGTCGGCACCAGCGGCCCGCTCGCCGGGGCGACCCAAGGCGTGAGCGATGCCTTGGTGCCGGTGGTCTCGCTGGTGGAAAACACGGCGGCCAATGCCACGCGGCAGACCGGGCTCGCCGGGCCGCTGAACCAGGCGCTGAACCAGACCGGTGGTGCCCTGAACCAGGCCGGCCAGCAACTGGCGGGGGCGGGCAACGGCAACCCCTTGAGCAACACGCTCGGTCAGGCGGTGGCCAATACCGGCACCACGGTCAGCACGGCGAGCGGGCTGGCCCCTGCCACCGGCGGCCCACGCAGCGGCCTGCTGGAAACCGTCGGCGGCGTGCTGGCCGGTGCCGGCAATGGGCTGACGGCGAGCACCACCAGCCCGACCGTGAGTGGTATTGGCGGCACTTCGGTGCAGACGGGCAATACCGTCGCCAGCCTGGGCACTGTGCTCGGTGGCAACGGCGTGGCCAACAGCGCTGCCGGGGCGCCGGTCGCGGCGCTGACCCAACAGGTGGGCAGCGGCCTCAACCCGGTGGTCACTGGTGTCTCCAGCGTCACCCAGCAAGTTGGCGCCAGCACCGGCGTCGGCGCCCCCGTGGCGGGGCTGCTGAACCAGGTCGGTGGCGCGGTGGGCTCTGCCGGCACGCAGCTGGCCGGTACCACAGGCAACCCGGTTGTCAGCCAGGTTGGCGCGACGGTGACCGCGGTCGGTACAACGCTCGGCCAGGCGGGCACCTTGGTCAATGGCGGCGCACCGGCCGGTGGTCTTGGTGGTGCGCTCAATGGTGTGTCAGGGGCTCTGGCAGGCGGGCAGCGCTGACGCCACGGGCTACGCTCAAGGTGAGTGAGACCGACCGGCGCGCCGTTCGCCGGTCGGTCACCCCGCAACTCGTGGATCATGGAGTGTCCGAATGCGCCGATTGCTGCTGACGATGCTGGGCCTGTCCGCAGCCTGCCTGGCCCGGGGCGAACCCCTGCCGAGCTTCCTCAACCGCAACGAGACCGAACGCCGCCTGCCCACGCCCAACCTGCCGGTGGATGCCTACCGGCCCGACCAGCCCGGCTTGCGCGTGCCCAGCGTGGACACCACGCGGCAACCACCGTTGCTGATGAACACCCGGGTGGCGGTGCGCAAGGTGCGTTTCGAAGGCGGCACCGTCTACCCCCTGAGCGACCTGCGCGAGCATTTCCAGCCGGTGATCGGGCGCGAGGTCACGCTCGCCGAGTTGATCGAGATCACCCGCCGCCTGACCCAACGCTACCAGCAGGACGGTTACCTGCTGTCATACGCCTACCTGCCGCCCCAGGACTTCGCCGATGGCCGGGTGCGGGTGGTGCTGGTGGAAGGCTACATCCACGACTATCACATCGAGGGCGACATTGGCGCGGCGCGGGCCTACCTGGTGCAACTGCTGGACCGGCTCAAGGCCGAGCGTCCGCTGACCCGCGAAAGCTTCGAGCGCTATACCAGCCTGGCCGGGCGCATCCCCGGGGTGACGTTCCAGGCCCAGGTGCCGCCGCCGGCGACCACCGACGGCGCGACCCGCCTGCTCGCCCAGGTGTCGCGCAAGCCGGTCACCACCACCTTGAGCCTCAACGACGGCAGCCGCGACGACCTGCAGGCACTGCTGGGTGCCAGCAGCAACGCGCAGACCCGCTTTGCCGAACAGTTGAGCGCCAGCGTGCTGGTACCGCCTGGCGAGGACAAGGAGCATTACTACCGCCTCGACTACAGCCAGTTCCTCGATGCCGAAGGCTCGAAGCTGTTGTTGTCGGCTTCGCGCTACCGCAGCGACCCTAAGGCGCGTATTCGTCTGGACAACGGCATCGACCTGACCCAGCACCGCGAGAACGAACGCTACTCGGTGGGCATCAGCCAATCGCTGATCGCCTCGCCCAGTGAATGGCTGGAGGTGGTCGGGCGCTTCTACGTGGTCAACGACCGCATCGATTACCAGGTGGTGGGTTTCCCCCTGCGCCTGGACAGCGAGACCGATATCCGCGCGCTGTCCTTCGAAGGCGACTGGCGCAAGGCTGATGCGCGCCGCCTGCGTATCCTCAGTGCCGGGGTCTATCAGGGGCTCGACCGCCTTGGCGCCAACACCAATGCCGACTACGACCTGGACTTCCTGCGCCTGCGGGTCTCGGGCGTGCAGAGCGACAACTTCAGCGACAACTGGCAGGGCGTGGCATCGGCGGCGGCCTACTGGAGCAACGACAGCCTGCCCGACAGCGAGCGGGCGGTGTTCGGCGGGCAGAACTTCGGGCGCGGCTACCCCAGCGACCAGGGCTCCGGAGACAAGGGCTGGGGGTTGGCCTACGAGCTCAACTACAGCTTCCGGCGCGACGCTGGCTGGCTCAAGGTCGTGCAGCCGTACGTGGCGCTCGACACCGCGCGGGCCTGGTTCAACGCGCTGGAGGTGCGCGACTCGAAGATGTCGTCGGCGGCGCTGGGGCTGCGCTTTGGCGATATGCGCTACTACAACATCGCGGTGGAGGTGGCCAAGCCGATGTCGGACATGGCGCTGGACAGCTTCAACCGGCGGCCACGGCTGAACCTGAGTTTCAGTTATCAATTGTAAGGGGGCCGTGCCCCTCATCGCCGGCAAGCCGGCGATGCGCCGCGTCAGCGGCGCCTTCTGTAAGGGCGTTGTACGGTGCCGACTCCGGCGTTATTTCACCGCCTGCATCAACGGTTTGGGAAACAGGTTCTCCAGCGTCTCGAGCAAGCGGGCGTGATAGATCGGCTTGCGAAACAGGTCGAGTACCTGCAGCCGCAACAGGTCGCTGACGTCGTCCATGTCGGCATGCCCGGACATGACGATTACCGGCAAGTGCTGGCGGGCGGTGTGGTCACGTAGGCGCTGGACCAGGCCCAGGCCGCTCTCCTCGGGCATGCGCAGGTCGGTGATCACCAGAGCCACATCGGGATGGCGGGTCAGCTGTTGCAAGGCAGACCTGACCGAAGTGGCGGTGTGACAACAGAAACCTTCGTTTTCCAGCAGCTCGGCCAGCTCCAGCAAGGCCTCCTCCTCGTCGTCCACCAGCAGGATCTGTTGACGCAAGGAAGAGGTCGGCATGCTTGGCTCCGGGCGGTTGGACTACACGTCTCGCTGGCGCGGTGCGGTCACTGGGTGATCGCGGTCTGGATCTTGGTCATGATCTCCGACACTTCGCCCGAAATGGGGGTGACGAAGCCAGCCAGCACCACCGCGACCATGGCCGCGATCACCGCGTATTCGATACCGGAGGCGCCATCCTTGCGCAGGAGGAAGGTCTTCACGTGGAGGAGGATCTGTTGCAGCAGCATGGCACGTCTCCTTGCGCTCGATGGGCGCCGGTCGGAGGGGCTTGATAAGTGATACCCCTTTGCCATCAGAGCATCGCCAAGCCGTGGCGGCCTGCAAATGTAAAAAAGCATTAATCCAAAAGTATTGGTTGGAATTGGCGGCGCTAAGTTTTTGTTTTGTCGGTGCGTCAATTTCGTGGCTCGAAAAAACCAGCACAGGTAATGGCGAAAGATTGCGCCTCAGCTACCGTCCAATAGCGAAATAGTTACTTTTTGCCATCATTGGTCCCGGGCGTAAGGGAGAGCGCAGATGAGCAGTCGCCTGACCATGATCCTCGCCGGCCTGTTCCTGCTCGCGGCCTTGCTCGCGGGGTATTGGGGCCTGCGCTTGAGCCGTCCGCCAGAGCCGGCGCCGACGCCCTTGACCCCGCCTTCCGAGGCTGCCATTCCGGTCGCTGCCGTGCCCGCCGCGCCCCCGGAACCGGCGCGTTCGCCCATCGTTATCCTGCGCAGGGCGGTCGCGGCCAACACCCCCTTGAGCGAGGAGGATGTGCTGCTCGAGCGCCTGCAGGTGGTGCCTGCCGGCGCGTTCCAGCAACTTGACCAGGTGCTTGGGCGCAGCAGTACCCGCCCCCTTGCTGCGGGCAGTTGGCTGGACGAGTCAAGTTTTCAGGCCGGCGGTCCATTGGCGCGGATGATTCGCCCCCACGAACGGGCGGTCGCGGTGGCCATCGACGATGTGATCGGTGCCGCCGGGCAACTGCGCCCAGGCGATTATGTCGACGTGCTGCTGTTCCTGCGTGAAGAAAACAACAACCCGCAATCTTCAGCCCAGGTAGTGCTGCCGGCCTTGCGTGTGCTGAGTGTCGACCAGCAGACGGGCCTGGCCAACGATGGGCGCCCGGCCCAGACCGCCGAAGAGCTCAAGGCCCGGCGAGACCAGCAGACCATCGGTGGCAATCCGGCGCGCACCGTGGGGCTGGCGGTGCCCGAGGCCCTGGCCAGCCGGCTGATGCTGGCGGCCCAGGCCGGCACCCTGCGCCTGGCAGTGCGCAGTGCCGACGAACCGCTGCTGGCGGGGTACTGGTCCGGCCAGGACGCCAGTGCGCAGGTGGAAACGGCCAACCGCAACCTCTATCGCTTCAGCCAGCTGTCCCAGGTGCCCCTGGCCAGCCAGGCGGCGGCCGCGGCGGCTGGCGCGCCGACCATGCAGATCATCCGCGGCGCGCAGAACGGCGACAACAACAAGACTCCCTGAACCGGCAAGGATGCGATCCATGCGTAGTTCTTTGCGTGTTACTCCACGAGGTAACTGGCTGGCCCCGGCGCTGCTGGCCCTGGCCCTGCTCGCACCGACGGCGCAGGCGGCCGCAAAGGGTTGCGCGGCCTTCGGCCAACTGCCCTCGGTCATCGAGATGGACCAGGGCCTGCAGCAAGAGCTGCGCTTGCCGGTGGCCATCACCCGGGCGGCGGTGGGCGAGCCCAAGGTGGCCGATGTCCAGCCCAGCGGCGCGCGGGCCGTGCTGCTCACGGCAGTGGGGCAGGGCACCACCAGCCTCATGCTCTGGACCGACTGCGCTGCCCAGCCGCATCGGGCCATGCTGTTCGTCAAGGGCCGGGCCAGCGCCGACATGGCAGAGGCCGCGCAACTGCCCACGGCCCAGGAGGACCTGCCCGTGCAGGTGCAGGCCGATATTCGCTTCGTTGAAGTGCGCCGCCTGAAATACAAGGAGGCCGGCGCGCGGTTGTTCTTCAAGGGCTCGAACAACAGCCTGATCGGCTCGCCCAATACCGTGCCCAACACCGTGGTGCGCCCCGGCTACGTGCCGGGCGTTGCCACCGGCACCAACCCGGTGACCTACGCCGATGTGCGGCCCGGCATCCCGCTCGACAACGACGTCTTCAACATCGTCTGGGGCGGCGGCAGCAGCCGCTTCCTGGCGATGATCAACGCCTTGGAGAACAGCGGCTTCGCCTACACCCTGGCCCGCCCCAGCCTGACCGTGCTCAGCGGCCTGACCGCGAGCTTCCTGGCCGGTGGCGAGATCCCCATACCGGTGCCCAGCAGCGGCAGCGACAACGTGTCGATCGAGTACAAGGAGTTCGGCGTGCGGCTGGCGCTGACCCCGACCGTGGTCAGCCGCAACCGCATCACCCTCAAGGTGGCGCCCGAGGTCAGCGAGCTCGACTACAACAACGCGGTGGTCATTGCCGGTACCCAGGTGCCGGGCCTGAGCGTGCGCCGCACCGACACCAGCATTTCGCTGGCCGATGGCGAGAGCTTCATCATCAGCGGGCTGATCAGCAGCAACGTGCGTTCGGCCGTGGACAAGATGCCGGGCCTGGGCAACCTGCCGATCATCGGCGCGTTCTTCCGCCAGTCGGCACTGAACCGCGAAGAGACCGAGCTGCTGATGATCGTCACCCCGCACCTGGTCCAGCCGTTGGCCGTCAATGCGCGCCTGCCGGAGCTGCCGGGCGAGGCGCTGCGCACCTACGACCCCAGCTGGGGCCGCCTGTTCTTCATGGAAAACGGCAACTTCGAAGGCCGTGGCGGGTTGTCCCAATGAGCGAAAGCCTGAACCAGACCTACCTGGCCCTGACCCGCAACGACGAAGACCTGCACTGGCTGCAGGGCGCGTTGGCGCCGCTTGGGCAGGTGATCGGCGCCAGCAGTGCGAACCTTGATGAGTTGCTGGCGCTGGTCGACATGACCTTCAGCAACCTGGTGTTCATCGGCCTGGACCGCGAACAGCTGATTGGCCAGTGCGCGTTGATCGAGGGCCTGCTGGAAGCCAAGCCGATGCTGGCCATCGTCGCCCTCGGCGACGGTATGGATAACCAGCTGGTGCTGCACGCCATGCGCGCCGGCGCCCGTGACTTCGTCGCCTACGGCTCGCGCGCCAGCGAGGTGGCGGGGCTGGTGCGGCGCCTGGGCAAACGCTTGCCGACGGCCACCAGCAACCCCAGCCTGGGCGGGCTCACCGTGCTCTATGGCGCCCAGCGCGGCGCCGACGGCGCGCTGCTCACCACCCACCTGGCGCGGGTGGTACAGGAGAGCGGGCAGCAGACCCTGCTGCTCGACCTCGGCCTGCCCCGTGGCGACAGCCTGGCTTTGCTTGGCCTGGAGGCGTCGTTCCATTTCGGCGATGCCCTGCGCCACCTGCGCCGGCTCGACGCCACCCTGATCGACAGCGCCTTCACCCGCGACAAGGGCGGCCTGCGCATCCTCGCCTATGCCGACAGCGACGAGGCCCTGCAACAGTCCAGCGCCGCCGAGCTGCACATGCTCCTCGGCGCCCTGCGCCAGCACTTCCAGCACATCGTCGTGAACCTCACCGGGCAGGCCGACAGCGAGGCGCTGCGGACCCTGGTCAGCCACTGCGACAAGTTGATCGTCTACACCGACCAGAACATCCTCGACTGCCGGCGCAACCTCGACGTGCTCGAGCAGTGGCGCGACCGTGGCATCAAGCTCGAGCACGCCAGCCTGCTGGTGGACCGCTACCTGCGCCAGGTTGCGCCGGATGCCGAGGCCCTGGCCAAGCGCTACGGGCTGCCCCTGCTCAAGGTCATGCCCTACAGCCCGGAAGTGCGCCTGAACGCCAAGAACCAGGGCCTGAGCCTGTTCGAACTGGCCCCTCGTGAAAGCCTTACCCAGGCTCTGCGCGGTCTGGGCGAGCGCCTGGCGCGGCGCTCGGAGAACCTTTCGCCGCCGGGCCAGACCTGGCTGCGCCGGCTGTGGGGCAACCGATGATCAGCGAAGAACCCTTTGGCGGGCCCCGTCACGCGGCCAGTGACCCGCAGGCGCTCAAGCGCGCCTTGCACCGGCACGTGATCGATGCCATCGAGGACAGCGGCCGCAACCTGCTGGAGGGCGCGCGGCCGGTGCTGGCGCAGTTCGTCCTCGAGCAGGTGGGCGACTATGTCGCGCGCCTGCGCCTGGCCCTGTCGCGCTACGAGATGGAGCGCCTGGCCGAGGAGATCGTCGACGAGCTCACCGGTTATGGACCGTTGGAGGTGCTGCTGCGCGACCCGAGCGTCACCGAGATCCTGGTCAACGGCCCGTACCGGGTGTTCGTCGAACGCTCCGGCCTGCTGCAGCAGACCGACCTGCGCTTCATCGATGCGCACCATGTCGAGCGGGTCATGCAGCGCATCCTCGCGCCCCTTGGTCGGCGCCTGGACGAGTCGTCGCCGATGGTCGATGCGCGCATGCCCGATGGCAGCCGGGTCAACGCGATCATCCCGCCGGTGGCCCTGGACGGGCCGTGCCTGTCGATCCGCAAGTTCCGCCAGGACATGCTCAAGAGCGCCGACCTGCTGGCCACCCGGGCCATCGACCAGCCCATCTACGACTTCCTCGAACGCGCCGTGGGCCGGCGCTGCAACATCCTGGTCAGTGGCGGCACCGGCACCGGCAAGACCACCCTGCTCAACATCCTCAGCCAGATGATCGCGCCCCAGGAGCGCCTGGTGACCATCGAGGACGTGGCCGAACTGCAGCTGCACCATCCGCACGTGGTGCGCCTGGAAACCCGCCCGCCGAATGCCGAGGGCCACGGCGAGATCAAGGCCAGCGAGCTGATCCGCAATGCCCTGCGCATGCGCCCCGACCGCATCATCCTCGGCGAGATCCGCGGCGCCGAAGTGCTCGACGTGATGACCGCGATGAACACTGGCCACGACGGTTCGATGAGCACGGTGCACGCCAACACCGCCCAGGACGCCCTGCTGCGCCTGGAGACCCTGGTCGGCCTGACGGGGCGGCAGATTGCCGAGAAGACCCTGCGGCAGATGATCTGCGCCGCGCTGGACGTGGTGATCCAGCTGACCCGCCTGGCCGATGGTCGGCGCTGCGTCAGCGAGGTGCTCGAGGTGGTCGGGGTGCGTGACGACGTGTATGTCACCAACACCTTGTTCCGCCTGGACCGGCGCAGTGGCGAGGGCTTTCTGCGCGAGGCGCCGAACCCCGCCGGCGGCAAGCTGCGCCACGAAGGGGTGCTGTGATGGGCCCGCTGCTGCTGGCGCTGTCGCCCCTGTGCCTGGGCATGGCCTTGCTGCTCTGGCGTCTCGGCCTGTACAAGCGCGGCGAGGAACGCATCCTCGAACGCCTGGGCCGGGCCTACCGTGTCGTGCGCAGCGGTACGGCCCGGCGTGACTGGCTCGACCCGTTGCTGCAGCGTGCCGGCCTTGCCCATGCCGATTTTTCCCCGCGCCCCTGGCTGCTGGGCTGGCTGGCGCTGACCCTGCTCGCCGGCCTGCTGGCCGGCTGGGTGGCGGCGCTGATGGTGCTGGCGGGCCTCCCTTTGCTCGGCCACCTGTATCTGAGTTGGCGCTGTCGGCGTCGCCTGCAGCAGATCGTCCAGCAATTGCCCGGTCTGCTCGACTACAGCGTGCGCAGCCTCAAGGCCGGACGCACCCTCAACGAGGCGGTGCTCGGCGGCGTCGACAGCACCCGCGAGCCGTTGCGCTCGGCAATGTTGCGGGTGCGGCGCAACGTGCAGCTCGGTGTGCCGCTGGAGGATGCCGTCAGCGAATTCGCCGAACTCTACGGCCAGGCCGAGCTGCGCATGTTCGCCCTGGGATTGCGCATCAACCAGCGCCACGGCGGCAACGCCAGCGAACTGATGGAGAACCTGATCAAGCTGATCCGCGAACACGAGCAGGGCGACCGGCAACTGCGCGCCATGACCGGCGAGACCCGCATCACCGCGTGGATCCTCGGCGCGCTGCCGTTGGTGATGGTCGGCTACTTCCTGTTCGCCAACCCCACCTACCTGCTGGCCATGTGGCGTGACGCCAGCGGCCAGATGATGCTGCTGTTCGCCTTTGTCATGCAGGCGGTCGGCTGCCTGGTGCTGTGGCGCATGATGAGGAGCCTGTGACCATGGCCCTGATGCTCAGCGCCCTGTGCCTGTTCGCCGCGTTCGCCCTGCTGGCCGCGCAGGCCATCGGCCAGTGGCGCGCTCGCCAGCGCGTGGCGCGGCGACTGCAGGGGCGGCTGGACCGCGACGAGCGCCTCGGCGACTGGTTGCAGTGGCTGGGCAGCAGCCCGTGGGGGCGGCGCCTGCAACGGCTGGACGGCGAGACCCAGGCGCTGCTCGACCGCCTGGGCTGGCGACGCAGCCGGCAACGCGCACTGTTCGCCGCCGTGCAATTGGGCTTGCCGGTGCTGGCAGTGGGCATGGCGCTGCTGTTGGCCCATGGCCTGCCCGGGGAAAACCGTGGGCACTGGGGAGTGCTGTTGCTTTGTGCGCTGGGCGCGGGCTACCTGTTGCCCAAGCGCCTGCTGGTCGTGGCGGCGGCCCGGCGCCAGCGGCGGATCGCCGAGGAGGTGAGCCTGCTCATCCCGTTGCTGCGCATCCTCTTCGAAACCGGGCTGGCGGTGGAGCAGGCCCTGCGCGTGCTGGCCCTGGAAGGCCGCAGCCTGGTGCCGAACATCAGCGACGAGTTGCGCCTGGTGTTGCAGCGGGTCGATTCCGGCCTGGCCCTGGGCCCGGAGCTGGAAAAGACCGCGCGCCTGCTGGCGGTGGACGAGTTCATCGACACCTGCGTCATCCTCCAGCAACTGCTGGTGCAGGGCAGTGGCTCGATGAAGTCGCTTCTGGCGCTCAAGGAACTGCTCGACGACCGCCGCCTGACCGGCCTGCAGGAGCGGGTGTCGAAAATGTCGGCGAAGATGTCGGCGGTGATGATGGTGTTTCTGTTCCCGGCCCTGCTCATCGTCCTGGCCGGGCCGGGGTTTTCCGCCCTGGCGCGGGCCTTGGGCTCATGAGCGCCGGAACATTCGGGCATTGATAGGGGAGACGCGCAATGAAAGCCATCCTGACGTTCATCAGCCTGCTGCTGCTCGGCGGCTGCGCCGGGCAGCCCCCCGAAGGCCTGGCGCGCCTGCTGGGCGGCGGTACCTGTGGCAAGCCCGACGCCGACCAGCAGTTGAGCCTGGACATGGCCGACCAGATGATCAGCGAAGGCCGCCCGCACGCCGGGCTGGCCCACCTGGAGCAGTTGCCCGAGCAGCTCGAGCAGGTGCGTCTGCGCAAGGCCAAGGTGCTGCGCCTGCTCGGGCGCCCCGAGGCCGAACCGCTTTACCGCAGCCTGCTCGGCGGCTGCCTGGCCGCCGAAGGCGAGCACGGCCTGGGGCAACTGGCCTCGGCCCGTGGCGACGACACCCAGGCCCTGCGCAACCTGCAACGGGCGGCGCGGCTGGCGCCCACCGACGAGAAGGTGCGCAACGACCTGGGCGTGGTGCAGATGAACCTGGGCAATCACGAACAGGCGCGTTTCGAGTTTCTGACCGCCATCGAGCTCAAGGACGATAACCCGCTGCCGGCCGTCAACCTGGTGACCCTGTCGCTGGTGCAGGACAACTGGCGCCAGGCGGAGGACCTGGTCAATCGCCTGCACCTGAAGCCCGAGCAGTTCGCCGAGGCCCAGGCCCGGGCGCAGCGCATTCTTGCCAACGGGCGTGGCCCGCTGGCCGCCACTGAATCCCCGGCCGCGGCCATCAACTGAGCGGAGGTGAACATGTTCAAGCCCTGGATCGTCCTCGCCTGCCTGGCCGCGCCACTGTCGGCGCTGGCCGAGGACCCGCCGCGCCAGCCGCGCCCGCAGACCGCCACCGAAGCCCTGTTGCAGGTGCAGGCGAGCAACCGCCAGGCCTCCAGCGTGCGCCAGGTGCAGACCGACAAGGAGCGCGACCAGGCCATGCAGCGCTGGCTGGACAGCTACAAGTATCCGATCCCGGATTTCTACCGCTGGACCAAGATCAGTTCGTCGAACAATTGAGTGCCTGATCGCGGCCTGGCCCCGCGATCAGAATCAAGACATTCAATGGGTGGTAAAGCGCTGATGCACTGGCGAAGAGCGTGGGGTCAGCGCCAGCGCCAGTTGCGTGCGGTTGTGCATGTGGGTCAGGCGCAGCACCTGGGACACGTACAGCTTCACCGTGTTTTCGGTGATGCCCAGTTCGCAGGCGATCTGGTAGTTGGTCTTGCCCTTGCTCACCAGCCGGGCGACTTCCAGTTGCCGCGGTGACAGCTTCTCGAACGCCGCCGGCAGCTCCGGCTCGCCTTCCTCGCTATCGCCGGCGCGCCGATGGGCGCCTTGGCCCCGGGCTTTCTCCAGGTCCTGGTAGAGGTCGTCGATGGACTCGGCCAGCTCCTGCAGGCGTTGGTTGAGGCTGCCCAGTTCGCGGAAGTTGCGCCGCCGCTCCAGCAGCGCGGTTTCCTGGCGGCGCACGCCTTCGAGCAGTTCGTCCAGGTCCATGGGTTTCTGGTAGTAGTCCGCAAAACCCTCGCGCAGGGCGCGGATCACGTCCTGCTTGTCGGCGCGGCCGGTCAACATGATCGCCTCGAACATGCGCTGCGGCCCGGCGAGCTGCTTCAACGTGCGCACCAGTTCGATGCCATCGCGTTCGGGCATGTGCAGGTCACACAGGATCAGGCCGATGGTTTCGTCCGCCTTGAAGCAGTCGATGCCCTGGCCGGTGGAGTGGGCGGGGACACAACGGTAGCCCTCGCTTTCGAGGAATTCGCACAACTCTTCGACGATCACTGGCTGGTCGTCGACCACCAGCACTTTCACCTCACTGACGGGTTTGTTCACGATCAACTCCCTGTTGTATCGGCCCTGCTCCCGGGCCAGACGCTCTGGCAGTTAGAAAAGTAGTCGCACTTTGCCGTTATGTACATCGGTCCTACTCCAGAATCCGACCCTTCGGTCGTTTATTGGATCCATACCGCTGTCAGCAGGAAGCCAGCGAGCACGTAGGGGGCAAAGGGCTGCTTGTCGCCGACCTGTTCGGCCAGCGCCTGCAGGCGCTTCTTCACCTTGGGGTTGAGCAGGGTCCACAGGCGCCGGCGGCCGAACATCCAGGCCAGGACGGTGACCCCGGCGCCGATGAAGGTACCGAGCACGTACTGCGGGCTGGTGGCCAGCGCCAGGGCGCCCATCAGTTTCACGTCGCCGGCGCCGAAGCGGCCGAGCATGTAGCCGGGCAGGGTCAGCAGCATGACGATGGCCAGGCCCCAGCCGGCCTCGCTGGCGTCGGCGCCGATCCAGCTGCGTCCGGTGGCGAACAGCCAGGCCAGGGCGCACGCCGCGACGCCCAGGGTCAGGGCGTTGGAGATTTGTCGTTCACGGACATCTTGTTCGGTGCACAAGGCAAGCCACAGCAGGAGAACAATGCTTTGCATTGGCAAATTGCCATCCCTATTCGTTGAACGGTTCTATGCTTTCAGACAGGTCTCACAGTCAGGGTAGACGCGAACATGAAAGCAGGCCCGGCGGGACAACAAAAAGGCGCGGCTGCCATCGAGTTTGTCGCGGTATTCATGGTGTTTTTCGCGGTGTTCTACGGCCTGGTCAGCTACGCCTTGCCAATGCTCATGCTGCAGTCGTTCAACCAAGCCAGCAGCGAAGCGGTGCGCCGTTGCGTGGCCGTGGACCCGAGCAGCCAGACCTACGAGCTGGACGTGCAGGGGCTGGCCCGTCAGGTGATCGGCCAGCAATTGGCGTGGATGCCCAATGCGCTGGGCTTCAATGTGAACACCGATACCCGGGTCACCGTGGGCACGGACAAGGTGCTGACGGTGGTGATCGACTACCCCCGCGAACGCCTCAACCGGGTCTTGCCAACCCTGCTGCTGCCGGTGATCGGTGATGTGCCCAAGCTGCCCGCGCGGCTGCAGGCCCAGGCGAGCCTGCAACTGTGAGTGGCGGTCTGTTCGACCGCTGGTTCGCCGCGCCGGCTCCTGCCCAGGCGCCCGAGGCGACACCCGCCGTCGGCCTGCAACTGTGGCTCGACGACCAGGCGCGGGTGCTGCGCCTGGCCGGCCCGCTGCGCAGCTTGCTGGCATTGCCCGGCCAGGCTGGCGCACGGGTGCACGACTACCTGGAGCGACACAGTTGGCTGGTGCTCGAAGGCCATCCCGCGGACTGGCAGGGGCAGCCACTGGACTTGGATTTCCATACGGTCATGGGCCACGCCCTGCACACCCGTGGCTGGCTGCAACGCCACGAGCAGGGCTGGATGCTGCAACTGTTCGATATCGGCGACCTGCTCCGCGAACAGCGCTGGGATCGCCAGCGACCGCTGCTCGGAGAGATCGGCCATGCCCTGCGCGAATGCGGCGCCGAGCGCCTGGCGCAGACGGTGCGCGAGCAGTTGCGCAGCCTGACTGAACACTGGCAGGCCGCCGCGCTGCGCCTGGTGCTGCGCGAGCCGGGCGGCTGGCGCCACTTTGCCAGCAGCGATGATGCCTGGCCCTGGCCCGATGATCGTCGGTTGCGGGACAGGCTGGACCAGTGGCCGACCCAGACCCTGATCGAGGTGCGCGACGACCCTGATCTGCTCGCCCTGTGCGGAGGCGCCTCGCTGTTCCTGGTGCCCTATCGGCAAGGGCTGGAGGCCGAGGCCTGGATGTTGTGCGCCGGGGCGCGCCAGGTGCCTGCGGTCGACATGGCCATGGCCCTGGTGCGCAGCTTGACCGAGCCGCTGCTGGTACGGCATCGCCGCCAGCAACTGCAGCACCAGGCCCATCACCTCGACGACCTGCAGCAGCAGTTGGGCGCCGGGTGGTGGGAGTGGCCGGCGCACGGCGACCTGCAGTTGGACCCGGCCCTGGCCGCAGCCCTTGGTTTCGACAGCCGGGTCGGCCAGGCCCAGTGGCTTGACCGCCTGCACCCGGCCGACCGCGAACCGGCGCAGCTGGCCCTGGACCAGGCCCGTGACGGGCAGGCGTTGAGCCTGGGTGTGCGTCTGCTGGACCGTGACCCGCTCGCGACGCCGCGCTGGTTCCATTGGGCCGGCCAGGGCCGGGGCGGCCAGTTGCGCGGTTTCCTGCTCGATATCAGTGCCCTCAAGGCCCAGGAGCAACAGGCTGGCGCGGCCCGGGCGCGGCTGGAGAACCTGATTGCCCGCTCACCCGCGGTGATCTATGTGCAACGCTATGCCGAGGGCGCGCTGCACAGCGATTTCTACAGTGCCAGCCTGGCGCCGTTGCTGGGTTGGGAGGCCGACGGCGAATTCGCCCGCCAGCCGGGCCTGGCGGTGCACCCCGACGACCGTCCGCTGTGGCTGGAGCGCACCCGCAGCCTGCTGCGCGATGGCCAGGTGCGTTGCCGCTATCGCCTGCGCGACCACCTGGGGGGTTACCACTGGATGCTCGACGAGGCCCGCCTGCTGCGTGACGACTTGGGTCAGCCGCTGGAGGTGGTCGGCCTGTGGCTGGACGTCAGCGAAGCCACCGAGGCCGCCGAGCGCATGCGCCAGAGCGAGGAACGCTACCGGGTGCTGGTGGAGGACTCGCCGGCGATGATCTGCCGCTATCGCCCGGACCTCAGCGTGCTGTTCGGCAATCGCCCGCTGGCCGATTACCTGGGTTGCACGCCCGAGCAGTTGCAGGGCGCGGACCTGGGGCAATGGTTGTCCGCCGACCAGCGCGAGGGATTCATCCAGCGCCTGCGGGCACTGACGCCCGAGCAACCGGTGAGCAGCGCGGAGATCTGCCTGCAGTTGCCTGGCCGTGAGCATGCCTGGTGGGTCTGGGCCGACCGCGGCATGTTCGACGGCGAAGGCCGCCTGCTCGAGGTCCAGGCCGTGGGCCGTGACAACACCGAGGTGCGGCGCAGCCAGCAGCAGCTGTTGCAGGGGGCCAAGATGGCTACCCTCGGCGAGTTGGCCACCGGCCTGCTGCACGAGATCAACCAGCCGCTCAACGTGATGCGCATGGCGGTGGTCAATGCGCTCAAACGCCTGGAGAACGGCGCCGCCGATCCGGCCTACCTGGAGGACAAGTTGCGTCGCATCGAGGCGCAGGTAGAGCGCGCGGCCCGGCTGGTCGAGCACATGCGCGTGTATGGCCGGCGTTCGACGGTCGAGCGCGAGCGCTTCGCCGCCTGGTGCGCGGTACAGGGCGCCCATGCATTGCTGGAGGAGGGCCTGCGCGGCAAGGGCGTGGCGCTGCAGCTGGAATCGCCCGAGGCGATGCCACAGGTGCTCGGGCATCAGGACCAGCTGGAGCAGGTGCTGATCAACCTGATGGTCAACGCCCGCGATGCCTTGCTGGAGCAGCAGGTGGCGCAGCCCTGGATCCGCGTGCGCCAGGCACTGCATGGCGAGCGGCTGTGGCTGCTGGTGGAGGATAATGCCGGCGGCATCGATGCGCGGCTTCACGAGCGGATCTTCGAACCCTTTTTCACCACCAAGCCGGCTGGTGTCGGCACCGGCCTGGGGCTATCGGTCAGCCATGGCATCGTCAGCCAGATGGGCGGCGAACTGACGGTGAGCAATACGCCTGGGGGCGCGTGCTTCTGCATCGAGCTGCCGGTTCACTGCACCAGTTGAGCGTGGCCGCTGGAGCAACTGAGGTTGGCGCCGACCTCGGCGCTGGCCAGATCGATGCCCAGCACCTTGAGCAAGCCGTTGACCAGTGGATCGAGCAGCGGGCTGAGCAGGTTCCTGATGATCGGCTCGAGGATGTTCTTCACCCCATCCAGCAGGCCGGCGGTGAGCACCAGCACCTGGCCGAGGCCACTGTTGGCAGTGGGTCTGTAGGCTTCCAGATGTACTCCCGCAAGCGTGCCGGACAGACTGCCCACCACCTGGCCCTGGTCGCTATCCATGGGCTGGAACATCGGATCCTGGCCGATAGTGCGTGGGGCATGGTCGCCGGCGAAGACCAATGGTTTTTCCGTCGGGCTGCTGCCGAGCAGCTTGGTGTCCACCCGCAGGCCGATACCGCCGCCGGCATAGGGCACGCGTGTACCGCAGGAAGGCGGCAGGATCAGCAGGCGGCTGCAGACATTGGTGCCGATATCGATTACCGGCAGGGCCTGCACTTTCACTAGGTCAGGCCCATTGCTGAGGAACTCGGCCGGTGAGTCGAACTTGCCGATCGCGATCCTCGCCGCCGAGCGCTGGGTGAGAGTGGTCAGGCTCTTGGGCGCGCAGCTGTAGTTGTCGGGTGGTGCCGGGCGCAGGCGGCTGGTGCCTTCGGCCACTTCGATGCCGATGTCGATGTGCACCTGGCTGTCCAGCAGCTTGATGTCGCTGACCTTGCACGGGATGCCCAGGGCGCAGGTCAGCGACTGCACGGTGCCCAGCAGGTTCAGGCTGAGCAGGTTGTTGAGCACGTTGGTCAAGGGCGCCGCCAGGTCCAGCACGGCATTGAGCAACCCGGCGATGCCGGTCAGCAGGGGCAGGTCCAGTGATACCAGCGCGCGGATCTGCGCGGTATGGACGCGCAACTCATCGCTGCGCGGGTCGCCCACGGCGGAGTTCTGCGGGGGCTGGATCACCTTCAGATACACGCGGCCGTTGATCAGACCCAGCACGGTGATGGGGATCTCGGCGTTCACCGCTTGCCGATTAGCCGCCAGTTGAATCATGGCCTGGACCAGTTGCAGCAGTTGCACGTTCGCGTCCAGGCCGGCCTGGACGGTGCCGGTCTGCAGGTTGAGTAATTGTCCAACGGTGATCGGCCCTTTGAGGTCCGCGGCGAGTTTGAGCAGATTGCCGGTCACCTCCACGGCGGCGCCGCTTTGCTGCAGTACCTTGACGGCGACGTCCAGCAGCTTGTCGGCGGTGGTCTGGAGGTTCAGCAGTTGCTGGTAGTCGCCCAGGTTCAGGTGCAGGTCGGTGGACAGTGCGTCGAGGTAATCGAGCAGGTTGAGCTGGGTATCGGCGATGCCTTGCCAGCCCAGCACGGTGAGTTGGGTGCTGGCGCCGATGGCCTTCAACAGGGCGTTGAGAATGGCCGACTGCATCGAACTGACCTGCAGCAGTGTGCTGCGAATGCTCAGCATTGCCTGGGGCGGCCCAGGGTTGGCGGCCACCGCGCTGGCGCGCAGGGTGGTGGTGCGGGCGATGGCACCGCCCTGCACCAGCGCGTAGATGCCACCGGCAAAGCTGGTGACCACCACATTGCTGACCTCGACCTTGATCGCCTCGTTGCGCTGATTATCGGCAGTGAAGGTGCGCAGGTTGTCATTGCCGGTGCGCAGGTAGCCACAGCTGGCGATCAACGGGTTGAGCGGCGAATGGCCGTTGCGGGTGGCGGCTGTTCGGGCCAGGGTGGATGCCTGCGGGCCGCTGCCGGTGCAGGCGCCGTCATGCTCGGCGGCTTCCAGCGCAGCCATGTCGGCGATGCGTTGCAGCTTGCGTTGTTCGAGGTAGAGGCGGCCGCTGTCGACGGTCAGGAGCATGAACACCAGGGCCAGGCCCATGGTCAGCGCGGCCATCAGGCCGATCGCGCCGCGTTGGCGCACAACGGAACGGGGAACCACGGGCACTCCTTTGCCGGCCTGGGGCCCGGCAGCGTGGCGGCGGTGCAAGGAGTGTAGTCAAGGTGATGGCAAGTTGCCTTGATCGAAGTGCCCCGCCCCAGCGGCGCATCGCGGGGGCGGGGCAGCGGGTTTGCCCCGCGATCAGGGGCTCAATGTGGCGGATAGTTGCTCAGCACCTGGGTCACGGTCTTCTGGATTGCCGCGTTGCGCTCCTGCGGGCTGGGTGGGTAGTTGTTCATGATCTGTTCGGCGCTGCCACGCCACACCAGCTTGCCGTCACGCCCGTCGAACAGGTCGACCTGGATGGTCGCCACCTTGTAGTCGACGCTGCGGGTCTCGTTGTACATCGGCCCGCCCCAGTAGCCGCCCCAATAACCACCCCAGGCGCCGCCATAGTTGGTGGTGATCTGCTGCTGGCGGTCCTCGACGATCAGGTAGGCGCGCACCTTCACATCGGCCCGGGCACTGCCCTGGACCGGGCGCAGGCCACGCTGGTCGAGTTGCCCGGCGACCGCCTGACGGATGCGCTGCTCGGTCAGGTCGCTCTTGATCCGCGGATCGTCCGGACGGTATTGCAGGGCCGGCTCCTGCCAGGCCCAACTGCGGTAGGCGGCGAAGTCGCGGCTGGCATCGAAGTCCTGCTGCACGTTGTTGCTCGAACAGGCCGCCAGCAGCAGGGCGAAGGACAGAAGGACGAGACGGCGCAACATGATGGTTCTCCGTAAAGGGTCAGCTGGGAGGATAGCCGCTCATCGCCTTGCTCACCGACTCGCGCAGGGCGCTTTCGCGTTCACGCGGCGAGTCCTTGTCGCTGCCGCTTTCGGCGCTGGCGCTCCACACCGGCTGGCCGTTGCGGGCATCGAACAGGTCGATGCGCACCACCATCACTTCGACCTGGTAGGTGCGCACGATCGGCACGCTGCCATAGGCGCCATAACCATTGCGGTAGCCGCCGTAGCCGACGCTGCCATAGGGGTAGGGGCCGTAATAGGGATCGTAGTCGTAGTCGCGTACCTGGCGCAGGCGCCGCTCCAGGCGCACGTCGGCGCTGACCAGCAGGTCGGCAGGAGCATTGTGGGCCGGGCGCAGGCCGTGCTGGTCGAGGGCGCTGCTTACCGCGTCGGCCAACTGGCCCGGCGTGGCGTTCGCCAGGCCGCCGGGGGGCTGGCTGTTGCGCCAGCTCCAGCTGCGGTACCGGCCATAGTCGCGCGGTGGCGTGGGGTAGGCGCTGGCGTCGAAGGTACCGGCGGCTTGCGGCGGTGCCGGTGGCAGCGGCTTGCCGCTGGCGACATAGGGGTTGCTGCCCTGGCAGGCGGCCAGGGCGAGGGGGAGCAGGGCCAGGCAGAGCAGACGGTACGGCATGTATCCTCCTGGCGGACGGGTCAGTGGGGCCGGCAGATCCAGTGCAGGTAACGACCCAGGCCGGCGAAGCTGGGGTGGCGACGGTGCGCCAGCTCCATCTCCAGCAGGTCGAGCAGCTCGGCCTTGGCCTGGAACTCCTTGGGCATGTAGTCGTGGAACACCCGCACGCCGCTTTCGCTTTCGACCTGCCACATGGGCTCAAGTTGCGCCTTGAGCTCGCGTGGATCAAGTGGTTTCTGTGGCGTCAGGCTCTGCTTCTCGCCGGCCAGGCGGTTGTGCCGCAGCTTGCGGAAATGCCCCTTGAGCAGGTTGCGGTAGACCAGCGCGTCGCGGTTGTAGAAGGCCAGCGACAGCCAGCCGCCCGGCGCGGTCAGCTGATGCAGCACCGGCAGGATGCTTTCGGGTTCGGCCAGCCATTCGAGCACCGCGTGGCACAGCACCAGGTCGTAGGGCTCGGTGAGCTGGCCAAGCAGGTCCTGCCAGGGCGCCTGGATGAACGTCGCCTGCTGGCCGGCCTCGGCGAAGCGCGCACGGGCACCGTCGAGCATCGGCGCGGCGGGCTCGGCGAGGGTCAGTTGGTGGCCACGCTGGGCCAGCCACAGGGCCATGTGGCCCAGGCCGGCGCCGATGTCGAGTACCCGCAAGGGGCGGTCGGGCAACGTTTCGGCCAGGTCGGCCTGGAGCACCGCCAGGCGGATCGCCCCCTTGGCGCCACCATAGATCTTCTCGGCGAAGCGGCTGGCCAGCTCATCGAAATGACGGTCGTTCATTTGGCGAAGCGCCTCTCGCTGTCGGCGAGCTTGGCCCGCACCACCTCGTTCATGTCGAGGCCAAGCTCGCTGCACAACAGCAGCAGGTAGAGAACGATATCGCCCACTTCCTGGCCGGCGTGGGCAAGCTGGTCGGCAGGCAGCTGGCGCGACTGGTCTTCGCTCAGCCACTGGAAGATTTCCACCAGCTCGGCCATTTCGACGCTGGCGGCCATGGCCAGGTTCTTCGGGCTGTGGAAACCCCGCCAGTCGTTGGTGTCGCGGATGCGGTGCAGGCGTTCGGTCAGTTCTTGCAGGTTCATCGGGATCTCCTCGTGGCGCATAGCTTCCGGCGAGGTTCCTTGCAAAGCAAGCCCGATCAGAGCGCGCGCCAACTGCCAAGCATGTGCACCAGCCCACCGTGGCCATCCAGGCGCAGCTCGCCGGCCGGACCCGCCTCGCTGGCGCTCAGCACTACTTCCGAAGGCAGTCGCACCGGCTTATGGAAATCCACCGCGAATTCATAACCGGCTTTCGGCAGGTGCCCCTGCAGCGCCGCCAGCGCCATGGCCTTGCTCCACATGCCGTGGGCGATGGCTCTGGGGAAACCGAACAGCCGTGCGCTGAGGCGGCTCAGGTGGATCGGGTTGTAGTCGCCGCAGACCCTGGCATAGCGCCTGCCGATGTCGCTGTCGGCGTACCAGCGGGTGGCCTCGGGCAATGCGGCGGGTGTCTGCGCGGTGGCGCTGGCGGCCTGTTGCTCGAGCTTGAGGCCGCGCACCAGCATGCGGCTGGTCTCGCGCCAGAGCAGCCCGAGCCCGTCCTCGGCCTCGGTCACCAGGTCGAAGGTGCCGCCCTTTTCGTGGGGCTGCAGGTTGTCGGCGTACACCGCGAAGCGCAACCCATCGATGCCGCCCAGTGGGCGCAGCACCCGCAGGCTGTTGTGCAGGTGCACCAGCCCGAGCAGGGGGAAGGGGAAGTCGTCGCCGGTGAGCAACTGCAATTGCAGGTTGAAGGCCATGATGTGCGGGTAGGTGCCCGGCAGGCGGCCGTCATCGGCGAAGTGGCAGAGCCGGCGATAGGCCGCCAGGTTGGCGGCATCGACCCGCAGGTAGCAGCGCAGGCCCGGCTCCGGCAACTGGCTGCCACGGATCTTGCGTCTGCCGAGGGCGCGCAGGTAGAGGTTCAGGCGTGAGTCGGGGCTGTGCAGGTCGTGCCAAGGTCGGGTCATGGTCAGGCTCCCATCAAGGCCTGGCCGCAGACCCGCAGGGCCTGGCCGTTGACCGCGCCGGAACCTGGCTGGCTGAGCCAGGCGATGGCCTCGGCGACATCCTGCGGCAAGCCGCCCTGGCCGAGCGAGCTCAGGCGCCGGCCGGCTTCGCGCAGGCCCATGGGCATGGCCGCGGTCATGTGCGTCTCGATAAAGCCCGGCGCCACCGCGTTGATGCTGGCACCCTGTGCGGCCAGGCGCGGCGCCCAGGCCTGGGCGAAACCGATCAGCCCGGCCTTGCTGGCCGCGTAGTTGGACTGGCCGCGGTTGCCGGCGATACCGCTGACCGAGGCGAGCAGGGTGATACGGGCGTCGCGCTGCAGCTTGCCACCCTCGAACAGCGCCTGGGTCAGCACCTGCGGGGCCTTGAGGTTGACGGCCAGCACCGCGTCCCAGTATTCCGGGGTCATGTTGGCAAGGGTCTTGTCGCGGGTGATGCCGGCGTTGTGCACCACGATGTCCAGGCCTTGCGGCAAGGCTTCGAGCAACTGCGCGGCGGCATCGGCGGCGCAGATGTCCAGGGCCAGGGCACGGCCGCCCAGGCGCGCGGCGAGGGCGTCGAGGTCGCGCTGCGCCTGGGGCACGTCGAGCAAGGTCACCTCGGCGCCATCGCGGGCCAGTGTTTCGGCGATGGCCGCGCCGATACCCCGCGCGGCACCGGTGACCAGGGCGTGACGGCCGGCCAGCGGGCGAGTCCAGTCTTCGACCTGGGCGGCGCACGCCGACAGGCGCAGGACCTGCCCGGAAACGAAGGCACTCTTGGGCGAGAGGAAGAAGCGCAGCGCGCCTTCGAGCTGGTCTTCGGCGCCATCACCGACATACAAGAGATTGGCCGTTGCGCCGTTGCGCAACTCCTTGGCCAGCGAACGGCTGAAACCCTCCAGGGCGCGTTGGGCGACACTGGCTTGCGCATCGTCCAGGCTTTCCGGGGCGCGCCCCAGGATCACCATATGGGCGCTGGGGGCCAGGCTGCGCAGCAAGGGCTGGAAGAATTCGCGCAACTGCTTGAGCGCATCGCTGTCGGACAAGTGACTGGCATCGAACACCACGGCCTTGATTTTCGGCCCCAGGCCGGCGACCCAGGCGGGGGCGTCGAGCGCTTCGGCGTCGAAGCCGTAGCAATCGGCGGTCAGGCGTGGGGCGATTGCCGCGACCTGGCTGGCCAGCGGGCCGCCACCGAGTACCAGCGCGCCCTCGATGGGGCGCAGGCGCCCGGCCTGCCAGCGCTCCAGCGGCACCGGGCGCGGCAGGCCGAGGGCATCGACCAGTTTGCGGCCAAGGGTGGAGTTGGCAAAGCCCAGATAGCGGTCGCTCATGTACGGTTCTCCCTGAAGGCAAGCATGCAAGTGTGGACCAACTTTGTGGCAGGGTCGTTCGAATAGCCGAAAAGAACCTAGTCTTAAGGCTCAAATTGTTTCAGGAGGAACAGGCATGCAGTCAATTCGCCGGGTCGCGATCCTGGGGGGCAACCGGATTCCCTTCGCCCGCTCCAATGGCGCCTACGCCAAGGCCAGCAACCAGGCGATGCTCACCGCCGCCCTCGAAGGCCTGGTGGAGCGCTACCGCCTGCATGGGCTGCGCCTGGGCGAGGTCGCGGCGGGGGCGGTGCTCAAGCACTCGCGTGACATGAACCTGACCCGCGAGTGCGTGCTCGGCTCGCGCTTGTCGCCGCAGACGCCGGCCTACGATATCCAGCAGGCCTGCGGCACTGGGCTGGAGGCGGCGTTGCTGGTGGCCAACAAGATCGCCCTGGGACAGATCGACAGCGGCATCGCCGGCGGCGTCGACACCACCTCGGATGCCCCCATCGCGGTGAGCGAAGGGTTGCGTCAGATCCTGCTGCAGGCCAACCGTGGCAAGAGTCTTGGCGAGCGCCTCAAGCCTTTCCTCAAGTTGCGTCCGGGCCTGCTCAAGCCCGAGCTGCCGCGCAACGGCGAGCCGCGCACGGGGCTGTCGATGGGCGAGCATTGCGAGCGCATGGCGCAGACCTGGCAGATCGAGCGTGGCGACCAGGATGCGCTGGCGCTGCTCAGCCATCAGCACCTGGCGGCGTCCTATCGCGAGGGATGGCACGACGACCTGCTCACGCCCTACCTGGGGCTGAGCCGCGACAACAACCTGCGCGCCGACCTCACCCTGGAACAGCTGGCCAAGCTCAAGCCGGTGTTCGAGCGCAGCGGCCTTGGCACGCTCACGCCGGGCAACTCCACGCCGCTGACCGATGGTGCCTCGCTGGTACTGCTCGGCAGCGAGGCCTGGGCCGAGGAACATGGCCTCAAGGTGCAGGCCTACCTGGTCGACGGCGAGGCGGCGGCGGTGGATTTCGTCCATGGCCAGGAGGGCCTGCTAATGGCGCCGGTGTACGCGGTGCCACGGCTGCTGGCACGCAACGGCCTGACCTTGCAGGACTTCGATTTCTACGAAATCCACGAAGCCTTTGCCGCCCAGGTGCTGTGCACTCTCAAGGCCTGGGAAGATGCCGACTACTGCCGCACACGGCTGGGGCTCGACGCGCCACTCGGTGCGATTGACCGTACCAGGCTCAATGTTAAGGGCAGTTCGCTGGCTGCGGGGCACCCGTTCGCCGCGACGGGCGGGCGGATTCTGGCGAACATGGCCAAGCTGCTCAGCGAGCGGGGCAAGGGGCGCGGCCTGATCTCCATCTGCGCGGCGGGCGGCCAGGGAGTGACGGCGATCATCGAGCGATAGGTTCGGCGTTGACTGCGATGGCTGATACCCTTGTCCGTCCCGAGACACCAGGCCCAATCATGTCGACTATCGGCCCGCGCCCCATCCCCACGCTGGACCACTTGCCCAGGCCGCTCTATGCCCGCGCCGAGAGCCTCGGTGCCGGATCCTGGACCACCCGCCACCGCCACGACTGGGTGCAGTTCTCCTACGCCATCAGCGGGGTGCTTGGCGTGTACACCAGCGACGGCAGCTACTTCGCCCCGCCGCAATGGGGCGTGTGGATCCCGGCCGGCACCGAGCACGATGTGGTGACCTCGATGCAGGCCGAGATGCGCAGCCTGTATGTGCGCAGCGACGCCTGCCCATGGTCGCCCAGCGAATGCCGGGTGCTGGAGGTCACGCCGCTGGCGCGCGAGCTGATCAAGCAGTTCTGCACCTTCGCCGTGGCCTATCCGGAGGGCGACAGCGCCGAGGCGCGGCTGGTGGCGGTGTTGCTGGACCAACTGCGCACCCTGCCGCAGGTAGGCTTCTCTCTGCCGTTGCCGCGCCATCCGGGGTTGCTGGCGTTGTGCAACGGGCTGATCGCCGCGCCCGACCAGGTGCAGACCTTGCAGCAGTGGGCCGTGCAACTGGGGGTGTCGGAAAAGACCCTGATGCGCCTGTTCCAGCGCGAGACGGGGCTGAGCTTTCGCAACTGGCGCCAGCGCATGCGCCTGTTGACGTCGCTGGCGCTGCTGGAGGCGGGGGAGAGCGTCACCCAGGCGGCGCTGGGCTGCGGTTATGACTCGACCTCGGCCTACATTGCCGCGTTCAAGCAGTTGTTCGGGGCGACGCCGGGGGAGCTTCGCCTGTAGCAGGTAAAAGGCCGGTCGGTGGGCAACCGCGCATCTACAAGAGCGCGCGTGCCCACCGCCGGCAACTCAGGTCTTGAACCTGCGCACCAGCGCATCCAGCTCGTTGGACAGCCCGGCAAGGCTCTCGGAGTCCTGACGCGCCGCCTGGGCCAGTTCCGCCACCAGTTGGGCATCGCCATGGATCTGGCTGATGTGGCGGTTGATGTCCTCGGCCACCTGGTGCTGCTCCTCGGCGGCGGTGGCGATCTGGGTGTTCATGTCGCGGATGACGTCCACCGATTCGCGGATCTGGCCGAAGCTGTCGCGGGCCAGGCCGATACGGCTGACCGACTGCTGCGAGACCTCGATGCTGGCGTGCATCTGTTCGGCCACCTGGGCCGTGCGGCTGGCCAGGTTGCCCAGCAGGCCGTCGATCTCGGCGGTGGAGTCGGCGGTGCGCTTGGCCAGGGCGCGGACTTCGTCGGCGACCACGGCAAAGCCGCGGCCCTGCTCACCGGCGCGTGCGGCCTCGATGGCGGCGTTGAGCGCCAGCAGGTTGGTCTGCTCGGCAATCGAGCGGATGGTGCCGAGGATCGACTGGATGGCATTGCTGTCACGCTCCAGTTGCTGGATCGACTGCGCCGACTGCTCGATTTCCTGGCTCAGGCGATCGACGCTCTGCACCGCCGCGTCGATCTGCTGCTGCCCTTCACGGGCCTGCTGCTGGCCGCTGTCGGCCGATTGCGCGGCCTGGCTGCAGGAACGGGCCACCTCGTTGGCGGTGGCGACCATCTCATGGAAGGCCGTGGAGACCATGTCCACCGCTTCGCGCTGGCGCCCGGCCGCTTCGGCCATGTCGCCGGAAACGCGGGTCGAGCTGTTGGAGGTGCTGAGGATCTTGCTCGCCGCACCGCCGATGTGCTGGATCAGGCTACGGATGGCGCCGAGGAACTGGTTGAACCAGCTGGCCAGCTGGGCGGTTTCGTCGCGGCCGCGGATCTCCAGGTTGCGGGTCAGGTCGCCTTCGCCTTGGGCGATGTCCTCCAGGCCGCTGGTGACGCTGTTGATCGGGCGCACGATGAGCTTGGCGAACGCCGCGCCTACCACGGCGAACACGGCGGCCAGGATCAACGCGACGACGCCGATCAGCCAGGTAAGGCGGGTGGTGGTCTGCATCACTTCGTCTTGCTGGATCAGGCCGATGAAGGTCCAGCCGAGTTTCTCGTCGGGGTAGACGTTGGCCATGTAGCGCTCGCCGTTCAACTGCACTTCGGCCAGGCCCTTGCCGGCCTTGGCCAGCTCGGCGTAGCCGTCGCCCAGGCTGGCGAGCTGCTTGAAGTTGTGGCTGGCGTCGCGCGGGTCGACCATCACGTTGCCGTTGTTTTCCATGAGGATCAGGTAGCCGCTCTCGCCCAGCTTGATCTGCTTGACGATTTCGGTAAGGCCCTTGAGCGACACATCGATGTTGACCACGCCGCCCGGGTTGCCCAGCGTGTTGGCCACGGCGCGCACGGTGCTGACCAGCACGGCGTCGTCGCCGGCCCAGTAGTAGGGGGCGGTGCGCAGGGTTTTGCCGGGGTTGGCCATGGCCGCCTGGTACCAGGGGCGAGTACGCGGGTCATAGTTGGCCATTTTCGGATCGCCCGGCCAGAACGCGTAGCCGCCGTCCTTCAGGCCATAGGACACATAGGCGTAGTCCGGGTGGCTCTGGGCCAGGCGGCTGAACAGGTCGAACAGCGCCTTGTCCTGCTCGCCGGGAGCGATGCTGGCGGCATCGGCGCTGATGTGCTTCTTGACGTTGTCAGCGCTGGCCGCCACCAGGGGCTGCGCGGCCAGGTAGTCGACGTTCTGGGTGATGCCCTGGAAGAAAATGTCCATGGCATTGCCGACCTGGCGAATCTCCCGGCTGCTGTTGTCGAGAAAATCATCGCGGGCTTCGCCGCGCAGGTTGAGCACCACCAGGGTGGCGACCAGGACGATGGGCAGGCCGGCGATGATGGCGAAGGCCCAGGTGAGTTTCTGCTTGATGTTCATCCACGCTCCCAGAGTTGTTCTTGTCGTTGCACGAGGCTGTAACAGTGCATCGGCAAAGCCTGGGTTTTATGTAGGCGAACGCCCGTATTTATTGGGTGAAAACGCTATTCAAGGGGATATCGGTCGAGGTTGGCTAATATGGCATACCAAAAGGCTTCCGCAGGAGTGGCGCCTTGCCACTCCCGCAGACGATGCCCTCAGTGACAGCAGCCGCTGCCATTGGCCAGGTCCTTGAGGATCGGGCAGTCCGGGCGGTCATCGCCCTGGCAGTGGGCCACCAGCTCACCGAGGGTGTCGCGCAGGCTCACCAGTTCCTCGATGCGCTGGTTCAGCGCGTCGATATGCTGCATGGCCAGGGCCTTCACGTCGGCGCTGGCGCGCTGGCGGTCCTGCCACAGGGTCAGCAGCTTGGCGACTTCGTCCAGGGAGAAGCCCAGGTCCCGCGAGCGCTTGATGAACGCAAGGCTGTGCAGGTCTTCCTGCTGGTACAGGCGATAGCCGCTTTCGCTGCGCGTGGCGGGGCGCAACAGACCGATGGACTCGTAGTAACGGATCATCTTGGCGCTGAGCCCGCTACGGCGGGCGGCCTGGCCGATGTTCATGGCGCCTCCTGGTCGATGGCGGTGGGTTTCCAGGTTTTCAGCCACAGGGCGTTGCTGACCACGCTGACGCTGGACAGGGCCATGGCGGCGCCGGCCAGTACCGGGTTGAGGTAACCAAGTGCGGCCAGGGGGATGCCGACCAGGTTGTAGATGAAGGCCCAGAACAGGTTCTGGCGGATCTTCGCATAGGTCTTGCGGCTGATGTCCAATGCCGCGGGCACCAGGCGCGGATCGCCGCGCATCAGGGTTATGCCGGCGGCCTGCATGGCCACGTCGGTGCCGCCGCCCATGGCGATGCCGATATCGGCGGCGGCCAGTGCCGGGGCGTCGTTGATGCCGTCGCCGACCATGGCCACCACGCCTTGCTGCTTGAGCGCGGCGACTGTAGCCGCCTTGTCCGCTGGCAGCACTTCGGCATGCACGTCATCGATGCCCAGGGCGTCGGCCACCACTTTGGCGCTGCCACGGTTGTCGCCCGTCAGCAGGTGGCTGCTGATGCTACGGGCATGCAGCGCGTCGATGGCCGCGCCGGCGCCGGGCTTGAGGCTGTCGCCGAAGGCGAACAGGCCGAGTACGCGAGGGTGCTGGCCGCGTTCGATCAACCAGGACAGCGTGCGGCCCTCGGCTTCCCAGGCCTGCGTACTGTCGGCCAGGTCACCCGGCGGCAGACCGTTTTCGTCGAGCAGGCGACGGTTGCCCAGGGCCAGTTCACGGCCATCCACCTGGCCGGCGATGCCGCGACCGGTGAGGGACTGGCTGTCAGCAACCTGTGGCACGTGCAGGCCTTGTTCGGCGCAGGCGTCGAGTACCGCTTTGGCCAAGGGGTGCTCACTGCCGCGTTGCAGGGCGCCGGCCAGGCGCAGCAACTCGTCGTTGTCGCCGCTGCTGGCTTGGCTGTGGACGATGCGCGGGCTGCCCGAGGTGAGCGTGCCGGTCTTGTCGAACACCACGCTGTTCACCGCATGGGCACGCTCCAGTGCTTCGGCGTCCTTGATCAGGATGCCGTGACGGGCGGCGACGCCGGTGCCGGCCATGATCGCGGCGGGCGTGGCCAGGCCGAGGGCGCATGGGCAGGCGATCACCAGCACGGCGACGGCGTTGATCAGGGCGGTTTCCAGCGGCGCGCCGGCCAGCCACCAGCCGACCAGGGTGATCAGCGCCAGCACCAGTACTGCTGGCACGAACACCTGGCTGACCCGGTCGACCAGCTTCTGGATGGGCGCCTTGGCCGCCTGGGCGTCCTCGACCAGGCGGATGATGCGCGCGAGCACGGTCTCGGTGCCCAGGGCCAGGGTTTTTACCAGCAGCCGGCCTTCGCCGTTGATGGCCCCACCGGTTACCGAGTCGCCAGGCGCCTTGGGCACAGGCAGGCTTTCACCGCTGATCAACGCCTCATCGGCATGGCTGCTGCCTTCGAGTACTTCACCATCGACCGGGAAGCGCTCGCCGGGTTTGACCAATACCAGGTCGCCCAGGCGCAGCTGACTGATCGCCACATCTTCCTCGCGCCCTTCGATGACTCGCACCGCCCGTTCCGGGCGCAGCGCCTCCAGCGCCCGGATGGCGCTGGCGGTCTGGCGCTTGGCGCGGCTTTCCAGGTACTTGCCCAGCAGCACCAGGGCGATGACCACCGCCGAAGCTTCGAAATACAGGTGCGGTTCCATGCCGTCATGGGCGTTGGCCCATTGGTACAGGCTCAGGCCGTAGCCGGCGCTGGTGCCCAGGGCGACCAGCAGGTCCATGTTGCCGGCACCGGCGCGCACGGCCTTCCAGGCGGCGACGTAGAAGCGTGCGCCGAGGATGAACTGCACCGGCGTGGCCAGCAGGAACTGCGCCCAGGCCGGCAGCATCCAGTGCACACCGAAGGGTTGCGCCAGCATCGGCAATACCAATGGCAGGGCCAGCAGCAGGGCGGCGCCGACCGCCAGGCGTTCGTTGCGCAGGCGGCGTTGGGCTTGGGCCTGGTCATCGTCGGCGGTGCGCGGCAGGCTGGCGCTGTAGCCGGCCTTTTCCACCGCGGCGATCAACACGCCGTCATCGACGGCCTGCAAAACTTCGAGGTGGGCGCGTTCGCTGGCCAGGTTGACGCTGACCTGCTCGACCCCCGGCAGCTTGCCGAGGGCGCGTTCGACACGGCCGGCGCAGCTGGCGCAGGTCATGCCGCCGATCTGCAGTTCGAGGGTGCGGGTGGGGACGCTGTAACCGGCGTCGCGCACCGCGCCGACCAATGCCGGCAGGCTGTCGGCCGGCGCCTGTACCCGGGCCTGCTCGGTGGCCAGGTTGACGCTGACATGTTCGGTGCCGGTGACCTTGCGCAGGGCGCGTTCAACCCGACCTGCGCAACTGGCGCAGGTCATGCCGCTGATCGGCAGGTCGAAGGTGGTGGATGCGGGCATGGCTCTCTCCTCCGTGGATAGGCCTTCAGCATCAACCTTGCCATGCGGGCAAGGTCAATAGCCCAGGTTGGCTTGCCTCAATTCCAGGCCCTTGTGCCCTGTGGCGATGCGGTACTTCTTGATCTGCCCCGCCTGCAACGTCAGGCGCGTGCTGCGCTGGTCCTCGATACCCGGGGCGCAACCGGGCATCTGCCCAGGGAGCAGGCGCAAGCGTACGTCGACCGGGCCCGGTGGCAGGTTGAACGAGGTCGATTGCTCCTGGAACAGCCGGCCGGCCAACTGATCATTGAGGTAGATACCGATCTCGCAACTGCTGGCCACTTCCAGGCGCTCCCGGGAAATCATCAGCACGCTGTAGTCCGAGTTGCCTTCGGCGCTGGCCGGTGGCACCACGGCCAGCGCGCCCAGCAGTCCGACTAGGCTCATTGCTGCCCTGATCATGAAGAATCTCCTGCTTGCCAAAATCGTCAAAGGCGCAGCTTGGCCGAGCCGCGCAAGGATTTCCAGCCCGGCCGTTTGACGCGGAACTTGACCTTGCCCCGATGGCAAGGCTGAAAGTAGACAAAACCCACAAGGAGGCAACCCCTATGCAAGTGTTCAATGTACAAGGCATGACCTGTGGCCATTGCGTGAAAGGCGTGACCCGTGCGGTGCAGGAGCAGGACGCCGCGGCGCGGGTAGAGGTGGACCTGGCGGCGAAGCAGGTGCGGGTGGACAGTGCGCTGGCGGCGGATCAGATCCTGGCGGCGATTCGTGAAGAGGGGTATCAGGCCGAGGTGGCCTGAACAGCTGGATTGTACAGCTAAAGCATTTCTGTAGACGCGGGCTGCCCGGGCAAGTCCGCGTCTACAGAACTACAGGCCAATTATTACAAAGGTTTTCAACGCCCAATGATCCAGTGCAGGTAGACTAACCGACTTGCTTAGCCTGCTATGGATTCTCCATGAACCTGCGAACCTTGCTGATTCTCGGCGCCCTCAGTGCGTTCGGGCCTTTGGCGATCGACTTCTATCTGCCCGCCTTCCCGGCCATGGCGCATGCCTTCGCCACCGACGAAAAGCATGTGCAGGCGACCCTGGCCGCCTACTTCCTCGGCCTGTCCCTGGGGCAGCTTGCCTATGGGCCAGTGGCCGACCGATTCGGCCGGCGCATCCCGCTACTGTTCGGGGTCGGCTTGTTCACCGTGGCCTCCCTGGCCTGCGCCTACGCCCCCAACCTCGACAGCCTGATCGTGGCGCGCTTCGTCCAGGCCCTGGGCGGCTGCGCCGGCATGGTGCTGTCGCGGGCGATCGTCAGCGACAAGTGCGACGCGGTGGCCTCAGCCAAGGTGTTCTCGCAATTGATGCTGGTGATGGGCTTGGCACCGATCCTCGCGCCGATGCTCGGTGGCGTGCTGGTCAACGTGTCCGGTTGGCAGTCGATCTTCCTCGCCCTGAGCCTGTTCAGCGCGGCCTGCCTGGTGGCCGTCGGCCTGGGGCTGCCAGAGAGCTTGCCGGCCCATGTGCCGCGCCAGCCTCTGTCGGGCGCGCTGCGCCAGTACCTGCGGCTGTTCGGTGACCGGGTTTTTGTCGGTCATGCGTTGACCGGTGGTATCGCCATCGCCGGGATGTTTGCCTACATCGCCGGTTCACCGTTCGTGTTCATCAAGTTATATGGGGTGCCCGCCGAGCACTATGGCTGGCTGTTCGGCACCAACGCCGCAGGCTTCATCCTGATGGCCCAGGTCAATGCGCGCCTGCTGGCCAAGCGTGGCCCGGCGTTCCTGCTGGCGCGGGCAGTGTGGCTGTACCTGGTGGCGGCGCTGGCGCTGCTGGTGGTCGCGGCGCTGCGCCCAGCGCAGTTGTGGCCGTTGCTGGTGCCGTTGTTCATATGCATCGCCAGCCTTGGTTGCATCATCCCCAACGCCTCGGCCTGCGCCATGAGCGGGCAGGGCGCGCGGGCCGGCAGCGCCTCGGCGCTGATGGGCTGTCTGCAGTTCAGCGTCGCCGCGGGCGCGGCAGCGCTGGTCGGGGTGCTGCACGATGGCAGCGCGGTGCCCATGGCGCTGGTGATCAGCCTGTGCGGCGCACTGGTGGTCAGTGTCGCAGTGCTGACCCGGCGCTTGCAGGCCAGCCGGCCTGCGTGAGGGTGTGGGGCGCGCTCAGGCGCGCCTCCAGCAGGGCGACGAACGAGCGTGCCTCGGCCTCGCTACGGAAACTCACCACATGCTGGTCGAGCTGGACCTGCCAGGGGCAGGCGGGATTTCGGTTCGACGCACTGACGACAATCTTCATCGCGATCCACCTCCAGTGAGCGGGAGCGGAACTAGTGTAGCGCCGCTCCCGGCGCTCACCATGACCTTCAGTCACTCCCCTGACTGACGGTCATGGTGGCTTGAAGTAAGGCCACCTTCTGTTTTGCGCAGCGGAAGTTTTCACTGTGTATGTCGGACTTTTCGAGCCTGGTGATAGCGGCTGTCAGCTACGTTCCTGGCGCAGCCACAGTAGAACGGGGGCATAAGCCACTTCTGCGGCGCGGCGCGCTGACAAACGCACCTTTGCGGACGTTGCGCGGGGGACCAACGCCCACTCGGTCCGTGCATGCATGCCGCGAGGCGAGCCACCTCCAGCGGCTTATACTGCCTCCGGCGCCCAATGCCAGCGTGAGATCCTTCCTGGCCTGGCGCTGACCATCCGGCACACGAACCATCCCGTGCTTGCCCGCACAGGCGGCAGGGCGTCGGCGCTTATCGCCGCCAGACGAGTTACATCAGGGAGCTTCAGTTTCATGACCGCAGTCCGCAGCATCAGTCAGGTTGCCAGCCTGATGGCCGATCCCAAGCGCAGCGCCATGTTGTGGGCGTTGATCGATGGCACCCCGCGTGCGGCGGACGAGCTTGCCGTGATCACCGGCCTGAGCACTTCCTCGGCTTGCGCGCACCTGTCGCTGTTGTCCAGTGCCGGTTTGCTCAGGCACGAAACGCGTGGGCGCAAACGCTTTTTCCGCCTGGCAACGCCGGAGGTCGGCACCGCAGTGGAGGCCCTTGCCAGCGTCCAGTTGGCCAGCCGCTCCGTGGGTGGGCAGGGCTCTTCGCTGCAAATCCCTCTGTCGATGCGCAAGGCGCGCTTGTGCGGTGATCATCTGGGCGGCGAGGTGGCTGCCGCGCTCCTGCATCGCCTGCATGTGGCCGGTTGGTTGGAGGGCAGCGAACAGCACCTGGTCGTGAGCCAGGAGGGCAAGGGGCAACTGGAGGCGATGGGGGTGTTCATCGACGCGCTGGCCGCCGCCGACCGGCGTGGCTGTGTGATCTGCCACTGCAGCAAGTGGAACGATCAGGGTCCGCACCTCGGCGGTTGCCTGGGCCAAGCGTTGCTCAGGCTGTTCACCCAGTCGGGCTGGGTGCGTGAGCAGGAGGGCAGCCGGGCGGTGCACCTTACACCGCTCGGCCAGCAGCAGATCAACGCGATCGCCTGCCTACCCTCGCGCCAGGTCGGTTAGCGCACCAGGCGTGCGTCCAGGCTGTTCTGCGCCAGGCGGCGTGCCTGCTCCTGGGTCATGCCCAGATGCTCGTGCAGGGCATGGAAGTTCTCGGTGACGTAGCCGCCGAAGTAGGCCGGGTCATCGGAGTTGACCGTGACCTTCACGCCACGCTCGAGCATGTCGAGGATGTTGTGCTGGCTCATGTGGTCGAACACGCACAGTTTGGTGTTGGACAACGGGCAGACGGTCAACGGGATCTGCTCGTCGATGATGCGCTGCATCAGGCGTTCGTCCTCGATGGCGCGCACGCCGTGGTCGATACGCTGGATCTTCAGCAGGTCGAGCGCCTCCCAGATGTATTCGGGCGGGCCTTCCTCGCCGGCATGGGCCACGGTCAAAAAGCCTTCGCTGCGGGCGCGGTCGAAGACGCGCTGGAACTTGCTGGGCGGATGGCCTTTTTCCGAGCTGTCCAGGCCTACGGCGACGAATGCGTCGCGGAAGGGCAGGGCCTGGTCGAGGGTTTGCTGCGCCTCGTCCTCGCTCAGGTGGCGCAGGAAGCTGAGGATCAAACCACTGGAGATGCCAAGCTGTTCACGGCCATCCTTGAGTGCCTGGCTGATGCCATTGAGCACCACCTCGAACGGAATGCCCCGGTCGGTATGGGTCTGCGGGTCGAAGAACGGCTCGGTGTGGATAACGTTCTGCGCCTTGCAGCGTTGCAGGTAGGCCCAGGTCAGGTCGTAGAAATCCTGCTCGGTACGCAGGACGCCGGCGCCCTGGTAATAGAGGTCGAGGAACTCCTGCAGGTTGTTGAAGGCATAGGCGCCGCGCAGGGTTTCGACATCGGCCCAGGGCAGCGCGACCTTGTTGCGTTCGGCCAGGGCGAACAGCAGTTCGGGCTCCAGCGAGCCCTCCAGGTGCATGTGCAGTTCCGCCTTGGGCAAGGCGTTCAGCCAGTCATACATGTGTGCAATCTCGATCAGGTACGGTTGGCCGCCATTCTACAGGGCCTGGCCGGGCAATGCGCCCATCCAGGCCTGTCACGCAGTGAATCACCAGGTGAGCGGCTCGCCCTTGTAGTTGATGAAACGCAGGCCGCCGTTGCCGCTCTGCGCCTTGATCTGCTCGAGCATGCCACGGGTGCTGGTGAGCACGTCGATCTCGGCATTCTCGCCGCCCATGTCGGTCTTCACCCAGCCCGGATGCATGGCCAGCACGGCAAGGTCGGGGCGCTGCAACTCGACCACGAAGCTGTTGATCATCGAGTTGAGGGCAGCCTTGCTGGCCTTGTACAGGCAGATCTCGCCGCCGTCGGGGATGGTCACGCTACCCAGGATCGAGCTCATGAAGGCCAGCACGCCGCTGCCTTGACGCACTTGGCTGGCCAGGCGCCGGGCCACACGGATCGGCGCCACGGCGTTGGTCATGAACAGCTCGCCGATCTGCTGCACCTGCACGCTTTCAAGGTCCTGCGGCAGCGGGCCCATGACTCCGGCGTTGACGAACACCAGGTCGAACACTTCACCTTGCAGGCGCTGCTTGAGCCCGTCGAGTTGGACGGTGTCGTTCATCTCCAGGCGCTCGATACGTACACCGGAAACCTCGCGCAGAGCGCCTGGCTGTTGCGGGTCGCGCACGGTGGCGACGACATTCCAGCCATCTTCGCGCAAGCGTTGCACCAGCCCGAGGCCAAGGCCTCGGGAGGCGCCGATGATCAGGGCATTCTTGTTTGCGGTCATTGCGATACTCCATATCAAAGGCGGGGCGAGCGCTGTTGTGCATAGGTTCGCTCGCCGAGCGACAACGGGGTGATTGCCCTCCACCGGGAAAGGCCTGGGTGACGAGCATAAACCAGGTAACTGGCGCTCGCCTTGTGGAGGCTGATCAAAAAACGATCGATTGCCTGGAAAGCCTGTGGGGGCTGGGCCTGGCGCTGTAGTTCACGGGTTATCCACAAGCCGCTCCACAGTAATTGTGTGCAAGCGCAGCGGGCCAGAAAATGGCGGTTTGGGGGCGAGCTTACATTGAAAGCTGGGGATAACTCACAGTCTTTCAGTCACTTGTGCCGGTGTCACACAAATGTGATCAAAATATGCTCAATGCTTCGCAGGCCTTGTCGCACAAGGCCTGTATCAGCTTGCCCCAAGCTTATCCACAGGCAGGCCCACAGTAGTTGTGGGCAACGCTCACTCTCTTTCCAGCAGGATGCGACCGCGGCTCAGGTCGGCGAGTTGCTGCTGCAGTAGGTTTAAGTGGCTTTCACCCAGGGCGATGCGCAGGTCGACGCCGTTGGCGGTGAACTGCTCGTCCAGCACCACGCCGTCCACCTCAGCCAGGCGTAGCTTGAGCAGCGCCAGTTCGCTGAAGGTGCAGCTGCAACTGAACGCGCTGCGCTGCACCAGCACACGCTTGGGTGCCTGCTGCAGGCATTTGTTGGCGCCGCCGCCGTAGGCCCGGGCCAGGCCACCGGTGCCCAGCTGGATGCCGCCATACCAGCGGATCACCAGCACCACCACCTGGTCGCAGTCCTGGGCTTCGATGGCGGCTAGGATCGGTCGCCCGGCCGTGCCGCCCGGTTCGCCGTCATCGCTGCTGCGGTACTGGGCGCCGAGCTTCCAGGCCCAGCAGTTGTGGGTGGCCGCCAGGTCGCTGTGGCGTTCGATGAAGGCCATGGCCTCGGCGGGGCTGCCGATCGGGCCGGCGAGGGTGATGAAGCGGCTCTTGCGGATTTCTTCGCGCAATTCGCAGAGCTCGAGCAGGGTAGAAGGCATAAGTCCGGGTCAGGCGGGCGTGCTGATGCCGCAGCCTTTGAGAATGATGTGGATAAGATTGTTGCTGGCGTCTTCCATGTCCTGTTTGGTCAGGCGGCTGCGGCCGGTGACCTGGCAGATCTGGGTGGCGAAGTCGGCGTAGTGCTGGGTGCTGCCCCAGAGCAGGAAGATCAGGTGCACCGGATCTACCCGGTCCATCTTGCCGGCGTCCATCCAGGCCTGGAACACCGCGGCGCGGCCACGGAACCATTCCCGGTAGTCGGCGCTGAAGTACTCGCTCAGGCACTCGCCGCCGCTGATCACTTCCATGGCGAAGATTCGCGAGGCCTGCGGGTTGCGCCGGGAGAACTCCATCTTGGTGCGAATGTACTGGCTGAGCGCCTCGGCCGGGTCGTCCTCCACGCTCAGGGCGTTGAAGGTGCTGTCCCACAGTTCGATGATGTTGCTCAGCACCGCGATGTACAGGCCCAGCTTGTTGGTGAAGTAATAATGCAGGTTGGCCTTGGGCAACCCGGCCTTGAGCGCGATGGTGTTCATGCTCGTGCCCTTGTAGCCGTGGCGGGCGAACTCGTCCTCGGCGGCCTGGATGATGGCCTGTTCGTTCTTCTGGCGAATGCGGCCGGCGGGCTTGCCCGAGGCGGGGGAGCGATGCGCAGGGACTTCTAGGGTCATGGACGATTCCGGGCGGGTCGTTACGGATGTCGGACAGATTACCTGCCTGTGCCGAAGTGACAAGCATTAGCGTCAGGGACAGGCATCAGCGTGTCGCAGCCAGGCTCTCGAGGAAGCTTTCCAGCACCAGGTTTGGTCGTCGTCCCTTGCGCGTTACCCAGCTCAGGCCCAGGTCATAGAAGCGCTGGGCGGGCTTCAGCGCCCGCAGGCGCCCTTGCTGCACCCAGAAGCTGGCGTAGTGGTCGGGCAAATAGCCGATATAGCGGCCCGTCAGGATCAGGAAGGCCATGCCTTCGCGGTCCGAGGCGCTGGCGGTACAGTGCAGGGCCTGGTAGTGCGCCTGGATGTCGGCGGGCAGGCGGAAGGTCGGGGCGATAGCGTCCTGGGCGTTGAGGCGATCGTCATCGATCTGCTGGTCTTCGGCGTAGAACAGCGGATGGCCGACCGCGCAATAAAGCAGCGAGCGCTCGCTGTACAGCGGTTGGTATTCAAGACCTGACAACGGACTGGTCTGCGGTACCACGCCCACGTGCAGGCTGCCGTCGAGCACGCCTTGCTCGACCTGGCTGGGGGCGATCATGCGGATCTGGATACGCACGTCGGGGCCGCGGTCCTTGAGTTCGGCAAGGGCGTGGGTGATGCGCATGTGTGGCAGGGTGACCAGGTTGTCGGTGAGACCAATGTTCAGCTCGCCGCGCAGGTGCTGGTGCAGGCCATTGACCTCGGTGCGGAACGTCTCCAGGGCGCTGAGGAGTTGCAGCGCCGAGTGGTAGACCTCGCGACCTTCCTCGGTCAGCGAAAAACCTGCCCGGCCACGTTGACACAGGCGCAGGCCCAAGCGCTGTTCAAGGTCATTCATCTGCTGGCTGATGGCCGAACGGCCGATGCCCAGGACGTTTTCCGCCGCTGAAAAGCCGCCGCACTCGACCACACTGCGGTAGATCTTCAATAGGCGAATGTCGAAATCGCTGACCTGCGCGAGGGGATCGGGACGTCGGCTCATTAGTTTAGTTATCCGCTGACTGAAGGTTAGAAAAGCTGGGTTTTTCGAACTTTATCGCCGTGACAACTTAGCTGCAACAACACCCATCGTTGCCTAATCGTCTTTCGAGGAACCGCCCGATGAACATGCCCGAATCCGCTCAAGCCGGTCTGGCCAGCCAGCTCAAGCTGGATGCCCACTGGATGCCGTACACCGCCAACCGCAACTTCCAGCGCGACCCGCGGCTGATCGTGGCGGCCGAAGGCAACTACCTGGTCGACGACAAGGGCCGCAAGGTGTTCGACGCCTTGTCGGGCCTGTGGACCTGCGGCGCCGGGCATACTCGCAAAGAGATCAGCGAAGCGGTGGCCCGTCAGGTCGCCACCCTCGACTACTCGCCGGCCTTCCAGTTCGGCCACCCGTTGTCGTTCCAGCTGGCTGAGAAGATCGCCAACCTGGTGCCGGGCGACCTGAACCACGTGTTCTTCACCAACTCCGGCTCCGAGTGCGCCGACACCGCGCTGAAAATGGTGCGTGCCTACTGGCGCCTGAAAGGCCAGGCCACCAAGACCAAGATCATCGGCCGTGCCCGTGGCTATCACGGGGTGAACATCGCCGGCACCAGCCTGGGTGGCGTCAACGGTAACCGCAAGCTGTTCGGTCAGTTGCTGGACGTCGACCATCTGCCCCACACCGTGCTGCCGGGCAACGTGTTCAGCAAGGGCATGCCGGAAGAGGGCGGTATCGCCCTGGCCGACGAGATGCTCAAGCTGATCGAGCTGCATGACGCCTCGAACATCGCCGCGGTCATTGTCGAACCGCTGGCTGGTTCCGCCGGTGTGCTGCCGCCGCCGAAGGGCTACCTCAAGCGCCTGCGCGAGATCTGCAGCCAGCACAACATCCTGCTGATCTTCGATGAAGTGATCACCGGCTTCGGCCGCATGGGCGCCATGACCGGTGCCGAAGCCTTCGGCGTGACCCCGGACCTGATGTGCATCGCCAAGCAGGTCACCAACGGCGCCATCCCGATGGGCGCGGTGATCGCCACCGGCGAAATCTACCAGACCTTCATGAACCAGCCGACCCCTGAGTACGCGGTGGAATTCCCCCACGGCTACACCTACTCGGCGCACCCGGTCGCCTGCGCCGCCGGCATCGCCGCGCTGGACCTGCTGCAGAAGGAAAACCTGGTGCAGTCCGCAGCCGAGCTGGCGCCGCACTTCGAAAAGCTGCTGCATGGCGTCAAAGGCACCAAGAACGTCGTCGATATCCGCAACTACGGCCTGGCCGGCGCGATACAGATCGCCGCGCGCGATGGCGATGCCATCGTTCGTCCGTACGAGGCAGCCATGAAGCTGTGGCAAGCCGGCTTCTATGTACGCTTCGGTGGCGACACCCTGCAGTTCGGGCCGACCTTCAACACCCAGCTTCAAGAGCTGGATCGTCTGTTCGACGCCGTGGGCGAAGCCCTGAACAAGGTCGACTGATTTTCCGATTCTGACGTCGGGCGCGTGAGTGCCACGCGCCTGTCTCTACCTTCTTTATCTGGAGTTATGCATGAGCATTGTTCAGCACCTGATCCACGGCGAACTGGTCAGCAAGGGCGAGCGCACCGCCGATGTCTTCAACCCGTCGACCGGCCAGGCCGTGCGCAAGGTCGAGCTGGCCAGCCGCGCCACCATCCAGCAGGCCATCGATTCGGCCAAGGCCGCCTTCCCGGCCTGGCGCAATACCCCACCGGCCAAGCGCGCCCAGGTGATGTTCCGCTTCAAGCAGCTGCTTGAGCAGAACGAAGCGAAAATCTCGCAGATGATCAGCGAGGAACACGGCAAGACCGTGGAGGACGCTGCGGGCGAGCTCAAGCGTGGCATCGAGAACGTCGAGTTCGCCTGCGCCGCCCCGGAGCTGCTCAAGGGCGAGTACAGTCGCAACGTCGGCCCGAACATCGACGCCTGGTCCGATTTCCAGCCGCTGGGCATCGTCGCCGGTATCACGCCGTTCAACTTCCCGGCCATGGTGCCGCTGTGGATGTACCCGCTGGCCATCGCCTGCGGCAACGCATTCATTCTCAAACCGTCCGAGCGTGACCCGAGCTCGACCCTGTACATCGCCCAGCTGCTGCTGGAAGCCGGCCTGCCGAAGGGCATCCTCAACGTGGTGCACGGCGACAAGGAAGCGGTCGACGCACTGATCGAGGCGCCAGAGGTCAAGGCCCTGAGCTTTGTCGGCTCGACCCCGATCGCTGAATACATCTATGCCGAAGGCACCAAGCGCGGCAAGCGCGTGCAGGCCTTGGGCGGTGCGAAGAACCATGCGGTGCTGATGCCCGACGCCGATCTGGATAACGCGGTCAGCGCGCTGATGGGCGCTGCCTATGGTTCTTGCGGCGAGCGCTGCATGGCCATTTCGGTGGCGGTGTGTGTCGGCGACCAGGTGGCCGATGCGCTGATCGCCAAGCTGGAGCCGCAGATCAAGGCGCTGAAGATCGGTGCCGGTACATCCTGCGGCCTGGACATGGGCCCGCTGGTGACCGCGGCCGCCCGTGACAAGGTTGTGGGTTACATTGACGACGGCGTCGCCGCTGGCGCCAAGCTGGTGGTCGATGGGCGCGGTTTCCGTGTGGCCGGTAACGAAGATGGCTATTTCGTCGGTGGCACCTTGTTCGACAAGGTAACCCCCGAAATGCGTATCTATAAGGAAGAGATTTTCGGGCCGGTGCTGTGCGTTGTGCGGGTGAACAGCCTGGAGCAAGCCATGCAGTTGATCAACGAGCATGAGTACGGCAACGGTACCTGCATCTTCACCCGTGACGGTGAGGCGGCGCGGCTGTTCTGCGATGAGATCGAAGTGGGCATGGTCGGCGTCAACGTGCCGCTGCCGGTGCCGGTGGCGTATCACAGCTTCGGTGGCTGGAAGCGTTCGCTGTTTGGTGATCTGCATGCCTATGGCCCGGACGGTGTGCGTTTCTATACCCGTCGCAAGGCGATCACCCAGCGTTGGCCGCAGCGGGCCAGCCATGAGGCGTCGCAGTTTGCCTTCCCTAGCTTGTAAGGCGCAGGGATGAAAGCGGGGCGGCCGAGAGGCCGCCCCGCTTAGTTTTGAGGTTTTGCTTTATATAACTGAAATAAAGGTTGACGGGGTTTCAGATCCCCTTATAATGCGCCCCACTTCCAGCGACATCGGAACGAAAAACTCCTTGAGTATCAATGAGTTGATCGATCAAGAGGGTTGCGGAGGTGCTTCGGTCGTCAGATCGGCAGCGGTGAAAAAGGCAGTTG